>CALCIB010000090.1 GCA_937907525.1 uncultured Planctomycetales bacterium | reverse complement strand
CAAGGGGAGAAGGCCGTTTGGCGACGGCTTGCGAAAAAGTGTCGGGTCGTCAGCGAAGCGGGAGAGAGGTGTGCGAGGCGGTGGACCAGGACGGCCCGGACAGCCGGGCCGTCCCAGAGAGAAGCGGCTTACTGGTGGGCGAGGTAGGCCTCGACCATCATCACGGTGGGGCCGGCGTTGCGGATGACGCGCAGGCGGTCGTCGGCGCTGGCGACTTCCTCAAGCTGTTCGGCGACGAACCACTGAAGGAAGTTGTGGGCGACGTGGTTCCGTTCGGCCAGGGCGAGGTCGACCAGGGCGTTGATTTGCTCGGTCGTCTTGATCTCGGAGTCGTAGGCGAGCTGGGCGGCGTCGACGGCCGAGGCGATGTCGTTGCGGGGCTCGGCGACCGCGGGAATCCGCGGGGACGCGCCGGCGTCCAGCAGGAACTTGACGAACTTCGCCGCGTGATCGCGCTCCTCCTCGGCCTGCTGGGCGTAGATCTTGGTCAGGCCGAAGAGGGCCTCTTTTTGGAAGTAAGCGGCGATCGCCAGGTATTGATGCGCGTTGCCCAGCTCGTGGCCGATCTGGGCGTTGAACGCGGCCTCGATCTTCGGACTGATCAGCATGGGGACGGCCCCTCCATCGAGCCTCGTCGGGTCGGGTCGCGACCTGGAACGGACGCGAGCGGCGCGAGTCCCCCGCGACCGCCGATCGGTCGCCCAGGTCCGCGGCGCGAATCGCGCCCATCTTATCCGAACGCCCCGAATCGATCGAGGCGGGGTCAGGAATTGGCGTAGATCCGCCCGGTCCGGGAGCCGGTGGCCCACTTGGGGCGGCGGCGGAACCAGTACAGATCCATCGCGTGGGCGTGGTAGGTCAGGCCCAGCATCCGCATGACCACCATCCCGGCGTAGAGCGTCATCACCCAAAAGCCCCAGAGGGCCACGGCCTCGATCCACATCCTCGGGACGTGGTAGAGCAGGCCGTAGACCCCAAGCGCCACCGCCGTCGCGGCCACGCTGGCGACGATCGTCGGCAAGAGGTACGCCCGGCCGATCCGACGCGCCGCCAGGACCACCGTCACTGGGTTGGCCGCCAGGATTGAGTCGTGCATCAGCGACGCCGCCAGCGCCATCTGGCCGAAGCCGACCCCCAGCAGGACCAGGGCCGTCGCGACGATCCCCGTGGTCCAGTCGACCGCGACGCCCCAACGCTCCCAGTAGGCGTGGGCCGGCGGGACGGCGACCGCCGCGCCCATGAAGAGCGCCCAGATCCAGCGGCCGAGCCCCTCGGCGACGTCGTCCGGCGTCCATTCCGGCCACCGCGGGTGGTCGTTCTCCCCCATCGCGCTGGCCACCAGCACGTGCCCCAGGAACAGGAGCATGTAGCCGACGACCGCCGTGAAGCTCACCAGCATCGGCACGAACACCGGGACCACCACCAGCCCCAGCGCCCAGTCGCTTTTGGTCAGCGGCTCCAACACGGCGATGAAGTCGTAGACCGGCAGCGACAGCACCCACAGGACCGGCGGGAAGAGGACCAGAAGCCCTAGCCCCGGCCCGTCGGAGAGCGGGTACGTCAGGCACTCCGCCAGCCCCGGGGGCGTGCGGGCGTGCCGCCAGCGCTCCAGGGCGTAGCCTTCGTCCAGGCTCGACCGCCGCACCACCCGCAAGGCGTCGGCGGCGGCGGCGTCGTACCACCGTTTCGGTCGCGACATCCGGCGCTCCTCCGTCGGCGTCGCCCCGCGATCGTCCCGGCGCGGGCGCGACGTCGGAATTCTACGCGCCAGGGCGCGCCGGATCAGCCCTTTTTCTTGGAGGACTTGGAAGCGGTCATCTCGTCGAGGACCTCGCGGACCCGCGACGCCTGGCCGGGATCCAGCGGATGGGACTTCAACAGGTGCAGGACCAAAAGGCCGGGATCGCCCTCGTAGAGCTTGTCCAGCAGGCCGTCGACGCGGCGCTTGCGGACCTCTTGCTCGCTGATCGCCGGGGTGTAGACGAACGCCAGTTCCTTGCGGTCGCTCTCGACCAGGCCCTTGTTCTCCAGGCGGTCGAGCAAGGTGGCGACGGTGGCGTAGGACCAGTCGCGACCGGCCGCGTTGAGCGTCTCCAACGCCTCGCGGACGGTCGCCCGCCCGCGGCGCCAGAGGACTTTCAAGACGTCGAGTTCCGAGTCGGGGATCGTGGGGCGTTTGGCCATCGGGGGTCGTCTCGGCTCTGGGGCGGGAAACGTCGAGCCCGGCCCGGCCGGGGGCGACGGCCCGACGGTCGCGACGTCGGGACCGGGCTGACCATGTTCCACCGCGGACGTTCGCGAGACCCATCCTAAGACAAGTGTCTCACAAGGTCAAGCCGACGGGCGTCGAAAACCGGCGCGGAAAGTGCTTGAGGGGGAAGCTCGATCCGCGACGGCGGAATACGGGGAGCGGCGCGGAAAGTGCTAACGCGACACCCCTGTCCGCCGTATTAGAATGTTGGCGAGGGTGAAACGAATCCCTTGGGGAGACGCGCCCGAGCCGAAACGACCGCGTAAGGACGCGGAGCGGAACGCTCGGCGAGGTAGGCGAGCAGGAGAACGACCAGATGATGCGAAGCATGAAACACACCATGGGCCTGGTTTCCTCGTTCGGGCTGGCCGCGGCGCTGGCCCTCTCGGGGTGCAGCGGCGAGCAGACCGAGAACGCCGTCGACGCCACCGGCCAGGGGATCTCCACCACCGGCGAGGCCATCGGCCACGCCGGCGAGAAGCTGGAGAACGCCTCCGAGGGGAGCAAGCTGGAGTCGGCCGGCGACGCCGTCGCCCACGGCCTCCAGAAGACCGGCGACGCCGTCGACAAGCTCGGCGAGAAGGTCAGCGACTCCGCCGAAAAGGCCGGCGAAAAGGTCGACGCGGCCAACGCCAAGATCAAGGACGCCGCGCGGGCCACCGCCGACAAGGCCAAGGAGATCAAGGACGCCACCGTCGAGAAGGCCAAGGAACTCAAGGACGCCGCCTCCAACAAGCTTGACGAGCTGACCGGCAAGGCCGACGCCCAGGCCGACCAGGCCGCCGCCCAGGCCGACAAGGCCGCCGACGCCGCCAAGGAAAGCGCCGACAAGGCCGCCGACGCCGCCAAGGAAGGCGCCGAGACCGCCGCCGACAAGGCCAAGGAGGCCGCCGACGCCGCCCAGGAGAAGGTCGACGAGGCCGTCAAGCCCTGACCCAAGGCGAAACGAGAACGACGGGGCGCGGGCCTTCGGGCCGTCGCGCCCCGTTTTCGCTTGAACTCCGAACCGGCTCGGACATACTGGAGGTCCGGGCCCGCGTTCGGGCCGACACGTCTTGGGGGCGGGGGCCGTCGGCATGCAGCGCGTCCGGAGCAAGCTCGCGCCCGCCCCGAGGTGCCCGGACTGCTCCGGCGTCCTTCGACCGGACCCCCGCCGACCCGGCGGCTCCCGCTACATCTGCGAAGGGTGCCGCGGCGTCTTCCGGGTCGAACGGGTCGAACCCGCCCCGACGACTTCCGGGAGCGACCACTCCGGCCGCGGCTCGACGGGCCCTCCCGGCTTCGCGCCGGCGGGAACGGCCAACCTCTACTGGCGAGCCCTGATCCTGGGAATCCTGGAGGCGGCCTACTGGACCGGGACCGTCGCCATGACCGCCGCGACCCTCGCCGTCGGCGGCGGCTTCCGGATCCTCGCCGGATGGGTCCGCGACGAGATCGGCTCCTGGGGAGACGTCGTCGAAACCTTCGGCGGCGCGTGGTTCCGCGTCGACGTCGACGACCCCGACGCCGACCTGGGCCCGGTCCTGTCGCGGGCCGACGCCCCCCTGCTCTTCGAGGCCGTCGACGTCGTCTCCCGACGACTGGGCGTCAGGCCGCCGGGACAGGTGCGGCTGGCGTATCTGCCCTGTTGCGGCGTGGTCGCCTGGAGACGCTCGCGGGCGCTTCTGGTCGGCCTGCCGTTGCTTCGAATCCTCACCAGGGCGGAAATGCGGGCGGTCCTGGCCCACGAACTGGCCCACCTCGCCCGCGGCGACGCCACCCGCGCCGCCCGCCGCGCCCGGTTCGTCGCCTGCCTGGAACGGGCCGTCGAGCGCCGGGGCGACCGGCTCCGCGGCCCCCTGGGCGCCTGGGCGCGGTACTGCCTCGGCGAGGCCTCCCGCCTGATCCGGCCGGTCGCCTGGAGCCAGGAGGCCCGCGCCGACCGCTCCGCCGCCCTGATCGCCGGCGGCGGCCCGGCGTGCTCGGCCCTGGTCAAGACGGCCGTCGTCCAGCCCCTGTTCCGCGAGGTCCTGGCCTACTACGACCCCGACGCGGCCGACGTCGACCTCTACGCCTTCTTCCGCGCCTTCTGGTTCCGGCTCCCGGAGGAACTCCGCGCGGCGATGCGGCTGAAGGTCTTCGCCGACGACGGCCCCCCCGACCCCGCCCATCCCCCGCTCGCCGATCGCGTCGCCCTGCTCCAGTCCTACCCGGACCACGTCCGAGCCCCCGGCGACGACCAACCGGCCGACGTCTTCCTCGGCGACCTGGAACTCTTCGAACAGATGCTCCACCACCGCCTCTTCCCCTCCGCGGCGCGCGTCGAGCCCTCGGTGTTCCACCGCGCCTTCTCCTGAGCCGGGCGAACTTCGCCGGATCAGGCGTCCCGAAGACGTCGCGTTGGTCACTAAACAAACGGACGTCTATCCCGCATACGGGATATCGCCGGCCGCGGCCTCGCGGTCGCCCAGCGCGTCCTTGACGTAAAGCTCCTCCACGAGCGCCTGGACCATGACCGCCGCAGGCGCGGCGATGATCATGCCGACGGCGCCCAGGAGCGCGCCCCCCAGCGCGATCGCCACGAGCGTGAGCACCGGCGGCAGCGCGGAGGTCCGCTTCTGCACCATCGGAGTGACGATGTATCCTTCGATCGTCCCGGCCACGACGTAGGCCGCAAGCGCCCACCCCACGGCGGCCGGCCCCAGCGTCAGGGCGACCAGCAGGCCGGGGATCGCGCCCAGGATCGGGCCCAGGTAAGGGACCGCGTTGAACAGCCCCACGATCAGGCCGAGCGCGAAGTACTGCGGCACCCCCGCCAGCTTCAGGCCGATCCCCGAAAGGACGCCGACGACCACCATCCCCACCAGTTGCCCGAGCATCCATCCCTTGAGCCGTCCCCCGACCGTCGCCGCCACCTCGCGCGCCCGACCGCGGCCGGGGGGCGGAACCAGCCGAGCCACGCCGTCGACGTACGTTCCGGGCGAGGCCGCCAGGTAGAGCGTCAGGAAGAACAGGACCACCAGATCGCCGACCACCCCGAACGTGGCCGAGAACAGCGTCGCCACCCGCGACGCAGCCTCCTCCGGACGACCGGCGACGGCGTCCTGGGCCGCCGGCGCCCAGCGCAGAAGCTCGCGGCCCCAGGAGTGCTCCCGCAGAAGCTCGCGAGCCCGCGCCTCCGCCTTCGGCATCTCCTCGGCCAGTTTGGCGAACTGGTCGTCGGCCGTCGCCCCCACGAAGTAGACGGACCCGGCCATGATCGCGATCAGCACGGCCACGACGACGCCGAGCGCCCACCCCGGCCCCACGCCCGTCCGTCGCGCCAGCGCGTCCGCGGCCGTCCGAAGCAGGATCGCCAGCAGGACCGCCGCGAACGTCAGGATGAAGACCGGCGCCGCGATCACCGCCACCGCCACGAACGTCGAAACCAGCACGACCACCCCGGCGACGATCCAGACCCGGCGCGTGAACTCGGCGCGCGGCGCGGGGCCATGCGCGGGCGGGGACGGGGGGGGCGCGTCGTTCATCGCGATTCGACCTCGAAAGAAGCCGACCGTCACGGATTTCGGGGGGCCGAACGAATCTTCCCCCCTCGCGGGGGAAGACAGACCGCGAAGCGGTCAGATGAGG
>CALCIB010000089.1 GCA_937907525.1 uncultured Planctomycetales bacterium | reverse complement strand
GTGAGAGTCGCATGCGGGATCCGATAAGTGTCGGGTCGTCAGCCCGGCGGGAGAGCGTGGCCCGAAGGGCCGGGCGGGGGTCGTCGCTTTTCGGGATACGCTCCGGATTTGCGTCGTTCAGCCCCGACGCTCTCCGCGAATCGCCGCGACCCTCACCCGCCGCTGGCGCGGCTACCCTCTCCCGGCGGGAGAGGGGACGACTTCGGCGAGTCCCCCGATGCCCTCGGCCTTCGATCTCGACGACGCCATCGCCGCGACCGCCTCGGCCCACGGCCCTGGGCTTCGCGGCATCGCGCGCGTCTCCGGGCCCGGCGCCTGGCGGATCGCGACGGCCGGGTTCGAGCCGGACGAGCCCGTCGACCACGCCGCGACTCGACCGATCCTCGTCCGGGGGAACTATCGACTCCCAGGGTTGAGGCCGCCCCTGCCGGCCGACGTCGCGCTTTGGCCCGCGCCCCGGACGTATACCGGACAGGAACTCGCCGAGATCCACGCCCCCGGCTCTCCCCCCCTGCTCGCCTTGCTGCTGGCTCATTTGCTGGCCAACGGGGCCCGGCCGGCGCGGCCGGGGGAGTTCACCCTCCGCGCCTTCCTCTCCGGCCGCGTCGACCTGACCCGCGCCGAGGCCGTCCTGGGCGTCATCGACGCCCGCGACCCCCGACGACTCGACGCGGCCCTGGAACAACTCGCCGGCGGGATCGGCGGGCCCGTCGAGGCGCTTCGCGGACGATTGCTCGACCTGCTGGCCCACCTGGAGGCCGGCCTGGACTTCGTCGACGAGGCCGACGTCGACCCCATCGCCCGCGCCGCGCTGGCCTCGGAACTCCAGCGCGAGGCCGACGCCCTGGACGCCCTGACCGACCGCCTCGGCCGTCGCGACCATTCCGCCGACGCCCCCCGCGTCGTTCTGGCGGGCCCCCCCAACGCCGGCAAGAGCCGCCTGTTCAACGCGCTTCTGGGCGACGACCACGCCATCGTATCGACGATCGCCGGGACCACCCGAGACACGCTTTCGGCCCCTTGCGACTGCGACGGGTTCGTCATCGAACTGATCGACACCGCCGGAATCGAATCCGCCGCCGACGCCGTCACGGCCGAGGCCCAATCCCGAGCCGCCGCCGCCGCCGACCGAGCCGACGCGTTGCTTGCTTGCGCGTCCGTCGACGCGCCGCCGGTCGACGTCCCGAGCGACGATCGGACGATCCGAGTCTGGACCAAGGCCGACGTCGCCCCGCCCCCGTCGGGCGACGCCCGCTGGATCGTCACCAGCGCCGCGACCCGCGCGGGGCTCGACGCCTTGAAGCGCGCGATCGCCGCCGCCCTGCGACGCCGCGAGGCCGAGCCCGCCTCTCCCACCTCGGCGCGGTGTCGCGACTCCCTGCTCCGCGCCGCCGCCTCCCTCCGCGCCGCGTCGGCCGCGATGCTCGCCGGCGGCGGCGACGAACTGATCGCCTTCGACCTCCGCGCCGCCCTCGACGACCTGGCCGAAGTCACCGGCGCCGTCGTCGCCGACGACGTCCTCGACCGCATCTTCAGCCGCTTCTGCATCGGCAAGTAAACCGAGTTCAGTTCACGACATGGCCTCGCCCGCCCCTTCCGGATTCGAGCGTTTCGAGTATTGCGTCCGATTCGACGGCGTGCTAGGATCCCGTGACGAGAGACCACGCTGAGGAGTAAGAACGATGTCCACGCTGATTCCCGACTTTTTCGAGACGATCGCGCCGAGCGAGGCCGATTCGCGCCTGGCGCGGGAGTCGAGTCGCCTTTTGGCCGCGCGCAAACTCGGCGGTCAAGCCGAGGCCCGAATTCGCTTCGAAGATCAGGAGGAGCCGGTGGTCCTGCCGGCGTCCGCCCTGCGTCTGCTCGCGCGCATCCTGACGGAGATGTCCCGTGGCAACGCCGTCGCGCTGGTCCCGACCAGCGCGGAACTCTCCACCCAGCAGGCGGCCGATCTGCTGTGCGTCTCCCGGCCTTACGTCGTCAAGTTGCTCGACGAAGGCGCGATCCCCTTCCGAGCCGTCGGTCGCTACCGGAAGGTGCGGTTTGACGATCTGATGGCGTACAAGCGGAAGGACGACGAGGCCCGCGAGCGGGTGCTCGAACAACTCGCCGCCGACACCCAGGAGTTGGAGGCCGAATTGCGAAGCACGCGACATATGGAGCAGCCGCCGGCTCCTCCCATAGCGTGGGACTCGGGCAAGTCCGACGAGGCAAATCGTACTGAATAAATGTCCAACAGACTCCGGGGGGCGTTAATGTCCGGCCCCTCACAAACACCACCCTGGCCCCAAGGCTCGCCGACCTCGCGGACCAAAAAATGAATAGACAAACCTATTATTAAAGTAAACGTATTCTGCCAGTGAAGGGACGACGATACGAGATCAAAGCAAGGGGCCGCGACGACGTCTTCGTCTATGAGTATTGCGACAAACTTGGTCTTCGTCACCAAATCCGCGGCGCGTCGCGAGTAAAGCGTGGAGTTTGCCAGGTGATATCACGATACAGTATAGATTGTTTTATGGACAGCCTTCATGAACACGCTCGGAACTTCGGATCGTCCCGTCGTCGCCGTCTTCGACGCCAACGTCCTATATCCATTTTACGTCCGCGATTTGTTCGTGCGGCTTGCACAAGCCGGGCTGGTCAGCGCGCGTTGGACGGAGGCGATCCACGACGAATGGATCCGGAACCTCCTGAAGAACGAACCGTCGCTCTCTCCCGACCGCCTGGCACGGACTCGGAACTTGATGGACGCCGCCGTCCGCGACTGCCTGATTGTCGGATACGAAGATCTGATTCCGAAGCTGGTCCTACCCGACCCAGACGATCGCCATGTCCTCGCCGCCGCGATTCAGGCTGGCGCCGAGGTCGTCGTCACCTTCAACCTCAAGCATTTCCCGGCCGCGACGCTGCGAGTCCATGGCATCGAGGCGGTCCATCCGGACGACTTCCTCGGATCGCTCCTGGACGCCGATCCCGATCAGGTTCGCGCGACGGTCAAACGGCAGCGAGAAGCGCTAAGGAACCCGTCGCGGACGGTCGAGGAACTACTCGCGACCCTCGAACGCCAGGGGTTGGCCCGAACGGTCGCCCGCCTGCGACCGTTCAGGGAATCGCTTTAGGCGACGGTTCGACGATCTGATGGCGTACAAGCGGAAGGACGACGAGGCCCGCGAGCGGGTGCTCGAACAACTCGCCGCCGAGGCCCAGGAGTTGGAGGCAGGGGGTTGGTGACGTATCCATCAACCTGATGAATCGCCGTAGCTTCCCAAGGCAAGATTCATGCAGACCACGCAACAAAAGTTCATGTCGCGAAAGCCGTCGTCGTATTTATATTCCGGGGATAGCTCGCCGGTCTTGAATTCCTCCGGAGTAAGCTTGGGACCATGACTGAAGTGGATTAGTAACACATCGTCGTCAACCTTCAGTTCGAGGACCCCTTCGGCCTCAAGCGCGATGAGGGTGAACGCCATGATCCCTTCCTCGAACCATGTTTCCTCCCACCGGGTTCGAGCAGTGCTTTCGTTGACGATCCACTCGACCGATCTCCTGTAGCCTCGCCCCGGCTCCTTGGCCTCGTATCGTCGCGGCGACGCGCCTGGGACGTTCTCCTCAAGCCAATCGCGGAGGCGCTCCGCCGCGTCCCGGATGCGAGGTATGTCGATCGCGCGCTCAAGCATTGGGATGATCCTCGCCACTTCTTCCCCACGGATCATCAACCAGGCCACCGACGTCGGCCGGGGCCGCGGTCGGGTCGCCTCCGACGTCGACCGCGGCCTTCGCGTCATTTGGAATCGACCGGCACGGTGGATTCCAACTCGCGGGGGTGGACCACCCAGGCGACGATCCGGGTCCGGGTCTTGCCGGCGTTGCCGGAGACCCGGTGGATCGCGCCGGAGGGCTCGTAGAACGTCTCGCCCGCCTTGAGCACTCGCTCGGGCTCGTCGTTGATGGCGAAGAGGAACTCGCCCTCGATGACGTAGCCGAGCACCGGGCCGGTGTGGCGGTGCGGCTTGCCGCGTTGGCCGGGCTCGATGGTGATGACCGCGGCCGAGGCGGTCGAGACCTTGCCGTCGACCTTCTCCAGGATCTCGATGCCGGGGAGTCGCTTGACTCGGTCGTCGTCGTTCTCGCCGGCGTACAGGGCGACCGCCGCGCCGGCCGCCGCGGCCAGGCCGAGCCCCAGGAACGTCACGGGCAATCTCAGACGCATCGCGTTTCCTCCATCGGTGATGTTCGATCCGATCGTCGCCACTTTCCGGATTGTCGGGGCGCGACGCCCGCTCGTCCAGTCCCCGACCTCGGACGACGGGGCTTCCCTCTCGCGTGAGGTTCGCGGCATCGGGTAAGATTCTTGTCGCAAGGCCATGGGGAGGACGGCGGAATGACGCTCGGCGAGTTGCAGCGGACGATCCTCGCGATGTACGGGGAAAAGGACGCCGCGCGCGGGGCGGAGGCGACGTTCCTCTGGCTCGCGGAAGAGTTCGGCGAACTGGCCACCGCCCTTCGCTCCGGCACGCACGAGGAACTGGCGCTTGAGATGGCCGACGTCCTGGCCTGGCTGGCGACGCTCGCCAACATCCGCGGGGTTGACCTTGACGCCGCGGTGAGCCGCAAATACGGCGCGGGCTGCCCCGGCTGCGGCCGCTCCCCCTGCGTCTGCGATCCGGCCGAGAAGCCCTGAGCCGACCCGAGCGCCGACCGCTCCCCGTTTCGACCCCTTCGCAACCCGACCCGACCCGCGCCGCCATCATGATGAACACCACGTCCCTGAAGCGTCCGTGCAACCGATTCGCGACCCGGCTGGTCCTGGCGGTCGTCGGGACGTGGGCCGCCGTCGCGCCGAGTCCCGGCGCGGAGCCGGTCGTCTTCGAGAACGTCCGCATCGGGCTGGGGGGCGAGGACGCCTTCAAGATCGGGGCCTGGACGCCGATCCGGGTGACGCTGAAGGCGGGCGACGCGCCCTTGAAGGGGACGTTGGACGTCGTCGTCGGCGACGACGAGGGGACGCCGGTCGCGACCCGTCAGGCGATCGACCTGAAGGCGGGGGAAGGTCGGACGTTCCGAGCCTACTCCCGGTTCGGCGGGCGCGACGGCTCGCTCTCGATGGTGGTCCGCGACGAGGCCGGGCGGCGGCTGGCCTCGCGCTCGCGCGAGCAGGTGGCCCGGACCACGCCCCGGCCGATCCCGGCGGACGACTCGTGGATCCTGACCCTGGGCCAGCCCCGGGGGGTCGAGACGGTTCGGGACGTCGCCGGCTTCCGTCCCCACGGCGGCGAGGTCTCCGAGCTGGCCGTCACCCCCCTGGACGTCGCGGCCGAGCGGATGCCCGAGCGCTGGCTGGGCTACGACGGCGCGCGCGACGTCGTGGTCGACACGGCCGACCCGGCGGTGATCGAACTGATCTCCGGCCCTCGCGGCCAGGCGCTGATCGACTGGGCGCGTCGGGGAGGGCATCTGGTGGTGGGCGTCGGCGAGAACTGGGAAGGCGTCCGCGACTCGGTCCTGGGTCCGGTCCTCCCCGCCGAGCCGACCGGGGCGCAGCGCTCGAGGTCGCTGGAGGCCCTGGACACCTTCGCCAACTCCACCCGGCCGATCACCCCGCCGGGGGCGGCGCCGCGGACGACGGCGAAGCTGGAACGGGCGGAGGCGCGGGGAGGTCGGGTGCTGGCGTCGTCCGGCGGGCTGCCGATGGTCGTCCGGGGCCCCTTGGGGTTCGGCCGGATCACCCTGATCGCCGTGGACCTGGGAGACGAAGCACTCGCCAAGTGGGCCGACCGCGGCCTCTTCTGGGTCCAGGCGCTGGACCTGAAGCGCGACCGTTTCGAGGAAGGCCAGGCGGCGGCCATCGGCGGCGCCTCGGGGTCGTTCTACACCACCGGCGTCACCGACCTGGCCAGCCAACTGCGGGTGGCGCTTGAGCAGTTCCCGAAGGTGAAGCTGGTCTCCTTCGGCGTGGTGGCGTCGTTGATCCTGCTTTACATCCTGGCGATCGGGCCGCTGGACTACCTCTTTTTGAAGAAGGTCCTGGGCCGGATGGAGTTGACCTGGATCACCTTCCCGCTGATCGTGACCGCCGCCACCGTCCTGACGTACCTGGCGGCCTCGCGGCTGAAGGGGAACGAGCTATTGGTCAACAAGGTCGACGCGGTCGACGTCGACCAGGTCTCGGGCCTGACGCGGGGCCGCTCCTGGATCACGCTGTTCAGCCCCCAGAACCGCGATTACGACGTGGGCTTCGTCCCCGTCCCGATCGACCTGGCCGACCCCGCGCCGCCGTTGGTCGAGCCCGCCGCCGCCGAGCCGCCGGCCCCGCCGGACGACGTCGAGTTGGTGACGAGTTGGTTCGGCATTCCGGAGGCGCGGTTCGGCGGCATGGGGGGGGGAGGCAACCAGTTCTCGTTCACCGGCGGCGGCTACTCCTACGCCCCGGTCGGCGGGCTGGAGCGGCTGAGGCGCGTCCGAGTGCCGATCTGGAGCGCCAAGACCTTCGCCGCCGACTGGTTCGGCGAGTCGCGGGCGATCGTCGAGTCCGATCTGGCCCTCTCCGGCTTCGACCGCGTGGCGGGGACGATCACGAACCTCCAGACCTACACGCTCGCCGACGCCCTCCTGGCGTTCGAGAGGCGCGTCTATCTCCTGGGGGACGTCGCCCCCGGCCAGTCGATCCGGGTCGAGTTCCAGTCCGACCGCAGCCTCTCCGGAGAGTTGAAGGCGCGCGAGCCCAACTACATGACCGGCGTCGAGAACGACGACGGCTCGCCCACGACCCTCGACCGCGGCGACTTGCTCCTCTCGGCGATGTTCCACGAGGCCGAGTTCCGACGCGCCGGCAAAGACCACCCCCTGGGCAACTCCGTGCTTCGCGACCTCGACATGACCGGGCAACTGGCGCTGGGGCGGCCGATGCTCGTCGCCCGAACCGACCGGCCCGGAGCGCGAGTGGCGATCGGCAACGCCCCCAACCGGCCGGAGATCGAGCAGACGACGGTCCTCCGCGTCATCCTCCCCTTGAAGTCGTCGGAAGCCGCCCAGCCCTGAGCCGGCCCCGTCCCCTCCCCATTTCATTTCAGCCGAACGCGGCAGCCAGACGAGGCGGATCGCGATGATCGAGACCCACGACCTGACCAAGATGTACGGCGAGATGTACGCCCTGAACCGGCTCAACCTGACGCTGGACCAGGGGGACGTCTACGGCTTCATCGGCCCCAACGGCGCCGGCAAGACCACGACCATGCGGATCCTCGCCACCCTGCTCAACCCGAGCTGGGGCGAGGCGTCGGTCTGCGGCTGTTCGATCTACACCGGGTCCAAGGAGATCCGCCGCCTGATCGGCTACATGCCGGACTTCTTCGGCGTCTACGACGACATGAAGGTCATCGAGTACCTCGAGTTCTTCGCCTCCGCCTACCGCATCAAGGGGGCGGCCCGCAAGAAGATCTGCGACGAGGTGCTGGAACTGGTCGACCTGACCTACAAGCGCGACGCCCTGGTCACCAGCCTCTCCCGCGGCATGACCCAGCGCCTGGGGCTGGCCCGGACGCTGCTGCACGACCCCCAGGTGCTCCTCCTGGACGAGCCGGCCTCCGGCCTGGACCCCCGCGCCCGCATCGAGATGCGCTCGCTGCTTAAAGAGCTTCGGAGCATGGGCAAGACGATCCTCGTCTCCAGCCACATCCTGCCGGAGCTGGCCGACATCTGCAACAAGATCGGCATCATCGAGCAAGGCTGCCTCTTGGTCAACGGCGAGGTGACGGAGGTGATGAAGCGGGTCCGCACCGACGTCATCCTCGACATCGACGTCGCCGACCGCCTGACCGAGGCCGCCGACTTCCTGGAGGCCCAGCCCGAGGTCGACGCCATCGACGAGCGCAACGGCGTCCTGGTCGTCAAGCTCCGTTCCGGGATCCAGCAGTACGGCTTCCTCGCGAACCGCCTGGTGGAAAACGGCTTCGAGCTAACCATGTTCAAGGAGGACGAGATCAACCTCGAAACCGCGTTCCTCCACCTGACCAAGGGGATCACCAGTTGATCGTCGCCCGCCGTTTCCTGGTAAAATGAGGGACGAGTCGAACAATCGGCGGGAGACGCGAACGGATGGCCGTGCATCTGGAGTTCGTCGTGCCGGGCCCGCCGGTCTCGCATCAGCAGAAGTCGCCCCAGGGAAAGTGGGGCCTGAGAAGTTGGAAAGCCGCGATCGAGGAGATGGCGCGGCGTAGCTGGACGTCGCCATCCTTGCGCGGCCCATTGAAGGTGGTCGTCATCAACTTTTATGACGTGGACAACCCGACGATCGACATCGACAACATGGCGAAGCCCATCTTCGACGCTTTGGAAGGGGTCGTTTATGTCAACGATCGTCAGATTCGCCAGGCCGAGATCGCCCATCTCGAAATCGACGCCCCATTCACCGTCGCGGGCGCCGCGCGGATCATCGTCGATGCGTTGCGAGAGGGAGAGCGGTTCGTCTATGTCCGGGTTGAAGATCCCGTCGTTCCCTATCCGCTACCGAGGTGGCTCATGATCTCCCAAGACCAGTTGGAGAGCGTGGCGAGCCGCTACCGCGAGCAGGGGTATCGAGTCGTCCTCCACCCCGGTCCCGACGTTCTGCCCGATTTCGCGAAGGACTTCAAGGTGGAGATCCTTGCCGAGCGCGGAAACCGCGGGGTCTTGGCGTCGGTCAAGGAGACCCTGGCGGACGTCGCAAGGGATGACGACCTGCCCCGGTACGCCGAGGCGATCGACCAGCGACCGAACTGGCGATACGATCTTTCCGTGCTCGGCCCGATGCCGACCGTCACCAGGGAGCCCCAGGCCGAGGAGGCGTCGGACGAGGAGATCGCCAAGGCGCTGGACGACGCGGATCGCCTCCTCGACGCGGGCTTTCCCCCACTGGCCATCATCTCGGCCTGGGCGGCGACGGAAGCGGCGATGCGGCGTCGATTGAGGTCGTTAGGCGAGAAAGCCGACTGGTGGACCACCGCTCGACCCCTGCTCGACGGGCTTTTCGCGGCCGGCGAGTTCTCGTTCACCGAACTCCGGGAGTTGGAGCGCCTCGATCGTCTTCGCGACGTCGTCGTCCGCGGGTTCGCCACGCCCGACGTCGGCCGTGACGACGTGGAGACGCTCCGCCAGACCGCCAGGAGACTGATCGAGGAGTCGAGCCAGGTCGAGGCGGCGTCATGACGACGACCGTCCGTCCCGAGCGCCCCGAGGACGTCGCGGCGATCCGCGCCGCGGTCGCGTCAGCGTTTCCTTCCGAAATCGAGGCGCGGCTGATCGACCTCTTGCGCGCCGCGGGGCGGCTGTCGGTCTCGCTGGTCGCGGAGGTCGACGGCGAGGTCGTCGGTCACGTCGGCTTCAGCCCGGTCGCGGTCGATTCGGGCGTGGTCGGCGCGGGGCTCGCGCCGCTGGCGGTGCTGGAGTCGCATCGAAGGCGGGGGATCGGCGCGAAGCTGGTCGTCGCGGGGCTCGCGGCGTGTCGCGAGGCGGGCTTCGGCTGGGCGGTCGTGCTGGGGGAACCGCGCTACTACGGCCGGTTCGGCTTCCTCCCCGCGCCCGGCTTCGGCCTTTCCGACGAGTACGGCGGCGGCGACGCCTTCCAGGTGGTCGAATTGACGCCGGGGTCGATCCCCGAGGGCGCGGGGTTGGTCCGCTACGCGCCGGAGTTCGCGTCGTTGGGAGAGTGACTTTTTCCTGACCGTCACGGATTTTGGGGGTGGTGAACATAACGGCCTTCCCCCCTCGCGGGGGAAGGTGGCCCGAGGAACGATGCCGAAATAACTTCCG
>CALCIB010000088.1 GCA_937907525.1 uncultured Planctomycetales bacterium | reverse complement strand
GCGGTGTAGCAGTACGGCCAGTGGTCGCGGCCGTCGGCGCTGTTGCCGTTGCCGGAGGTGCTGACCCCCTTGCGGGGGCTGCGGCCGAACTCGCCGACGGCGACGACCAACGTGTCTTCGAGCATGCCGCGGCGGTCGAGGTCCGTGAGCAGGCCGGAGAGGCCCTGATCGAGCATCGGGCCGGACTGGTTCTTCATCCGCTCGGTCAGGCCGACGTGGTGGTCCCAGGAGTGGTTGTCGGAGTTGGCGATCTTGGGCCAGATCACCTCCACCACCTTGGCGCCGGCCTCGACGACCCGACGGGCCAGCAGGCAGCTTTGGCCGAAGGTGTTGCGGCCGTAAAGCTCGCGGGTCGCGTCGTCCTCGGCGGCGAGGTTGAACGCCTCGCGCGCCTTGCCGCTGACGACCAGGCTCAAGGCGCGTTCGTAATACTCGTCGAGCTTGTACTCGGAGACGGCCGCGTCGACGGCCTTCATGCCGGCGTTGAGCGCGGTTCGGAGCTTGGCCCGGCGCTCCAGGCGGAGGGCGAAGACCTCGGGCCGGAGTTGCAGGTCGTCGACCTTGATCCGGTCCATCTTGGTCATGTCCATGTCGTCGCCGTCGGGATACAGCGTGTAGGGGTCGTAGGCCTTGCCGAGGAAGCCGGCGGTCCCCCCCTTGCCGACGACGTTGCTCTCCTGCAAGGGCCGGGGCAGCATGATGAACGGCAGCATGGGGACCGTCTGCGGCTTAAGCCGGACGATCTGCGAGCCGAAGTTGGGGAAGTCCTTGGCGTTGGGGGGTTCGAGCTGGCCCGAGGGGCTGACCTTGTCGGTCGTGTAGCCGGTCATCATCTGGTAGATGGCCGCGGTGTGGTTGAACAGGCCGTTGGGGGTGTAGCCCAGCGATCGGATCAACGTGAACTTGTCGGAGACCAAGGACAGCTTGGGGAGGATCTCGGTGAAGTCGATCCCCGGCGTCTTGCTGTTGATCCGGGCGAACTGGCTGCGGACGTTGTCCGGCAGGTCGTCCTTGGGATCCCAGAGGTCCAGGTGGCTGGGGCCGCCCTGAAGGTAGACCATGATGACGCTCTTGGCGCGGTCCCAGCCCGGCGGCGCGGTCCGGCCGGGGCTGGCGTCGGAGGCGCGGGCGGTGGCCGCTTGAAGCTGCAAGAGCGTCCCCAACGAGACCCCCATCAGCCCCGAGCCCCCCACCCGGAGGACGTCGCGCCGGGTGGTCCCCAACGACGGGTCGCACAGATCCTTGCCGGACTCTCCTGGAACGATGATCATCGGCGGGACTCCCAGCCTGGGGACGGGGGATGAAGCGGTTCGGAAACGAGCCGGTCAATCGGCCTTCACGCCTTCGAGGTGGATCGGCGGGATCGGGTCTTCGAACTCGTCATTCGCAATCGAATCCTCGATCTCTTCCGGAGTTCGCAGCAGGAACATGTTGACGTCCGCCTGTTGGTCTTCCGTCAGCCGCGCCAGGTACGACCAAACCAGCCGGCTCCGAGCGCCCCGGCTCATGGACTCGAACCCCGGATCGATCAATCGGACTCGGATCGAGTAAGGGCCCTGGCGGTACATCGTGATCCGCGCGTCGGGGTGGTCGGCCTGATACGCCTCGAACGCCGAGGCGATCGCGTCAAGGGTTTCGTCGGTGGGACCGCGAATTTCGACGGCCATGTCAGAGTCTCCCGTTGGCCCATGCCATGATTTCGTCGGCCGCGTCGAGAAATTCCTTCGCCTCCTCTTCCTTTAAGGACTCGGTCGAATAGCGAAGGGCGGTCGACCATAATTCGACGATCGTAAGCGACGGATTGATCGAAGCCGCGGGCGACGGTCCTCCTCGCTCGCGATACCAAGTCCTCAGTTGATTATAGTCGTGGGCCTTCGCGCCTCGGAACAAGGCCGATACTTCCTTCTCACGGGCCGGAGGCGTGATCGCGAGGATCAGCGCCTTGAGCATGCATTCCACGCCGTACCCGGCCAGGTAGACGGCCGCCGTGTTGTATCCGAACTTGAAAAGCACGCCCGCCTCCTCGCGCCTTTGCTGGGCGCATCGGAAGAAGCGTCGGACTTCGTTGGATCTCGGGGTCGGCACCGGGCGGGGGCTCCGTCGGCGTCAGTGGTTGAACAGGAACTCCGGGCTGTTGATGAGCGCCCAGGCGACGTCCTGGGCGGCGGTGAGGCGGCGCGTGGCGGCCTGGCGGACGCTGACGTCCAGGTCGCGGCGAAGCTGGAGCAGGGCCGCCGGCGGCTCGACGGGCTTGCCGGCGGCCTCGACCCTGGCCGCGAGCGCGGCCCGCGCCGGGTCGGCCGGCGGGGGCGTCCGCGCGGCGGCCAGGGCGGCCTGGCGGTCGCTCCAGCCCTGATCCATGCGGCGGTGATAATTCAAGAGCGTCTCCACCTGTTCCGGCGAGCGCAGCTCCGACGCCGTGGCGACGACCGCGCGGAGCGGTTCCGGCAGCCCCAGCCCGACGTCCGCCCGCCTCGCCACCGAGATTCGGAACCGGCCCAGGTTGAACGGGTCCTGGAAGCGGTGGAGGAGCCTGAACGTCAGGACCGCGCCGCCGGGTCCGCCGACCGGCGCGGCGGTCTGGAACGTCGCCCAGTGGAGCACGCCCGTCCGGGGGGAGACGGCCCAGCCGCGCTGGTCGTCCAGCTTGCCGTCGACCGCCTTGGCGACGTCGAAGTCGCCCTGGCTGAAGTCGGCCGTCGCGCCGCGGAGGGGGACGGGCTTGGCCTGGTCGGGGGTCGCCTTGGGGGCGGCGGAAAGTTGGAACTCGGTCAGGACGAAGTTGCCGTCGGGGGCCCGGCCGGGGCCGGTTCGCGGCAGGCTCGGGTCGGTCAGGACTTCGAGCCGCACCGCGGCGATCCCCTCCAGGTCGGTCTCGGCGGTGATGACGACCTCGCCGTTCTTGCTCGGACCCGAGGCGAGCAGCGAGCCGTCGGCCTGCTTCTCCAGCTTGGCGCCGCCGGCGGCGGTCGTCTTGGGCTCGACGACGACCCAGGGGTCGACGATCGAACCGGCGACGGTCTTCTCCCACTCGGCGACCTTGGCGGCCAGTTGACCGTCATAGGCCTTCGCGTCGGCCTCAAGCGCGGCGATCTTCTCGGCCCGCTCCTTCTCCTTTTGGGCGATCACGGGGGCCTGGGCGGCGTCGAAGGCGGTCAATTCCGCCTGGGCGGCGGCCAGGGCGGCGGCCCGCTCGCGTTCCAGCCGCGGGCGGTCGAGGGCGAACTTGGTCTCGGCGCGGCCGAGCGCGTCGGCCAGGGCCTTGTGGTCCGCGTCCACCTCCTGGAGCGCGGCGACCGCCGCGGCGGTCTCCTCGGACGTGGCCGGGCGGTTGAGGATCCGCAGGAACAGTTCCTCCATGAGCTTCGCGTCGTCCTGCTGGGAGGCCGCGAGCCTCGCCAGGGCGTTCTCCGGGTCGGAGAGGGCCTCGGCGACGGTCGGGCCGCTGACCAGGGCCATGATCGGACCCAATTGCATGCCGCTGGAACGCTCGCACTCGCAGGCGGTCTCGCGGACGGGGCGGCCGAAGGCCGAGAGGAAGCCGCTGGGAAGCTCCACGCCCGAATCCGGCAGCGCCGAGGCCCGCGTCCCCGGCGGCACGCCCGGGATCCGCGACGTCGAGCCGGTCGCCACGTTGATCGCGTCGTAGAGCGCCTCCGCGGGGAGCCGACGGGCGATCGCGTGCGAGTAGTTCGTCTTGTCGTCGGCGTTGAACTTGTTGGTGTCGATCGACAGTTGATACGTCCGCGACGTGACGATCCGGCGCAGCGTCGGCCGCATGTGGAACCCCTCCTTGACGAACTCGGCCGTCAGGTGGTCGAGCAACTCCGGGTTGGACGGGGGATTGCCGGCGCGGACGTCGTCCAGGGGCTCGATCAGGCCGACGCCGAACAGATACCCCCACAGCCGGTTGACGTAGCCGCGGGCGAAGTACGGGTTGTCGGCCGAGGTCAGCCACGCGGCCAACTCCGCGCGCCTGGTGGGGGCGGCGGGTTCGGCGTGGGCGCAGTCGAACGGGAACTTGGGCGCCGTCGGCTGCTTGGTCCGGTCGTGGATCACCTCCGCGGACGAGTCGTCCGAGACGATCTCGTAAAGCGGCGCCGGGCTCTCGACGGCGCTGCCGCCCACCGTCCGGCCGCCGCTGGCCGGGTCGGGCTTGAGGTCGACCTTCGCGAAGTAGGCCGCCGTCTCGTAGTACTGGTCCTGGGTCCAGCGCTCGAAGGGGTGGTCGTGGCACTTGTTGCAGTTGAAGCGGACCCCCAGGAACAACTGGGTGGTGTTCTCCATCGTCGCCTCGGGGTCGCGGAGGACCTTGAAGTACGAGGCGGCGGGGTGCTCCTTGTTGGAGCCGCTGGCGGTGAGGATGCTTCGGGCGAACTCGTCGTAGGGGACGTCGGCGGCGACTTGCTGGCGGATCCACTCGCGGAACGCCGCGGCGCCCTCGGCGCCCAGGAACTTGCGGTTCACCAGAAGCATGTCCGCCCACTTGTTCGTCCAGTGGTCCACGAACGCCGGCGAGCCGATCAGGCGGTCCACCAGCGCCTCGCGCTTGGCCCGCGACTCGGTCTCGTCGGCGAGGAACGCGCGGACGTCGTCGGCCGTCGGGGGGAGCCCGGTGAGGTCGAGCGAGACGCGGCGGAGGAACTCGGCGTCGGTGCAGAGGCCGGAGGGTTGGATCTTCATCCGTTCCCATTTGGACGCGACCAGGTCGTCGACCGGGCCGTAGCCGGGGGGCGGCGACCAGACGAAGCCGGAGCGGTCGCCCATGACGGTCAGCGTCGTGGAGGCGTAGCAGCCCTCGTAGCGGACCAGCACCGGGGCCTCGCCGCGGCGGAGGGCGGCGACCAGCCCGTGCGGCTTGGCCACGGCGACCTCGGTGTTTCCGCTCTCCAGGAACGCCTCGCGGGTGACGTCGCGGGTCGCGCCGTCGGGGAAGGTGGCGACCACCCGAAGCTGCTGGGTCGCGCCGGGGAGTTGGACGATCGGGTTATGCGGGAAGACGTCGATCCTGGCGACCTTGGTCGACTCGCGATCGAGCTTCGCCCCGCCGGCGATCCACGATCGGATGATCTCGTAATAGGCGTCGCCAGGCTTCATGAGCATGCCGCCGCCGTGGGGGACCGCGGCGGTCGGCTTGTCGAGCATCAGGCTGTCTTCCGGCGAGGCCGTGTTGACCCGGCGGGCGGCGACGTCGTCGGTGAACGCGGTGACGTCGAAGAGCGGGTCGTAGCCCCGCAGCGAGAGCTTGAACCCGTTCTTCCCCTGCGCCGCGCCGTGACAGGTCCCCTGGTTGCAGCCCATCCGAGAGATCACCGGGGCGACGTCGCGGACGAAGTCGGGACGCATCGCGGTCGACAGGTTCTCGACCCTGGCGACGACCTCCGCGGTCTTGCCGCCCAGGACGAGCTTCACCCGGGCGACGCCGTCGGCCCGCGGCTTCAAGAGCCCGGAGCGCGTGACCTCCACGGCGTCCCCGTCGACCTGGAAGGCGACCGACCGGGTGACGTCGACCGCCGCGCCGGAGGCGAGCTTCGCCGTGGCGACGAGTTGCGCGTAGGCCGTCGGCGACGCCAGCGCGATCTCGGCGGGCTCGACGTCCAGGGCGACCACGCCGGTCGGCGGTCGCTCGGCCTCCACGGGTTCCTCGGGCAGCGCCGGCGGGGCCGTCGCCGCGGCCGTGGCCAGGTTCGCCGCGGCCGTCTCGTCGATCGGGACGGGGACGAACTCCTTCAAGAGCGACCCGCTCTCCGGCTCGATCAGCCGGACCTTGCCGTCGACTCCGGCGAACGCCAGCGCCTTGCGGTCGGGGTGGAAGTCGACCGCGTACAACCCGCCGGTCGGCACCTTGAACCGCGAGATCTCGCGGACGCCGTCCTTGTGGTAGGCGTCGACGGCCGCGTTCTCCTCGGCCGAGCGCGAGGTGACCACCTTGGCCTGGATCTTCTTGATCGCCTCGGGGAACTCGTCGGAGAACTCATACGAGTAGACCGCGGCCTCGCCGCTGGAGGCGTTCTCGCTGGAGACCGCGGCGATCCGAAGGCCGTCGGGGCTGACGGCCACGCCCATCACCCGGCCCGGCAACGTCGGCAACGCGCGCATCAGGTTGGAGTCGTCGCCGATGACGCGCTGGGTCTGGCGGAAGATCCGGTAGACCTTCGGCTCGCCGTCGGAGCCCCCCACCACGATCTCGTCGCGCTTCGGGTGCCGGGCGACCGACGCCAGGCCCCCCTTGAGCGCGCCCGGGGTGATCGAGGTCACGTTGTCGACGAATCGCTGCTCGGCGACCTCGGTCAGCTTGGCGGTCATGTCACGGCCGACGGAGATCAGGTGCGAGCCGTCGACCGAGAAGACGGTGTCGAGCGCCCAGTCGGAGCCCGAGCCCATGAACAGCACCTGCTTGCCGGTCTTGGCGTCGATGGCGCGGGCCGAGTTGTCGGTGCAGCCGAAGGCGATCTTGGTCCCGTCGGGCGACCAGCTCGCGCCCATGACGACGTCGAAGGCGACCGACGCGGACAGGATCAACTCGCGCTTGGCGACGTTCCAGACCTGGATCTCGCCGCGGCGGCCGGGGTCGCCGCCGGCCGCCGCCAGCCGCTTGCCCTCGGGCGAGAACGCCAGCGAGTCGATCCGCTCGGAGAGCCCGACCAGCCGCGCGACCAGTTCGGAGCCGTCGGCCTTCCACAACAAGATCTCGTGGAACCCGGCGACGGCCAGTAGCTCGCCGTCGGGCGAGAACGCCAGGGACGGGATCGACGGCGCGCGGGCGTAGACCGGGGGATGGTCGGCGTCGACGATCGAGCCGGCGCCGGCCGGCGTGTCGTCGACGGCGCCCTGGGCGATCCACCTGGCGATGGTCTCCACGTCGATCGCGTTCAGGGGCGCGGCGTCGCGGGGCATCTCGGCCTTGCCGTCGTGGGCCGTGATCATGTCGATGATCGCGCTTTCGTCGGGCTTGCCGGCGACGACGGCCTCGCCCTCGGTGTCGCCCCCTTTCAGCAGGCCCTCGAAGGTGGTCATGACGTAGGCGCCGCCGGCCTTGGCCGGTTGGTGGCAGCCCTGGCAGTTGGCCTGGAAGATCGGCCGGACGTCCTTGTCGTAGCTGACCTTGGGTGGAGTCGCCGGCGCGGCCTCCTCCTTCGCCGGCTCCTCGGCCGACGCCCGCCCTCCCCAAAGCGCGACCGCGGCCAACAGGCCCAGACCCGTCCGACCGATCAACGACCGGCCCCCACCGCGCGTGGCACGACTCATCAGCGGCTCCCCCGCAACCGGGTTACGATCATGTGGCGTAGCGCAAATGTTAAACCCGCCGCCCCCCCCGACGCAACCCCCCGCCCCCCCTCGCGACGAATCCCACGGCGTCTTCCGGCCGATCGAGCCGACGAACCCGCCTGAAGCAAGCCCCGCAACCGTCGAGCCGACGCCCGACGACGCCCGGCACGACGAGCATCGGCCATGACCTCGGTTGACAAACTGAACCGACACCGATTTCCGGACGTGGAAAGGTGGACGAACCACTGGCGGGGGGCGGGGATCGAATGCGAGGATGTCATCGGGGTCGGCTCCGCTCGGGCGTCCGGCAGGTTTCGTCACCGCCGTCGTCCCGCTCGGGCCGGTCCCCGTCTACTCGCTCACGCACGAAATACCCGAAAGCGCCGCCTGGCGGTGAAGCTGGAGGTCGGCCCTCCCGCGCCCGCGGGACGGACGCGCCCGGAGGCCAAGGAGGGGTGAGCCGGATCCCTCGCGGCGTGGAGGCCCTCGAATGGAAACGAAGACGTTGGAAGGCACCTGGGAGGAGATCGCCCGGCGCGCCCCCGAACTGGCCGGACGTCGCCTGCGCGTCACGATCCTCGACGAGCCCGCGGAACCCCTTCCGCTCGACGTCGCGCTCGCCCCCCTCGTCGAGGAGACCCGCCGGCTCGTCGGGCGGACGCCGCCCGCTCCCGCTTCCAGCGGCGATTGGTCGGACGCGGTCGTGGAGAAGTTTCGACGGCGGGGGTTCGACCTGTGATCACCGCCTTTCGCCGAAGGCGGCGGAGGAAAGAAAGACGAAGGCGCAAAAGTTCCCGCCAGGATGGGACGAAGCCCGCGTCCGCGAGGTGCTCGCCCACTACGAGGCACAGACCGAGGACGAACAGGCCGCCGAGATCGAGGCGGCCCGCGAAGCCGAGGGGACGACCCTGATCTCCGTCCCGACGGACGTCGTCCCCGAGGTCCGCGCGCTGCTGGCGCGTCGGAATCAGAAGCGGCGGGCCTAAACTGGAAGAGGCCGACACGGGGACGAATATAGATATATAATAATTTAAGTATGTTTATGTCAAAATACGGAGCCTGGACATGTACGAGCGAATCACGACGAAGTGTCGCGACCTCCGCCACGTCATGGTTTTGTCGCGGGCCGACAAGACGGCGCTCTCGCTGATCGGCGAACGACTGTCCGGCGAGGACTCACACGTCGTTCAGAACGTTTTCCTGAGGGCCTTCAGGAATCGCGCGGCGATCGCGCCCCGCCTCGAACTCGCCCGCGCCGTCGGGGAGGCCGTCCGCGCGTTGGACGAGGATGCGGACCTATTGCCATACATGTATTCATTCGCGATCCACGAGGGCCCCCTGGCCTCGACGGGGGCCGGCGCCGTCGCGGGGATACGCATGCCCGGCGACGACTCCGGTCATTATTCGCTGCGGGCCGGCCTGGGGGTCTGCAAGCTGGAACGCCGCGGCGCCCCCGAGGACCGAGGCGGGTCCGCCGTCGACGTCCGCGATTGTCGGGGTCTCGCCACGTTGCCGACGAGCAACTGCGGCGACGTAATCCTCAAGAGGCGCAAGGTGGATTTGAGGGCGCCGGGGCTGCTCAAGGAATTGGGTCTCAAACTCGACGAATGGGACCGCGACGACGTTTCGCTGTCGTACGAGGAATTCCGGCGCGCGCCGCCGGAACGTTCCGAATCATGAAATCGGCGTCGGCCGTCATGCGGATCCGGCCCTTGGCGTCCGAAGTAGGTTGTACCGCGTTCCATCGAGCCGTCCCAGGGCGCGGGCCGGGGGATCCTGAGCGTCGCGGATTCATGGCGCGAACAGGACGACGCTGTATCGAATGCGCGGGTGGAACGGCGGTCGTCTGATGACGACGAAATCAACGTCCTCGACTTTCCCCAGGGACTCGAGGTCGCGAACCGCCTGGCCGACGCCGAGGTTGTAAACCGCCGGGAGCACCCGGACGCCGAGGCCGCGCCCCCTCCTGACGTCGAAATCCACGGGCGATACCGCGGATAGAAATGCCAACAAAAACAGAAATATGGCGAGCGCCTTCGCCCGCTTCGTGGGCCGGACCCTCACCCTCGCGTGGAGCAAGGCGAGGACCAGGATCAGGGAGAAGCACCAATCCAGGTTGCGCCCCCCCGACGTGAACAGGAGGGGGGAAACGAACATCAACGTCCAGAGGTTGTCCCAGCGCTCTCGGCTGAATCTGTCGCGCGGGCGCCGCTTTCCGGCCGAACCGTCGCCTGGCGGTCGAGCGTCCTTCGCGTTTTCCATGGTCCCACCTCCCGATTCGTCGAAAATCCGCGACGGCCGAGAAAGATGAAATCCCGCCCCGCGCCCCCGCGATCATGATCGTGGAAGGGTCTCTTTGACAATTCGGATGAATGGGCTCCCAAGGGCGGGAAGACGGGCGGGGGCGAACGCCCGCCGGATCGTCGATGGAACGCGGACGCGGTCGATCAACCTCGACGGCCGCTCGGAAAACCATGTCGACTTCGACGATCAAAGCCGATTTCCGGAGTGAAAACCAAGTCGCAACCGCCACGAAATCAAGATTTTAAGTCAACGAACCATCTAGGTTTCCCGGCGCGAACGAACCCAGGCGAAGCCGGGCGGTCGGGCGCGGCGGGGGAGCGGTTCAGGTACCCTCGCGCGGGGCGGCCTCCACGGCGTCGGGGTCGGGCTCGGGGTCGAGTCGGCCTTGCTCGGCGGAGCGGACCAGGTCGGCGAAGGCGCCGTCGGCCTGGAGGAGTTCGGCGTAGGGGCCGCTCTCCACCATCTCGCCGTCCTCGAAGACGAGGATTCGATCGCAGTTCAACAGGGTCGTCAGCCGGTGGGCGACCAGGATCACCGTGCGGTCGCGCCTCGCCGTCTCGATCGCGCGCTGGATCCTCCGCTCGCTGATGTTGTCCAGGGCCGACGTCCCCTCGTCCAAAATCAGGATCGGCGGATCCTTCAGGAAGATCCGCGCCAGCGCGATCCGCTGCCGTTGACCTCCCGAAAGGTTCTGCCCGCGCTCGGCGACGCGGGCCTGATAACCGCCCGGCATCATCATGATTTCGTCATGGATGCAGGCGTCCCGCGCGGCGGCCTCGATCTTCTCCGGGGTGACGTCGCGGCAGCCGTAGGCGATGTTCCGGGCCACCGTCCCGGAGAAGACGAACGGGTTCTGGCCGACGTACCCCACCAACTCGCCGATCGCCTCGCGGGTGACGCCCTCAAGCGGGACGCCGCCGAACCAGACCCGGCCCGTCGTGGGATGCGCCAGTCGCATCAACACTCGAAGCCACGTCGTCTTGCCGCAGCCGGAACGACCCGCCATGCCGATCGTCTCGCCGTGGCGGATCGTCAAGGAAAGGTCGACGAGCGCCCGCCGGCCTCCCTCGACGGTCCTGGGGTATCGCACCGAAAGGCCCTCGGCGACGAACAGCGGCCGGCCGATCTCCAGGACCGGCTCGCGGGGGTCGACCGGCTTGAACGACGGGTCGATCGGCTCGCGCAAGAGGTTGATGAGGTCGCCGACGCGGAGGCTGCTCTCGTGGGCCTCGTCGATGAAGCGGTGGACCTCGTTCAAGGGTGCCATCACGTTGAGGTACAATACCGAGAACGTGAAGATGTCTCCAATCGGAATCCGGCCGTGGATGTACAGGAAGACCGCCAGGGCCAGCACGACCAGATGGAAGAAGCCCTCGTTAAGCGCCTTGCCGCAGCCGAAGAACGACATCTGCAAGTGATGCGTCAACTCCATGGACCGCTTCCGCTCGGCCGCCCTGGCGACGCGGCGGACCTCGCGGCGGTGGGTGTTGGAGGCCCGGACGTAATCGATGCCGCCGAGCTGCTCGACCACCGTGCCGTCCATCCGCTCGCGAGTGCGCAGCAGGTCCAGCCGCACCCCCTTCTGCGTGACGATCTGAGCCACCGTCAACCCCAGGGAGACCGGCACGACGCCGAGCATCGCCAGCGCCACCCAGGGTTGCTGGGTCAGGACGTAGAAGATCGCGAACCCCCCGGTGAACAGGGCCGGGACGAAGTCGAGAAAGCCGATGCGCAGGAAGCGGACGAAGCCGTCGGCGCTGCGGGTGACGCGGCCGTAGAGGGCGCCGACCTGGTCCTGGGCCAGGGTGGTCAAATCCACCTTCATCAGATGGGCCACCAGACGCACGTTCATGTCCTTGTCGATCCGAGTGCAGGCCCGCTCGACGAGGTACCGGCGCAGGACGTTCATGGTCTCGCGGACCAAATACCCCAGGCCGATGAGGGTCAGGTAGAACGTGGCGACTCGGACGACCTGGTCCGCGGGGGGACGGACGCCGTCGGCGGCGGGTCCCACGGCGTTGACCAGCTCGCCCAGGAAGACGCCGACGGCCGTGCCGCCGACGCTCGCCAGGCTCATGACGGCCAGGGCCGACCCCAGGGAGAGCCGATGCCGCCATGGGACCAGCCGCCACACCTGCCGGCCTCGGCGGCGGATCCGTCCCAGTTCGCGCCCCACCTCGCGCAATCGACTCGCCACGCTTGCTCGCGCCATCGCCACTCCCGCCCCAGGGTCGAACCGGTTTCAAGCGGAGCGCCGCGATTTTCGCGCCGCTCCTGGATCATGGTACGGATCGGCCGGTCCTTCCCGCGAGACGAGCCGCCGAGACGGCGAATGTTCGGCTCGTCGAGGGGGCGCGGCGGGCGATCCTCAAAGAATTGTAAAACTCGGGTGGAACTCCCCACGCTTCCCTGGGAAACCGCGTACTAAGGATTTGAACGACGGGGCCTCGCTCGGGGCCCCTCCCCGAGGGATCCGACGGGACGCCCGCGATCGTCGAGGGCTTTCGCCCGACGTCGCCGACGTCCCGTTCGTCCGCTTCCCGGGGCCGGCCCGAGGCGTCCTCCTCGGCGCGCCTTTTGCGGACGGGTCGACGCGGTGATTCGTCAGGTTTCGCGGGAGGTCGCCCATCCATGTTTTCAAAAGAGGGTCACTTGAGTCACGTGTCGATCGCCGACGCCGATATCGCTCCGTCCGCCGCCGCCCCCGTCGCGGAGCCGGTTTCCTCGCGGCGCGACCCCATGGCCGCGCGAAGGTCGTCGTGCGAGGAGTCCCTGGTGGTGGACGAACGATCCGGAATCCGGCCCGCCCGCGCCGTCGAATCCAAGTTGACCAGTCTGCTGAAGGAGGCCTCGATGCCGGCCAGCCGACTTCAGATGCGAGCCATGCTCAAGGCGCGCTGAGGCCCGAAATCGGGCCCGCCGCTTGCCGCTCTGTCTAAAAGAGCGAGGAAGCACGAGGACGACATCCCTTCTCCCCTTGTGCAAGATTATTCGTGAGTGACGTAAGTCCAAGAACGATCCCGGATGCCTCGTCCGATCACCCAACCGTCCAATGACTTAGGGCGGCCTTGGGCTGATTTGCGACAACACCCGGCACCATAACGATTTACGAGTCCCACGAATAATCTTGCCTTGTGGGAGAAGGGATTAAGCATGTTCGTTCCCGGCGGTTTTCGATGGATCGGCGTCCCGCGCGTCCCGCCTGGAAATCGCGCACGCGGGGCCTACTCGCGCGGCGTGGAGATCACGACCTCCACGGATCGTCTTCGGCCGTCGTCGACCAGGGGGATCGTCGGATCGTCCCGGGGCTCGTCGTCGATGGCGACCCAAACGCGACCGCGTTCCAGTCCCTCGGGGTTCTTGACGCGGACGTCGTACACGGTCGAGCCGTGGCGGTACTCGAAGGCGAACTCCCGCCAGGACGCCGGGACGCGCGGGTCGACGATCAGGCGGTCGCCCCGGCGGCGGACGCCGAGGATCGATTCCACGGCCGCCTGGTACAGCCACCCCGCCGAGCCGGTGTACCACGTCCAGCCGGCGCGGCCGACGTGGGGGGGGATCGCGAGGACGTCGCCGGCCAGGGCGTAGGGCTCGGCCTTGTAAGTTCGAACGTCGTCCTTGCAAGTCGAGTGGTTGATGGGATTGAGAATCCGGAACAATTTCAGGGCGAGTTCCCCGCGTCCCAGGCCGGCGAACGCCTGGACGACCCAGGCGGCGGCGTGGGTGTACTGGCCGCCGTTCTCGCGGACGCCCGGCGGGTAGCCCTGGATGTAGCCGGGGCTCGGCGCGGAGCGGTCGAACGGGGGGGCCAACAGCAGGATCAGGCGTTCGGGCTCGCGGACGAGAAGCTCCTCCACGGCGGCCATCGCCCGGGTCGAACGCTCGACGGGGGCCTCGGCGAACACCGACCACGACTGCGGTAGGGAGTCGATCCGGCACTCCGAGGCGGCGACCGTCCCCAGGGGCGAGCCGTCGTCGAAGTAGCCGCGGCGATACCAACCGCCGTCCCAGCCGTGGGCCTCGACGGCCGCGGCCAGGGCGTCGGCCTCGGCCCGCCAGCGGGAGCCGCGGCCGGCGTCGCCGCGCGACTCGGCGAGGGGGGCGAACCGCCGCAGGGTCGCGATCAGGAACCAGGCCAGCCAGACGCTTTCGCCCGCGCCGCCGATCCCCACCCGGTTCATGCCGTCGTTCCAGTCGCCGCTTCCCATCAGCGGCAGCCCATGAGCGCCGCGCGGCGAGGAGCGGTCGAGCGCCCGGGCGCAATGTTCGTACAGCGAGGCCCCCGGCGCGACGTCGGGAAGGCGGAAGTCGTCCTCCCGGTCGGCCGCCAGCGGGGGGGCGGAGAGGAACGGGACGTCCTCGTCGAGCACGGCGGCGTCGCCGGTCGCCTCGACGTAACGGGCCGCGACGAACGGCAGCCAGAGGTAATCGTCGGAGCATCGGGTCCGGACGCCGCGGCCGTCGACCGGCCGCCACCAATGCTGGACGTCTCCCTCCTCGAACTGCCGCGAGGCGTGCAAAAGGATCTGTCGGCGGGCGAGGTCGGGCGCGGCGTGAAGGACCGCCAGCGCGTCTTGAAGCTGGTCGCGGAAGCCGAAGGCGCCGCTCGACTGGTGGAACCCCGTCCGGCCCCAGAGGCGGCAGCTTACGACCTGGTAAAGCAGCCAGCGGTTGACCAGGAGGTCGAAGGCGGGCTCGGGGGTGCGGACCCGGATCGCGTCCAGGAGTCGGTCCCAGCCGGCCTTGACGCGCCGGAGGGCGGCGTCGGCGCCGACGTCGCGGGCGTGGGCCAGGTGTTCGCGGGCCTGGGAGGGGGAGTCGGCCCAGCCCAGGAGGAAGACGATTTCGACGGCCTCGCCGGGGCCGAGGTCGAACCTGGTTTGCACGGCGCCGCAGGGGTCCAGACCGGCGCCGACGCGGCCGGAGAGTTCCGCCCGCGCCATCGCCTCGGGCCTGGCGAGGGAGCCGTGACGGCCGAGGAACTCGCCGCGGTCGCCGGTCAGAAAACGCGGGCGGCGGTCGACGTCGAGGAACGCGACGCCGCCGGCGTACTCCTCGCGGAAGTCGTCGCGGGCCAGAAGCGCTCCGGTCCGAGGGTCGACCGTCGTGACGACGTGGGGGGCGGAGCGGTCGCGGAACGTCCCCAGCACCCATTCGGCGAAGAACGTGGCGGAGAGCCGGCGGGGGGAACCGCCGGGGTTTTCCACGTGAAGGCGCAGGTACTTGATCGGCCGATCGGGGTCGACGAAGACGTCGAGCCGTTGGCGAAGGCCGCGGAGGTTCCGCTCGAAGGAGGAGTATCCCTGGCCGTGGCGGACCAGGACCGGGCCTGGCGAGGGGATCGGCAGCGGGGTGGGGCACCAGACGTGGCCGTCGTCCTCGTCGCGGAGGTAGACCGCCTCGGCGGCGGGGTCGGCGATCGGGTCGTCGCTCCAGGGGGTCAGGCGGTTGGCCTGGGAGTCCCCGGCCCAGGTCGTCCGGAGGCCCGCCTCGGTGACGAGCGTTCCGAACGTCGGGTTGGCGATCACGTTGCTCCAGGGGAGCGGGGGGAGCGCCGGGCGGCGGGCGGGGGCGTCGATCAATACGACGTATTCACGGCCGTCGGGGGTGAAGCCGCCCAGGCCGTTGAAGAACGCGAGGTCGTCGGGCGCGGCGACGGGTTCGTCGACGTGGGGGGCGCCGCGCGGGGAGGCGGTGAGCGGCTCGGGGGTCTCGAAGGCCCAGTCGCCCGGGTCGATGGCGTCGGCGAGCGCGCCGTCGTCGGCGTCGAGCGTCACTCGGGCCGCGGCGCGGAGCGCCTCGCGATCGGAGGCCGCCAGCGACGCGCCCCGGATCACTCGGGCGCCTCCGGGCGGACCCTGGTGGTCGGCGGCGCCGGTCTCGCGGGCGACGGTCTCGATCGGTTCGGCCAGGCCGGGGCCGTCGGAGTCGTCCAGGAAGACCGGCTCGAAGTCCAACCCGTGGCGTCCCAGGTAGGCGCGGGCCGAGAGGAGTTGGCGGGCGACCGTCAGTTCCGACGCGGTCGCGACGCGGAGCAGGGCGATCGGCCGGCGCGCGTCGATCCCGAGGCGGGCGAGGGTCCGCGATCCCGGCTCGACCGGCGGGTCGGGCGCCGGTCGGGCGCGGCCGGCCGATCCGTCGAAGATCAACCGCGAGGCCAGCCGCTGGAACAGGTGGGCCTCCTCGGGCGAGCGCTCGCGCCAGCCGTGCTCGGCGCGGCGACGGGCCCAGGCCAGCTCGAAGGCGCGGGCCGAGGCGCTGGGGCCGTGGTACTGATCGGCCAGGGCGACGGCGCCGGCGCGGCTCTCGGCGACGGCCGTCGCGAACGCCAGGACGACCGTCCCGCCGGGGGCGAGGACGAACCGGCGGCGGAGGCTGAAGATCGGGTCCAGGACCGCGCCCGAGCCGCCGGAAAGCTCCGCTCCGGGGTCGAGGGCCGCGGGGTCGGCGACGGAGCGGCCCCGGCCCAGGAACGCGGCCCGGTCGGTCTCGAACGTGGTCGCGCCGACCAGTCGACAGCCGGCGGCCGAGGCGTCGACGGCCAGGACGTGGACGGCCCACGCCGGCTTCTCGCGGGGCGACCGCGGCCGGCGGCGGGCGAGCAGCGCGGCCGAGCCGGGGAGCCACTCGGTCTCCACGAACAGCTTGTGGAACCCCGGATGCGCCAGGTCGTCGTCATGGCGGGTCAGGACGACCTCCAGATAGCTGGAGACGTCCAGCTCGCGCGGCTTCGAGTCGTGGTTGAACAGGGTCAGCCGGCGGACCTCGGCGAACGATTCGGGGGCGACGGCGACCTCCATCAAGCTCTCGATCGCGCCGTCGCGGCGGCGGAACGCGGCCTTGTCGGCGGCGAAGACGATCTCGTCCTCGTCGGCGGGGCGGCAGACCGGCTGGAATCCGGCCGACCAGTAGGCGCCGGCCTCCACGTCCCTGATATAGAGGAACGCGCCGTAAGCCTCGCGGGTCGGGTCCTCGCGCCAACGGGTCACGTCGAGCCCGCGGCAGACGCTGTAGCCGGAGCCGGCGTTGGTGAGCATGACGTGGTAGTCGCCGTTGGACAGCAGGTGCGTCCGCGGCGAGGCCGTCTCCGGGGTGGTCAGGCGGCGGCTCAGGAGGCTGGGAGGGGCGGGGCGCTCGGCCGCGGCGGCCTCGGCGTCGGCCTCGGCGGCCTCCAGGAGCGTCGCATCCAGGTCCACCAGGGGCGTGTCGCGGGGGACGCGCTCCTGCAAGAGCAACTCCGCGGCGCGAATCATGGGCTCGGCGTGGAACCGGCGGGGCATGACGTCGCCCAGGACCACGTTCGTCGCGGCGACCAGGCTCATCCCCTGATGGTGGCTCATGTACGAACGCACGACCTCCGAGCGCGCGCCCGCCGGCAGCCGCGACGGGGTGTAGTCGATCGCCTCGTACCAGCCGAAGGGGCCCTCGGCCCCTTCCGCGGAGAGCCGCTCGAGGTTGGCGACGGCCGCGGCGGGGTCGATCATCGCGGCCATCGCGGTGGCGTAGGGGGCGATCACTTGATCCAGGTCGAGCCCCTGTTTCAGTCCCAGTCCCGGAGTCCCGAACGCCTGGTAGCGATGGTCGCCGTCGGCGTAACGGGCGGAGAAGGCCGATTCCGAGATCCCCCACGGCAGACCCAGCCGGCCGGCATACTCGATCTGACGCGCCACGGCGGTCTCGCACGCCTCGGCGAGGACCGTGCCGGGTAGGCCCTTGAGGAACAGCCGGGGCATCAGGTACTCGAACATCGTGCCGCCCCAGGAGATCAGGCCGATCCTCCCGGCGGCGCGGACGAACGGCCGGCCGAGCTGGAACCAGTGCTTGCGGTGGGCCTCGCCGCGGGCGATCGTCAGGTAGCTGGTCAGGCACGCCTCCGACGCCAACAGGTCGTAGCACGCCCCGTCGAGCCGTCCCAGCGAGAGGTCGCAGCCGATGGCGTAGAGATGCCGCTCCTTCTTGTAGAGTGGGCGGAAGTCCATTTCCCGGCCCATCGCCTCGGCCCGCGCCGCCAGCGCTTGGAGCCGGCGGACCAGCGCCGCGGCCGCCGGTCGCGAGGCCGAAAGCGCCGCCAGGGTCGGGACCGCCGTCGTCTCGAACCCCTCGCCGCCCAGGAGCGAGTCCAGGTGGCGGCGGTGCTCCACGACCTGCTCAAGCGCCTTGCGCGCCCAGACCTCGGCCGTCGCGGCGTCGCCGGATCGGGAGGGGTCGGCGGCGAGGGTCTCGGCGAGCCGTTCGGCCTCGTCCTCGGCGAGGTCCAGCCAGCTTCGCCAGTCGGGAAGGTCCGCGGGGGGAGGGTCGATCAGCGCCTTGAGCCGCGAGCCGTCCAGGCCGCCGGACTCAAGCGCCAGGTTCAGGGCGTCGTCGAGGCCCAGGGCGATCGCGGGGCCGACGATCGGCGCGTCGATCTTCTCCAGAAGCCCCCGCCGTAGCGTCGTCAGGCAGCCCAGCAGGTTGCCGCTGTCGACCGTCGAGACGTACAACGGCGGCAGCGGCTCCAGGGTCTGGGTGTGGTACCAGTTGTAAAAATGGCCCCAGCGCCGCTCCAGGCGGTCGAGCGCGTCGAAGGTCTTCTCCAGGCGGTCGAGCGCGCTCGCCAGGGGGAGGTATCCCAGGTCCTCGGCCGCCAGGGTGGAGACGAGCAGGAGCCCCATGTTCGTCGGCGAGGTCCGATGGGCGACCCTGCCGTCGGGGGCCTCCTGGAAGTTGTCGGGGGGGAGCCAGTGGTCCTCCTCGCCGACGAACGTCTCGAAGTATCGCCAGGTCTTCCGCGCCAGCCGCCTAAGCGCCCGGCGGTCGTCGGCCGAGAGCGGCTTTTCGACCTTTGGCAAGGGCCGGCTGATCAAGTAGGCGATCAGCGGCGAGAGCAGCCACGCCAGGAGGATCGGCCCGGCCGTCCAGAGCGCCTGGGGCCTCAGCCACGCCGACGCCGAGGCGATCACGACCGCCGCGGCCGACGCCGGCCACATCGCCCTCGCGAACGTCTCGAACGAGCCCCCCAACCGTTGCTCGGTCGACGCGGCGGTCTCCCATTCGAGCATCCGTTCATGACTGACGAACTGACGGAAGAGCGTCCGCGCGATCGCGTCCAAAGCCTGCCGCGCCTGGTCCGGCAGAAAGGCCAGCGACAAAAGCGACTGCCCCGCCAGCGACCCCGCGGCGTCGACGCCCCCTCGGAACGGGCCCAGCGACCCGCTCTTGATCGCGCCGTAAACCGCCGCGATCAGCCACTTGAGGACCGGCGTCCCCACCACCAAGAGCGCCAGCGCCGTCCAGAGCCAGGCGGGGCCCGGCGCGACGGTCCAGCCCAGGGCCAGCATCAGGACGATCGCCGGCGGGGTCAGGCTGCGACGGAGGTTGTCCAGGAGCTTCCAGCGCTCCATCAGCGGCAGGGGGTTGGGCCGCGACTCGCCGCCGGGGAGCGGGACCGTCCTCCCCAGCCAGGGGAGGAGCTGCCAGTCGCCACGGATCCAGCGGTGCTCGCGGCGGGCGTAGGCGTGGTAGCGGGCCGGGAAGTCGTCGAAGACCTCGGTGTCGCTCAAGAGCCCGCAGCGCGCGTAGTTCCCCTCGATCAGGTCGTGGCTGAGGATCCGGTCGTCGGGGAAGATCTCGCCGACGGCGCGCTCGAAGGCGTCGACGTCGTACACCCCCTTGCCGGTGAAGCTGCCGACGCCGTACAGATCCATGTACGAATCCGACGCGGCCGTCGAGTACGGGTCGATGCCGCCGCCGGAGGCCAGCAGCCGCGCGAAGTACGAATGGGTCGCGGCCGTCAGGTGGAAGTTCACCCGCGGCTGAAGCACGCCGTAGCCTTCCAGGACCCTCCCGGTCGCCGGGTCGAACCGCGGCCGGTTCAGCGGGTGCGCGATCGCCCCCACCAGCCGAAGCCCCGTGTCGCGCGGCATCTGGGTGTCGGAGTCCAGCGTCACGACGTACCGGAACCGCGGCAGCCTGGACGGATCGACGCTTAAAACCTCGTAGCTCCCCACCGGCCCGCCGCGGAGGATCCGGTTGAACTCCGAGAGCTTGCCGCGCTTCCGCTCCCATCCCATCCACGAGCCTTGCGACGGGTTCCACAGCCGCTTGCGGTGGAAGAGGTGAAAGAGGTCCTCGCCGCCGGGCTCGACGTAGCGCGCGTTGAGCGCGCGGAGGCGTTCCAGCGCGTCGTCGATCAGCGCCTGGTCGTCGGGCATGCGTTCGGCGGGGGCGTCGGCGAAGTCGGTCAAAAGCGCGAACCGAAAGCCGGGGTCGGGGTTGGAGAGGTAGTGAATCTCCAGCCGCTCCAGAAGCGCCGCGGCGTGATGGGGCTTCGTCAGCATGGTCGGGATCACGACGAACGTCCGGAACTCGTCGGGGATCCCGGCCTTGAACTCCAATTTGGCGAGCACTCGCGGCGGCAAGAGGAGCGTCAGCGCGTGGTTGACCATGCCGACGGCGAACTCGGCCGCGGGCGCCGCCAGGAGCGCGAGGACCGCCAGCGTCGCCCAGCCGCCCAGCGCCGACCCTCCCGCCAGCCGGACGAACGCCGCGGCGACGATCGCCCAGACGACGGCGATCGAGCCGAAGTAGACGAGGTTCGGCCGCGACCGCGACCACTCCAGAAGCCGCTCCCCCAGGGGGCCGCGGTAGGGGAAGCCGGCGCGAAGGTCTTTCAGGCCGTCGTCGATCAGCCAGAAGGCGACGCAGCGGCGGCGGTGGTCGGCCGGGTCGGCGGCGGCGGCCAGCGCGACGGCCCGGCGGGCGACGACCGCCTCGACGGTCCCGGAGCCCCGCGCCACCCGTTCCACCATCTTGCGGCAGCGGTCGCGGGTGGCGAAGTCCTGGCGTTCGTAACAGCCCGAGGGGTCCCCGAGCAAGATCTTCTCGACGACGCTTCGTTGCTCGAAGAAGCCGTTCCAGTCGACGGCCGACAGCAGCCGAAGCCCCACGACGCAGTTGCCGACGGTCACCTGGTTGGCCGCCTGCCGCGCGTTCTCGGCGGCGGCGACCGCGTCGACGTCCACCCCCAGGCCGCGGAGGCGCTCCACCACGTCCCCGGCGGCCGGGGCGGTCGACTCCGGGGCGCGCGGGGCCTGGATCAAGCGGGCCACGAACGGGCCGGAGGGCGCGCCCGGCGGCGGGCCCGCGCTCTCGGCGGCGGCCAGCCAGGCGTCGGCCCGCGACCGCTCGCCCCACGACCAGAGCATTTCGTCGGCCAGCCGGCGGAGGTCCTCCAGAAGCACCAGCCGGAGCATGGTGGGAAGCGCCCAAAGCTCGCCGATGGTCAACTCGGCGCGCTCCTGGAAAGCGGCGGCGAAGCGATGGATCCGGGCCTCGTCGAACTCCGCGTCGGTGTGCGCCACCAGCGCCGCGGCGATCGCGTAGACGCGCGGATGGCCTTTCAGCGGCGTGGCCGCCAGCTTGGGGAGGACCGCGTCGTAGCCGTGAGGCATGTCGCGGCGGACCTCCTTGAGCACCTCGTCGACGATGTGGAAGTTGTCCAGCAGCCAGTCGACGTCGATGCCGTGGGCGTGGGGCTCGCCGTCGAGGATCCGGGCGTGGACCTTCCCGAGCGCCTTGCCGTTGTCGGCGAACCGCTTCAAAAGCGGGCTGACGGCGCGGCGGGCCGGGGCGAGCGCGGCGGCGTCGGCCAGGGCCCTCGCCGCTTGCTCCAGCCGGCCGGCGCCGAGCATCTCCCCGCGGATCGGCCCCGGCCGCCGGGGGTCCAGGCATTCGATCCACGCCCGCTCCGAGTCGTCCGCGCCGGCCGCCGGGGCCCCCGCTTGCGATGCGCTCATTCCGTCGTTCTCGTCCCCAGAGGCGTCGCGCGGATCGGGCCTCCGTCGCCCGCGTCCGCGAAAAATCGCGAGCGTGGATCTTAGCAGAAACCGCCCCGACGCGGCAGCGCGGCGACGTCCGCCGCTTGCCGTCGACCGCCGTCGCGGATAGGCTTCGTCGCAACGGAGGAAAAGGCCATGAGGCGCGTCGACGGCCGCTCGCTCTGGATCGGTCCCGCGGGGGACCCGCGCGATCCGCTCCGGCTGGCCGAGGCCGGCGTGGCGGCGGCGGTCGACCTGGCGCTGAACGAATCGCCGGCGGTCGTCCGGCGCGATCTGATCGCCTGCCGGTTCCCGCTGGTCGACGGCGCGGGGAACCCGCCATGGCTTTTGCGCGCGGCGGTCGCGACGGTCGCCGGGCTTCTCCGCGACGACGTTCCGACCCTGGTCTGTTGCGGCGGCGGCATGAGCCGCGCGCCGGCCGTCGCCGCCGCGGCGCTCGCGCTGGCGCGCGGGATCGATCTCGACGAGGCCCTCCGACTGGCGACCCGCGACGGCCCGGCCGACGTCTCCCCCGCCCTATGGCGCGAACTTCTCGCCGCGACGCTCCGCCGCGACGGGCCTTGATGCGATCGCCCCGAACGTGCAACAATTGATCGACGCGACGGCCGAACCGACTCGTCGCGCCCGCCCCCTTTCGCCCCTTGCGAGCATGGGACCCACCCTCGGACGCGGGAGTCGCATCACGATGAACCGAATCGCGGCGTGTGTCGGGGCGATGGCGACGATGGCGGCGGCGGCCCTCGCGGCGGCCGACGACCAGGACAAGGTCGACTACAACCACGACGTCCGGCCGATCCTCTCGAAAACCTGCTTCGCCTGCCACGGCTCCGACGAATCCACCCGCGCCGCCGAACTGCGGCTGGACCTGAAGGACGAAGCCTTCAAGGAGACCGAGGACCGCGACCCGGCCATCGTCCCCGGCGATCCCGAGGGCTCGGTCATGATCGAGCGGATCACCGACGAGGACGACACCCTCCGCATGCCTCCGCGCAAGACCGGCCCGCGACTGGCCGCGGAGGAGATCGCGATCCTTGAGAAGTGGATCGCCCAGGGCGCCGAGTACGCCGAGCATTGGGCCTTCGTCCCGCCCAGGGCCGTCGCGACGCCCGCCGTCTCCGACCCCTCCTGGGTCCGCGATCCGCTCGACGCCTTCATCCTCGCCCGGCTCGACGCCGAGGGGCTCAAGCCCTCCCCCGAGGCCGACCGCGCCACCCTCGTTCGACGCCTGAGCCTGGACCTTCGCGGCCTGCCGCCGACGCCGGAGGAGGCCCGCGCCTTCGTCGACGACCCGGCCCCCGACGCCTACGACCGCGCCGTCGACCGCTTCCTGGCCGACCCCGCCTTCGGCGAGCGCTGGGCGCGGCCCTGGCTCGACCTGGCCCGCTACGCCGACTCCGCCGGCTACGGCTCCGACCCCCTCCGCACCATCTGGGGCTATCGCGACTGGCTCGTCGCCGCCCTCAACGCCGGCCAGCCCTACGACGAGTTCACCATCGACCAACTCGCCGGCGATCTCTTGCCGACCCCCACCGAAGCCCAGCGCGCCGCCACCGCCTTCCACCGCAACACGATGACCAACACCGAAGGCGGCACCGACGACGAGGAGTTCCGCGTGGCCGCGGTCAAGGACCGAGTCGACGTCACGTTCCAGGCGTGGATGGGCCTGACGATGGGATGCGCCAAGTGCCACTCCCACAAGTACGACCCGATCACCCAGGAGGAGTACTACTCCGCCTTCGCCGTCTTCAACCAGACGGCCGATACCGACCAGCCCAGCGAGGCCCCGGTGATGCCCTGGATCACCCCGGACGTCGCGGCGAACCAGGCCCGTTTGGACGTCGAGCTGGCCGAGTTGAAGTCGAAGCTCGCCGCCAGCCCCGACGACAAGGCGCTCAAGGACCAGATCGCCAAGGTCGAGAAGCAAAAGGCCGACGTCCCCACCCTGCCGATCATGGTCGAACTCCCCCCCGAGAAGCATCGGACGTCCCACGTCCTGATGAAGGGGAACTTCCTCGACCCCGGCCCCGAGGTCCAGGCCGGGCTTCCCAGGGCGCTGGGCCCCGAGGTCGAGGGGCCCGTCGACCGCATGACGCTGGCGAAGTGGCTGGTCGACCGCCGCAACCCGCTGACCGCCCGCGTGGCCGTCAACCGGACCTGGGCGACCCTCTTCGGCGCGGGGATCGTGGAGACCGAGGAGGACTTCGGCACCCAGGGCGAACCGCCGAGCCACCCGGAGATGCTCGACCGTCTCGCCATCGACTTCATGGACTCGGATTGGGACGTCAAGAGGCTGATCCGACGGCTCGTGACGTCGGCCGTCTACCGGCAGTCGTCGAGCGTCGGACCCGATGCCCTGAAGAAAGACCCCAAGAACCGGCTCCTCTCCCACGCCTCCCGCGTCCGCCTGGACGCCGAGCAGGTGCGCGACCAGGCGCTGGCGCTTTCGGGGCTGCTGTCGCGGAAGGTCGGCGGGCCCAGCGTCTTCCCCAGGCAGCCGGAAGGGCTCTGGCAGGCCGCGTTCAACGGCCAGCGCACCTGGGCCACCAGCCAGGGGGCCGACGCCTACCGCCGCGGCCTGTACACCTTCTGGCGGCGCACCGTGCCGTACCCGTCGATGGCCTCCTTCGACGCCCCCAGCCGCGAAGTCTGCGCCATCAAGCGGATCCGCACCAACACCCCGCTCCAGGCGCTCGTGACCCTCAACGATCCGGTCTACGTCGAGGCCGCGCAGTCGCTGGCGCGTCGGATCGTCGCCGAGGGGGGCGCGACGGTCGAGGATCGCGCGCGCTACGGCCTGGAACTCTGCCTGGGCCGTCCGCCTCGCGACGAGCAGGTCGCGCCGTTGCTCGCGCTGCACGCCGCGCAGTCGGAGCGCTACCGGAGCGACCCGGACGCCGCGAGGGCCATGGCGACCGACCCCATGGGCCCGCTCCCCGACGGCGCCGACGTCGCCGATCACGCCGCCTGGACGGCCGTCGCCAACGTGCTCTTGAATCTGGACTTCGTTCTGACCCGGGGGTGACGCCGTGAGCCTCGACGCGAACCTGAGCCTGGAACAGTCCCTCCGCCTGCGACTCGCCAGGGCCGAGACCCGCCGCCAGTTCCTCAAGCGCTCCCAGACCGGCCTGGGAGCGCTGGCGCTGGCGTCCCTGACGGGCCCCGACCGCCCCGCCCGCGGCGCCGACCTCGCGCCTGGGACCGCGCGGACGCGACCGGCCAGGGCGAAAAGCGTCATCTACCTCCACATGTCCGGCGGGCCGCCGCAACAGGATCTCTTCGACTACAAGCCGCTGCTGGTGAAGCACAACATGGAGCTTTGCCCGGAGGAGTTGCTGAAGGGGCAGCGGTTCGCGTTCATCAAGGGCCGCCCCAAGATGCTGGGGACGCCCTACAAGTTCGCCCCCCGCGGCCGAAGCGGCCAGATGATGAGCGACCTTCTGCCCCACATGGCCGACGTCGCCGACGAGATCACCGTCATCCGCTCCATGGTCACGACCGAGTTCAACCACGCCCCCGCCGAGTTGTTCGTCTTCACCGGCTCCCCCCGCAACGGCGCGGCGTCGATGGGCTCGTGGATCACCTACGGGCTGGGGTCGGAGAACCAGGACCTTCCCGGCTTCGTGGTGATGATCTCCGGCGGCACCGACCCCACCGGCGGCAAGGCGCTGTGGAGCACCGCCTACCTCCCCAGCGTCTTCCAGGGGGTGCAGTGCCGAACCGTCGGCGATCCGGTCCTCTACGTCGGCGACCCCAAGGGGATGACCCGCGCCGACCGCCGCCGCACCCTCGACGCCTTGGACCGCCTCAACCGTCTGGAGGCCGACGAGCACGGCGACCCGGAGACGCTCACCCGGATCAGCCAGTACGAGCTGGCCTTCCGGATGCAGGCGTCGGTCCCCGACGCGATGGACGTAAGCCGCGAGCCCGAGTCGATCCGCGAGGAGTACGGCGCGGTCCCGGGCGCGGCGTCGTTCGCCAACAACTGCCTGCTGGCCCGCCGGCTGGTGGAGCGGGGCGTCCGCTACGTCCAGTTGTTCGACTGGGGATGGGACTGCCACGGCACCGGCCCCGGCGACGACATCGTGCAGCACCTCCCCCGGAAGTGCCAGGACGTGGACCGCCCGGTCGGCGCGTTGGTCCGCGACCTGAAGCGCCGGGGGCTGTTGGACGAGACCATCGTCGTCTGGGGAGGCGAGTTCGGCCGCACGTCGATGAACGAGGCCCGCGGCGGCTCGACGTTCCTGGGACGCGACCACCACCCCCACTGCTTCACCCTCTGGGTGGCCGGCGGCGGCTTCAAGGCCGGCGCGTCGGTTGGATCCACCGACGATTTGGGCTCGTCGATCGTCGAGGATCCCGTGCCGGTCCACGACCTTCAGGCGACGATCCTGCACCTGTTGGGGATCGACCCGTTCACCTTCCGCTTCCCCTACCAGGGGCTGGAGCAGCGCCTCATCGGCGTGGAGGACGGCGTCCGGATCCGCAAGGACTTGATCGCCTGAACCGGGCTCGGGTCGCGGCCCGGCGGCGGTTGGCGGTAGACTGGACGGGTCGCCCGGAACGGCTCCGGCGCGACCATCCCACCACCGCCCGAAGCCCCCGCGCCATGACGACCACCCCATCGCAAGAGAACCCCGATCGCTCCTGGACGGCCGACGGCCCCGAACCGACGCCCGCGCCTCTGGGGCCGGCGCCGACGCCGCGGCCGTTTCGACGCGGCGTGAATGGTCGCCGGTTCATCCTCGGCTCGCTGGCGGCGATGGTCGTCACCTGGGCGATCCTCTTCGCGATCCTGGCGCCGTGGATGCGCACGCGCGACAAGCGGATCCAGTTCGGCGTCAAGGAGGTCGCCCCGCTGGTCCTGAAGTTCCAGCGGATCGACCCGCCGGGCGTCGAGCCGAGGGACTGGGACCGCGCCTTGAGCGACACCCGGCTCCTGGTCGTGGACGCCGCCACCCCCGGCAAGCTGACCGTCGAGGAGGAGACGGCGATCCGCGACGACATCCAGGCCGCGCTCGACCGCGCCAGGGCCCGCCCCGAAACGGCCGTCCGCGAGCTGGCCGGAGTGTGGGACCGCCTCGCCGCCGCCGCCGAGAAGGTCCGCCCCGCCGGCTCCCAGGACCTCGACCGCAGCCACCCCCGCCCCCCGATCCTGCCGACGCCCGAAAGCCCGAACTGACGCGAAACCCATAAGTTGAGTTTGGGCGAGAGCCACCAGGAGACGACCCATCAGGCTTTCTTAACCAAGGCGCTGCCATCCACGAAGGCCGTCGCCAATCGCTCGCGCTCCCTCCGCAAGCTCTTGAAGGAGTTGGACGCGCTGCTGCGGGCGGCTCGGGGGCGCGGGGCGGTTTGACAGGGGGGCGGGGGCGATCCACAATGGATTGAGTGAGCGGGAGGGCCGCGCGCGGAGGGCGGGATGGCCGAGGAACCGGACGTCGACGCGGCGGACGCGGCGGACGCGGAGCATCCGCGCAAGCGCTCGCGCGTTCGAAGGTGGTCGAGGCACGGCTTGAAGGCCCTGGCCGCGCTGACGGCGTTCTGGCTGCTGCTGGCCTATCTGATCGCGCCGTTCTTCTGGACCCACTACGAACACCACCCGGCCATGATCGACGCCCCCAGGGTCTCCTTGACCGCCCAGGGGATCCCCGGCGACCCGCTCAACGTCGGCCTGATCGGGTCGAAAGAGGAACTCGTCAAGGCGATGACCGCCGCGGGCTGGGATCCCGCCGACCCGGTCACGCTCAGGACCAGCCTGGAGATCGCCGACAGCGTGCTCCTGGGCCGGCCGTACCTCGACGCCCCCGTGAGCCCGCTGTTCGTCTTCGGCCGCAAGCAAGACCTGGCGTTCGAGAAGCCCGTCGGCTCAAGCGCCAGGCAACGCCACCACGTCCGGTTCTGGAAATCGACCGAGTTGGGCCAGGGGGGCGCGCCGCTCTGGATCGGCGCGGTGACGTTCGACAGAAGCGTCGGCTTGAGCCACCGCACCGGCCAGATCACCCACCACGTCGGCCCGGACGTCGACGCCGAGCGCGACGCCCTGATGGCCGGCCTCGGCCGTCGCGGGTCGCTCCGCGAGATCTTCCAGGTGACCGGCGTGGGCGCGACCCTCTTCGGTCGCAACGGCGGCGGCGACCGCTACTACACCGACGGCGAGCTGACCGTCGGCGTCCTCGCCGCACCCGGGACCAGGGACGAAACGCCCGAGCCCCTCGCCAACCCGCCCGTCATCCGACTCAAGGAACAACTCTGGTCCGCCGTCAAGCCGATGCTGGACTCGATCCGCGACGGCAAGCCGGACGGCTGATCCGCCTCGATGTTCCGTCGAAAGCCCACCTCCTGATCGGAAGACCATGAACCACGGAGTCACGGAGGACACCGAGAGCAGAGAGGTCGAGGAAGATGCTGAATTTCATAAAAAACTCCGAATGTTCTCATGATCTGAGTTCCGCCGACTCTGATTCCTCTCCGTGACTCCGTGGTTCCTATTCCCCCGGCCATCAGGTTTTCGACGCATCGCCGCCTCGGGAGGCCGCCGCATGTCCCAGACGTCCGAAGCCGCCGCCGCGTCCGTCCCAGGCCCCGCGCGGAAGATTCCGCGGAGTCGGCTCTGGCTGTTCCGGCTCGTCACGTTGCTGGTCCTCGTCGCGGGACAGGAGGCGTTGTTCCGGATCATGTTCCCGCGGCCGGAGGTCGTCGGGTTCAACCGGATCCACTACCAGCAGATGGCCCAGTCGCACCCGCAATTCAGCAAGGCGATGGAGCGCGGGCTGGTCTACGACCGCCTCCTGATGGAGAGCCGGCCCGACGGCTTCGCCGAGATCCACGATCTGAACATGTATGGCTTCCGCGGCCCCGACTTCCGCGTCGACCCCGACCCGGCGCGGCGGCGGATCCTGGTCGTCGGCGACAGCGTCGTCGAAGGGGAGGGAGTCGGCGACGACGAGACGATCACCGCCGAATGGTCGCGGATCCTGGCGCGCGAGGGAACGCCGGCGGAGGTCGTCAATCTGGGCGTCGTCGCCGCCAGCCTGCCGCATCTGTGGATCCTCACCCGCGACGCCGTGAATCTGTTGCATCCCGCCGACGTCGTCGTCTCGCTCTACTGCAACGACCTCCCCGCGCCCGACGATCCGAAGCTCCTGCAAGCCCCGACGGAGACGTTCCCGCGCGTCCCGGCCGACCGTCGGCCTCGGATCGTCGACCTGATCGATCGGGCGATCTACGAGAAGCCGATCCACCGCCGCTGGTTCCACCCGACGATCCGCTTCTTCTCCCCGGTCCCCGACGGCACCAACCCCTGGTCCGGCGACGTCCCGAAACCCGAGTCGCTCCGCGCCGACCTGTACGAGGACATGAAGGCCGCCCGGATCATCCCCTGGCTGTACGCGCAGTCGCGGGACATGCCCCGGCTGCTCTCGCACGACTTTTCGACGGGGGGCTCGCCCGTCGAGTTCCTGCGGCGGATGCGCGACGTCTGCCGCGCGGCGGGGGCGCGGATGATGGTCGCCTACACGCCGTTCTGCGGCGTCGTCCACCCCCGTTACGCGCAAACGCTCATCGATCTGGGAATGGACCCGGACGAAGCCGCGGCGCTTGCGGTCGACCCGAAGTACCGGAACCAGAACCGCGTGACGGCCGACGCCTGCCGGGAACTCGATCTGCCGCTGGCCGACTCCACGCCCGACCTGGAGGCCGCCGAGGCCGTCGCCCCGCAATACTGGGCCTACGACTCCCATCCCAACGCCAGGGGTTACGCGACCGTCGCCCGCCGAATCCACGAGACCTGGAGGGCGACCCTCGCCAACGCCCCGAAACCCGAACCCGGAGCGACCCCGTGATTCGATCGACCATCGCTTTCCTGTTGATCGCCGCCTGCGTCCCGGTCCTCGCCGAGCCGCCCTCCGAACGGGACGACGCGGCCGTCCGCGCCGTGGTCCGCGCCTACGTCGAGGCCCGCGAGGCCCGCGACGCCAAGGCCGTCGAGGCCCTCCTGACCGCCGACGCCGACCAACTCGTCTCCGACGGGACCTGGCGCCGCGGCCGCGACGTGTTGGTCAAGGGGATGCTCGAATCCTCGCGCAAGAACTCCGGCAAGCGAACCATCGCCGTCGAGACCGTCCGCCTGATCGCCCCCGACGTGGCGATCGCCGACGGTCGCTACACCCTGGCCGCCGCCGGCCCCGACTCCAAGGACCGCGCCATGTGGACCGCCATCATCGTCGTCCGCGGAACCGACGGCTGGAGGATCGCCGGCATCCGCAACATGCTCCCCGCGCCGGGGGCGAAGTAAGCGATCGGAGGCGTAACGATCTTCCCCCCTGGAGGGGGAAGACAGACCGCGAAGCGGTCAGATGAGGGGGGGCGAGCAAGGGGAGCTTTGCGTTTCGGAACACGATTCATGCCGTGGCCGCGGAAAGTCTCCCTGGAAACGCGACGGCCGACTTGCCCGCCCCCCCTCATCCGGCCCTTCGGGCCACCTTCCCCCGCGAGGGGGGAAGGCCGTCATACCGATCGCAACACCCTTATGGGACGGATTGAACCAAGCACGTCGGCTCCGGACGTCACGCCTCGTCGAGGGCGCGGAGCCAGGCGGCGGATTCGGCGTCGCTGGGCATTCGCCAGTCGCCGCGGGGGGAGAGGCTGACGGTGCCGACCTTGGGGCCGTCGGGGACGCACGAACGCTTGTACTGCTGGGCGAAGAACCGCGACAGGAACGTCCGCAGCGTCTTCTTCACCAGTTCCGGCGGGTACGGCCGGGAGAACGCCGCGAACCGGGCGAGGAACAAGATTTTCTCGGGCGGGCATCCCATTCGGATCGCGTTATACAAGAAGAAGTCGTGCAACTCGTAGGGGCCCAGGACGTCCTCGGTCGACTGCGCGATCTCGCCCCCGCGCGACGCCGGCAGCAGTTCCGGCGAGATGGTCGTCTCGACGATCGACAGCAGGGTGTCGCGCGTGGGCCCGGCGGGGAATTCGCGCTCGGCGGCGTACCGGGTCAGGAAGCGGACGAGCGTCTTGGGGATCGAGCAGTTTGGGTTGTACATGCTCATGTGGTCGCCGTTGTACGTCGACCACCCGAGCGCGGCCTCGGAGAGGTCGCCGGTGCCGACGACGAACCCCCGCGACATCAACAGCAAGGTCCGCAACCGGGCCTGGACGTTCTCGAAGACCAGGTCCGAGCGGTTCCCCTCGGGAAGCCCCGTCAGGGCCTCGCGGAACGCGGCGACGTCCAGGGTCCGGACGTCGATCCCGAACGGCGCATGGCCCAGGTCGCGGAACGTCCGAAGCGCCAGTTCGGATATGTCGATGGTTTCCGACGAGACGCCCAGGTGGTCCATCAGGGCGAGCGCGTTGGCGAGGGTCCGTCCGGTGGTGCCGAAGCCGGGCATCGTCAGCCCGCGGAGGAGCTTGCGGTCGCGCCCCAGGAGGTCCAGCGTCTTGACCGCCACCAGGAGCGCGAGCGTGGAATCCAGCCCGCCGGAAACCCCCAGGTTGAGCGTCGTCCCGGCCGGCAGTCGCTCGACCCGCTTGGCCAGCCCGGCGACCTGGATCTCGAAGATCTCGGCGCAGCGGCGGCCCAACTCGGGCCCGTCGTCGGGGACGAACGGCGTCGCGGGGACGCGGCGCTTGAGGTCCGCGGGCTCGGTCGCCGCCAGGCGGACGGGGACGCGGCGGAACGTCGGCGCGGGGCCGATCGGCGGCTCGAAGGTCGAATCGGAGCGGCGCAGAAACGTCAGCCGCGCGACGTCCACGTCTTGCTCGACCCAGTACGAGCCGCGATCGACGGGGCGGCCGTCGCCGACGCGACGGGACTCGGCCAGGAGCCGGCCGTTCTCGGCGATCAGGCAGTGGCCGCCAAAGACCAGGTCGGTCGTGGACTCGGTCGGCCCCGCGCCGGCGTAGGCGTAGGCCGCCACGCAACGCGCCGACTGACCCGTCACCAGGTCGACGCGGTAGTCGCTCTTGCCCAGCGTCTGATCGCCGGCGGAAAGGTTCAACAGGATCGTCGCGCCGGCGAGCGCCTGCGAGGCGCTCGGCGGGATCGGCACCCAGAGATCCTCGCAAAGCTCCACGCCGATCGTGGCGTCGCGGCCGGCCTCGCCGGCGCCCTCGACCTGGAACAGCAGGTCGGCGCCGAACGGGACCATGCGGCCCAGCGCCTCCACCTCCGCCGGCTCGTCGCCGCGCGCGGGGTGGAACCAGCGGCGCTCGTAGTATTCCTTGTAGTTGGGCGGATGCCGCTTGGGGACGATCCCGCGGACGCCCCCGCCGTCGATCACCGCGGCGCAGTTGTAAAGCCTGGGACCGACTCCCAGCGGGAGCCCGACGACCGCCACCCGCGGCGTGCCCGCGACGGCCTCGACCACGCGCGCCAGGGCGTCGACGGCGCCGCGGAGCAAGGGAGGCTGATGGAACAGGTCGGCGCAGGTGTAGCCCGTCAGGCAGAGTTCCGGGAAGAGGACGACGTCGCAAGCCGACGCGCGGTCGAGCACGTCGACGACCTCGCGGGCGTTGGCCGCGGGGTCGGCCACCGACGTCCGGATCGTCGCGGCGGCGATTCTGACAAATCCAAAGCGATTCATAAATTCCCCGGCGGCTTCGTGGGGCGAGGCCGATTGACCGGCCCGATCCGTCGAGAGTAAAACAGGAACGCCCCGGCTTCAATGCGACTCGGCGCCCCGACGCCTTCGTCGCCCCCCGCGACGGCCTCCCGACGGTCGTCGCGACGAACCATCGGACGCCCTCCATGCCGAACATCCCGCGACGCATCCTCTTCGTCCTCGCCCTGATCGCTTGCGGTCCCCAGGCCCTGGCGCAGGCCCCGCTGGGCGAATCGCACAAGCCGTTCGCCAGGCCCGGAACGCCCCGCCGCGGCGAGCGGATCCGCTCCTTCGACGTCCTCCACGTCAAGGCCGAACTGACGATCGACATGGAGAAGGACTCCCTCGCCGGCTCCGTCGCCCACACGGTCGCACCCCTGCACGCGCCCTTGGCTCGCATGGAACTGGACTGCGGGCCGAGCCTGGAGGTGTCGCGCGTCGCCGTGGGCCCCGACGGAATTGAAGCGCCGTTTGAGCGCGTCGGCGAAACGCTCTCGATCACGATCGACCCGCCGCGGCCGGTCGGCGAGCCGTTCGACGCGGTCGTGACCTATTCCGGCAAGCCCGACAACGGCCTGCACTTCGTCCCTCCCGACGCCGACGTCCCCGACCGCCCCAAAGCCGCCTGGACCCAGGGCGAGGTCGCCGAAAACCGCTACTGGCTCCCCTGCTACGACGAACCCAACGACATGGCGACCACCGAGATGATCGTCACCGTCGCCAGGCCCTACTCGGTCCTCTCCAACGGCGCCTTGGTCGCGACGACCGACGCCCCCGACGACGCCCGGACGTTCCACTGGAAGATGGATCAACCCTTCTCCAGCTACCTGATCACCCTGGCGGTCTCCGAGTTCAACGTCTTCCGCGACGAGGCCGCCGGCGTCCCCGTCGAATACTACGTCCTGAAGAACGTGGACGAGGAGACGGCGCGGCGGTTCATGGGGCTCACGCCCCGGATGATCGAGTTCTTCAACGAGGTCACCGGCCAGCCCTACCCGTACCCCAAGTACGCCACGGTCTGCCTCCCCGGCTTCAACGGCGGCATGGAGAACGCCAGCGCCACGTCCATGACCGACACCGCCCTGCTCGACCGCCTGGAGGCCCGGGAGCGGAGCCGGGACGGCCTGGTCGCCCACGAGTTGGCCCATCAGTGGTTCGGCGACCTGATGACCTGCAAGGACTGGTCGCACCTGTGGCTCAACGAGGGGTTCGCCTCCTACTTCGACCCCCTGTTCTTCGAACGCGACCGTGGCGAGGACGAGTTCCGCCTCATGATGCGATCGGAGCTGGAGAACTACCTGGCCGCCGATCGCGGCCACCGCCGGCCGATCGTCGAGCCGCGGTACGAGAACGCCACCCAACTTTTCGACGGCGTCGTCTACGCCAAGGGCGCCCGCGTCCTGCACGCGCTCCGCGGCGCGCTGGGCGACGAGGCGTGGTGGAGGGGGATCAAACGATACGTCGCGGATAACAAATTCCAGAACGTCGACACCGAGGACCTCCGCGAGGCGTTCGAGAAGGAGACGGGCGAGGACCTCGGCTGGTTCTTCGGCCAGTGGGTTTACAAGGCCGGCCACCCGGAGTTGAAGGCGTCGTGGCGGTACGAGCCGGAGGACGGGACCGTCCGTCTGAAGGTCGAGCAGGTCCAGAAACTCGACGCCCAGACGCCGCTCTTCCGCCTGCCGACGACGATGGCGATCCTCGACGACGACGCCGAGCCCAGGCGCGTGCCGATCGTCATCGACGGAGCGACCCACGAGTTCGTCGTCCCCGTCGCGAGCGAGCCGAAATCGGTCCTGCTGGACCCCGAGGGCTGGATCCCCAAACGGCTGGTCTTCGAGCGGCCCGCCACCGAGCAACTCTTCCTGCTGCAACACGGCCCGACCGTCCTGGTCCGCGTCGACGCCGCGGAGGCCCTCGCCGCGACGCCCGACGACGTCCCCGGCGCGCGCGAGGCGCTCGCCGACGCCTGGAGGCGGGAGAAGTCGCCGACGGCCGCGACGCGGATGACGGAGACGATCGCCCGCGGCGACGCCGGCTTCCGCCCCGCTCTCCTCGCCGCGGCCGAGGCCGCCGAGCCCCGCGTTCGCGTGGCGGCCGTCCGCGGCCTGGCGATGCTGGAGCGCGACCCCGCCGCCGAGACCCTCTTACGCAAGGTCTGGAACGATTCCGAGGCCCCCTACGGCGCGCGTCAGGCCGCCCTGGGCGGGCTGGTCCTTTGGAAGGTCGACGACGCCGAGAAGCTCATCGACGCGGCGCTGGATCTCTCCGACGGCAAGCACGCCCTGGCCGCCGCCGCGCTGGACCTGCTTCTGGGCCGTCGCGACGCCCGCGCCCGCGAGTTGGTCGCCGCCTACGTCGCGCCGGGACGTCCGCCCCGGCTGCGCTACGTCGCCCTTCGCGCCCTGGAGGACCTGGCCGGGGACGACGCGGCGCTTCAGGACCTCATCGTCCCCCTGGCGGAGGATCCCGACCGCGTCGTCCGCGCGCGAGCCTGGGACTTGATCCGCCGCCACCATATCAAAAAGGCGCTGCCGACCCTGGAGGCCCGCCTCAAGGTGGAGGACTTCGGCTTCAACGCCCGCGCCCGAGCGACCCTGGAACGCGCCGTCGAGGCCCTGAAGGGGCCGAGGCGCCGCGCGGAGGACGCATCAAGGACGACCGACGCCAAATCCCCCTGGGCCGACGTCAAGAAGCGGCTCGACGACCTGGAGAAGCTGCTTCGACAGGTCCGCGACCGGGTCGACGAACTCGCCCCGCGGTGAGCGGCGCGCCGCCCGCGGTCACTCGCCGAACGGCGTGAGCGTCGGGGTTCGGGAGATGCCGTCGTCCCTGGGCTCCGGCGCGCCGACGGTCCCCACCTTGTCCGGGTCGACCGGATCCGGGCTCGGCTCCAAAACCGGGGCGGTCGGCAGCCGGACGGAACCGGCCTGGCGCTGGAACCGCCGGGGACCGCCGCAACCCGAGACCATCCCGATCGCGATCATCAGCGCGGCCGCGCGGAAGAGGGACTTCATCCGGATTCCTCCATGAATGGGACCCGCGGACTCGTCGATCGGCCCGCCGACGCCGCCAGCATAGCCGACCGTCGAAATCCGCCAAGTCGAAATTCCCTCAAGTCGGCCGACGTCTGCGGCCGAGAGGAGTCGCCGATGGATCCGTCCGCCGCCTGGCCGTTCCGGGAGCCACCCGACGCCGAGGCGATCACGCTCGATCGCGTCCTTGCCGGCGAGGCGCCAATCCTCCTGGCCGCCCGCGACGACGACGGCTGGCAGCTCCTCGACGGCGAGCACGTCTTCGAGGCCGACGCCGCGGTCGTCCTCCTCGGCGAGATCGTCCAGTTCGATCCGTCGCTTCTGGAACTGGCCGAACTCCCCGTCGGCTGGCACGCCCGCCGCGAGGAACCCGGCGCGCCTTGGGTCCGCCGGGAAGGCGAGCCGGAGTAGGAGGAGAAAACGATCTTCCCCCCTCGCGGGGGAAGACAGACCGCGAAGCGGTCAGATGAG
>CALCIB010000087.1 GCA_937907525.1 uncultured Planctomycetales bacterium | reverse complement strand
CCCCCCCCGCCCCGCCGGTCACGCTCCAGGAAGCCCGCGACGCCACCCTCGCCGGCCTTCTGGTCCGCAAGGCGGTCGACGAGGGCCGACTCGTCACCCTTGACGAGGTCCTGGACTCGACGACGACGGGCTGACGTCCGGCGACGGCTCCTTCCTCCCCACCGCGGCGATCGCCACCGCCAACGCCGTCATGAGCGGAAACGTCACCAGTCCCGCCCACTCGTCGATGAGGATCGAAGGGGGGACGTCGCGGGCCATCCGAAAGTCGTAGAGCGAGATCCACGCGAACGCGGCCAGGTACGCCACGACGACCCACCCCCGTCGCGACAGCGTCGCGGACTCGCGCGCGAACCAGTACGGGACCAGCAGATACGCCACCATGTAGTACTGCGGGAACCCGACCTTGTAAAGCGCGAGCGTCGCGACGATGGCCGTCACCCCCGCCGCGGCGGGCTCCAGGCCGGATCGTCGGCACCATCGCCAGGCCATGTAGAGGCCCAGGAGCAAGATCGGCCCGGACATCTCGTCGGGCGAGAAGACCAGGGTGTCGCGCCCGATCGGCGAGTGGCTCCCACTCAGGAAGCGGAAAATGGACATCCCGGCCGACTCGCGACCCGCGGCAAGGCGGAACGGTCGAAACACCGAGGGGCCCCAGATCGCCCAGGCGAGCACCAGCCCCGCCACCGAAAGCCCCGCCGTCGCCGCGAGCCATCGCCACCGGACCTTGCCCCGATCCAGGGCCGAAAACGGCGCGAGCACGGCCGGGAAGTACTTCAAGAGCGTCCCGGAAGCCGTCCATAAGGCGGCCGCGGTCCAACGCCCTTGCGCGCGGGTCTCGATCGCCGCGACGCACGAAAGCGCGACCAGGACGTCGAAATGACCGAAGTCGGCGATCTCCACCCACGCGAACGGCCCCGCGAACCAGATCGCCAGGGCCGGCGCCCACCAACTCGGCAGGCCCTGGCGGGGGGCCGCGAGCGCCAGCCATGAGACGAACGCCCAGTACGCGGCGGCGAAGAGGAGCTTGGGCCCCAGCGGGTTCCAGAGCGTCGGCAAGGCCAGCAGGTTGTACAACGGCCCGTAGGCGTGCAGCGAGAACGTGGCGGTCGGTCCGCCGGCGACCAGATACCAGGGATCATGCCCCGCCAGCACTTCTCGCCAGATGTCCAGGTAGAGGTGGTAATCCTGCACGTCGCCGTTGACGGCCGTGGCGATCAGGAACGCCAGGCTGGCGACGATCAGGACGACCGAGGCGATCGTGACGGCCCGCCCGCCGCCGCGCGACCACCGCCTGATCGCCAACAGAAGCGCGGCGTGGATCAAAAGCGCGCCGGCGACGGCCGGCCCGGACGCGCGCCATTGGTCGAGCGCGCCGGCGGTCTGGCGTTCGCCGGCGAACCAGCGAGCGGCGGCCTCGATCGGCCGAGGCGCCCGTCCCTCGAGCCCCGCGGCGATCCACCCGGGCGCGACGTCGGTCGCGAACCGCGTCCAGCACGCCGCGGCCGCGACATAGGCGGCGAGGATCAGGAGCGTCCGCCGCGAGGGCGTCACGGGCATGGGGTCGTCCTCCGATCGAAGGCGCGCGGCGTCGTCAGGCGACCGGCGCGGCGGCCGGCTCGTCCCGCGACGCCCACCAGGCGGCGGCCTTGTCCTCGTCCCAGTCGCCGGCGCACGCGCAGGCGGCGAGGTCGCGCGCCAGCGACCGCGCGTCGGGATAACGCTCGGCCGGGTCTTTCGCGAGGCAACGAAGGACGACGCGCTCCAGGTCGGGGGGGACCCCCGCGGCCACTCGCGACGGCGGCTCGACGGGGTCGCGGACCTGGGCGATCATCACGGCCATGGCCGTCGCGCCGTCGAACGGGGCCTTGCCGGTCAGGGCGAAGTAGGCGATCGCCCCCAACGAATACAGATCGGCGCGGCCGTCGACGGGTCGATCGCCGGTCGCCTGCTCGGGGGCCATGAAGGCGGGCGTGCCGCTGACGGATCGGTCGGCGGTCAACTCGGGCGCGTCGGGGTCGGCGGTGAGCTTCACCAGGCCGAAGTCGAGGATCTTGGCCACGTCCGTCTCGCCGCCGCGGAGGGCGACGAAGACGTTGGCCGGCTTGAGGTCGCGGTGGACGATCCCCAACCCGTGCGCCTCGGCCAGTCCGCCGCAGACCTGGCGCAGCAGGTGAACGACGCGGCCGGGGGGGAGCGGGCCGTGGCGGCGGATCAGGTCGTGCAGGCTCATGCCGGGAAGATATTCCATGACGTAGTAGAACGTCCCGTCATCGGTTCGGCCGTAGTCGTAAACGGCGATCGTGTTGGGGTGCGACAGCCGCGCCGCCGATTTCACCTCGCGCTCGAACCGAGCCACGGCGAGCGGGTCGGCGCCGGAGTCCGGCTTGATGAGCTTCAGCGCGCAGGGCCGCTTCAAGAGTCGGTGCTCGGCGAAGTAGACCTCGCCCATCCCCCCCGCGCCCAGCTTCCGGCCCAGGCGGTACTGGCCGAACTTGCGGGCGTCGTGCAGGTCCTTGCGCAGACCGTTGAGGACGTGGGCCGAGTAGATCGCCAGCGCCGCGCCGGCGATCAACGCGACCGCGTTGGACCCGGCGTGTTCGGAGGAGCGCATCGTCTCCAACTCCTCGACCAGGTCGGGGTGCTCCAACTCCATGAGGAGCGTGAACGCCACCAGTGGGACCAGGGCCATCGTCAGGACGACCTTGGCGGCGGTGACCGTGTCATTGGGAATCAGCGCCCCGTACAGGACCATCAGGATCACGGCGCCGACGACGCCGTTCTTCATGTACGTCGCCAGCGCCAGCGCGTCGCCCTGGCGCAAGGCGTCGACGCCCAGCAGGTATTCCGAGAGGCCCAACAGGAGCATCATCGAGCCGAAGAGGCCGTATTCAAGCCCCTTGACCCAACCCCGCGACAGCGGCCGAGAGCCCAGGAGGACCGCGGCGACGACGCCGGAAACGATCAACCGCGCGAACTTGACGACGTCGACGAGCCAGTTCGCCCCCATCGTCCCGCGGATCAGGCTCCAGACCAGCAGGCCCGCCCAAACCGCGGTGAGGAACAGCGCGGCGGCGGCCAGGCGGCGACGGCGAAGGTCGTGGGTCTCGGCTACGAGGCTGCCGGCCGCGGAATCGGCCATCCCCACGAACCCGGCCGCGCGTCGGATCGTCGGGGCCTCGTCCGGCGGCGGGTAGGCCTCGGTCGGGAACAGGTCGATGACGGAATCCGACTCGGGCGAGGCGGCGAGGGGGGGCGGGTCCGTGCTCATGGTGGACTCGGGGAGTGACGGGTCAGCGACCCGGGATCGTGGTCTCGGGCCGGTTCGCGGGCTTCTTGGCGGCGCCGCCGGAGAGCGAGGGGAGCAGGACGAACGCGAGCAGCACCGCCGCGATCGTCAGAATCGGGGTCGTCACGCGCTGGGTGGGACGCCTCAGCTTGTTCCAGTTGTCGATCATGTATTTGATCGTGAACGGCGGGACCAGAAACAACAGGCCGGTCGCGGGGCCGTCGCGGAACGGGACGGCCAGGACGTTCGCCAGCCCGGTGACGACCCGGCCGACGTTCAACAGGACGACGACCTCCGCCCCCAAGAGCGCGAGGCCGCGGTTGTGCGTGGCCGCGCCGATCAAGAAGAGCATGAGGAACGGTACGGACAGAAGGTAGGCGAACTCGTTGATCCGCCGGAACGTCCGCTGGATCGTCAGCCAGCCCCGCCGCCAGAGGACGGTCGCCTCTCCCGCGGGCCCGGTGCTCCCCGCCAGGCGGCGGATCGGGGGTCGCTTCTTCTCGACCACCAGCGCGTAGGGCTTGGAATCCCCCAGGTCGTCGTCGACCGGCGGGGCGCCGGGGTCGCGCGTTCGAACGCCCGGCATTCGGCCGACGGTCAGCGGGGCCAGCCCGACCTGGCTCCCCACGCGCTCCAGCCACCCCGGCCCGCCGTCCGCCGCCGCCGTCGCGGGGGACGCGGACGCGACCGCGACGGCGACCGGCGCCGCCTTCGGGACCGCGATCCGCTCCCCGCACCGCTTGCATCGCCCCGTCTTGCCCGCCGCCTGTTCGCCGACCTCGAACCGGGCCCCGCAGCGCGAACAGAAGAACACGATGCTCATGGCGTGGAACTCGTCGGTGTGCGTCGTGGACGTGAAGCTCTTTGAATGAGAGTGGGACGCCACGCCGAACCGAGGGCGCGAGCGCCGCGGCGACGACTCAACTCGTCGCCGCTCGTTCCTCGCCGAAATGGTCGATGCGGACGTTCCCTCCCTCGGGGAACGTGGCCACGATCTCTAGTTTGCCCCCCATGGCCTCCACGTATTTGCGGAGGGTGCTGAGGTAAAGGTCGGTCCTCCGCTCGATCTTGGAGACGGCCGACTGTTGCACCCCCAACCGTCGGGCGATCTCCTCCTGGGAATGACGCCGGGCCTCCCTCAACTGTTGCAAGGTCCGGTATTCGTCGATCAACCGCGCCCCCTCCTCCCTGACTCGATCCTGGAATTCAGAGGTCTCGCGAGCCAACATGTCCTCATAGCTAATGCCAGCCATCGTCAGGCCTCCTCGAGATGACGGCGAAAGCGATCATCGGCGACGGCGACGACGCGCCTGTACCACCGCTTATCACCCGCCTTGTCCCCTCCGACCAGTAGGACGGCGCGCCGCGCGGGATCGAAAGCGAAAAGCACCCGCCAAGGCCGTCCTCCGACCTGGACCCTCAACTCCTTCATGTTCGGATACGCGGACCCCTGGATCGTATCGACGTGGGGCCTGCTCAAATTCGGCCCCGCGACGCGCAAGACCTGGAGCTTGGAGAGGATTGCGAAGCGGGCGGCGTCGCCGAACGCTCGGAACTCCTCCCCGAACTCTTGCTGGAAAATCACCTCCCACACGCGCCAGTCCTTTCAAGGAATATCATAGATCCTTGAGAGACTGACATCAACCGTCCTTCGCGACATCGTTCGACATTCCCCCTCGAGTCGCGTCATCCTCATCGCCATGCTCCGCCGGCTCGCCGACGACGTTCTTCCTCAGAACAGCTCGCGGATCGGCTCGGCGGCGTCGGTCGCGGACGGTTCGGCGCCGAGGGCGTGGCGGACGGTCGCCAGCCATTCGGCGGGGGAGACGGGGCGGTCGGCGGGCTCGGCGCCGCGGGGGTCGCTGGCGCCGACGACCCGGCCGCCCTGAACGCCGCCGCCGGCCAGAAGGCCGCTCCAGACGCCCGGCCAGTGGTCGCGACCGCCGCGGTCGTTCAGTCGCGGCGTCCGGCCGAACTCGCCGACGGCCGCCACCAACGTCGTCGCCAGCATCCCCCGCGCGTCCAGGTCGTCGATCAGCGCCGAAAACGCGCGGTCGAAGGTCGGCAGGACCTCGCGACGGTAGTCGTCCATCGTGCTGAACGGGCGACAGCCGTGGCAGTCCCAGGAGACCCGGTTGAAGACGGTGTCGTACATGTTGACCGTCACGACCCGGACGCCGGCCTCCACCAGCTTGCGAGCCGCCAGGCAGCAGCGGCCGAACCGCGACGCCCCGTAAGCCTCGCGCGTCCTCCGCGGTTCGGCGACGATGTCCGGAACGGCGTCGGGATCCAGGATCGTCGGCGCGTGCCGCGGGTCGAGGTCGCCGGCCGTCTGACCGCGGGGCATCCGGACGCCCGTGTCGACGATCGGTCCCGGAAGCAGGGCGAAACTCGATCGGCCGCCGCCGCGGTCGAACCGCGCGGAGGCGACCGCGCCGAAGTGGGGATGGTCGTCGTTCCGGCTGACGCGGCCGGTCTGCATCAGTTGCAGCCCGGTCTCGTGGATCGGGGCCTGGTCGTGATGGAGCGAGCGGACCAGGGCCAGCTTGTCCATCCGCGCCGCGACCCTCGGCAGGTGCTCGCCGATTCGGACGCCGGGGACGCGGGTGGCGATCGAGGCGAACGGCCCGCGGACGTCGTCGGGGGCGTCGGGCTTGGGGTCGAACGTCTCCAACTGGCTGGGCCCGCCGACGAGCATCAGCAGGATGACCGATCGATCGCCCGCGGTCGGAGCCGACGGCGCCGCGGACCCGCTCGCGCCGCCGAGCCCCCAGGCCCCCAGGCCGATCCCCCCGACCCGCAAGAACGCGCGACGACCGATCCCGGCGCGCGCCGCTTTCGATCTTAGTCCGGATTGGCTCATGATCCGCCCCCTCCCCTTTCCTCCCCAGCGACGGCCGGCCGAGGCCGGACATGGACTAACGTAACCGCCCGACCCTCCCAGGAATAGTCTCTCCCGGCGGGACGTCGTAAATCGACCGCCGCCGCCCTGATCTCGGAGAAGGCGAGAGACGCCATGGAGTCGCGCGCCCCGGTCGTTCTTTAAATTCGGGTTATCTTGGGAATCTGGGCGACATCGATTCAACGTGGATTTGCCGGGCGGTCGATAAGCGTCAAGGAGCAGGAAGCTCTGGCGAGTTCGGGTCGTTGGTGGATCGGAGCGGCGACGCAACCCGACGAATTCAAGGAGGAACTGGTGACGACCCCATGCGACATTCATAAGATCATCCGGCTCCGGGCGGCGGCGGTCGCGTTGGCGGTCGCCGCGGCGGTCGGGACCACGGCCCGCGGTCAGTCCGTCGGAGAACAGGCGCCGTTCACGCCGATGGGCCTGGGCGGCGCGGCGCCGGGGTCGACCCAGTCGCGGCTGGGGCCGGCGCCGGGGACCGACGCGGGTCCGTTCGCCGCCCAGCCCGGTCAGGACCAGCCCCTGATGGGCGCCGGCGGCGCGACGTCGGTCCCTCGGGTGCCGGCCTCGATCAGCACGCCGGAGGCGAACCCGACGGCGGGGACGCGGTCGATGGCGGCCCCCACGCCGTTGCCGGTGCCGCCGGCCCAGCTTTACGGGTCGCTCTCGATGCCGGAGGAGGACGAGGCCGCGGCCGTCCCCGGCGGCATGACGCTCGACCAGGCCATCGAGCTGATGATCCGGGAGAACCTGGACCTGAAGTCCAAGGCGCTTGAGATCCCCCAGGCCCGCGCCGACGTCCTGACGGCCAGCCTGCTGGCCAACCCCATCTTCTTCGCCGACGCCCAGATGGTCCCCTATGGGAATTACACGAAGGAGCGGCCGGGGGGGCAGACCCAGTACGACGTCAACATCTCCCACCCGGTGGACTTCTCGTTCAAGCGGACGGCGCGGAAGGCCTACGCCAGCCAGGTGGTCCGGGTCGTCGAGGCGCAGTATCAGGACGCCGTCCGGCTGGCGATGCAGAACGTCCACACGGCCTTCGTCGACGTGCTGTCGGCCCGGCAACTCGCCCGCTACGCCAAGGCGAGCGTCGAGGGCTTCGACCGACTGATCCGGGCGACCGAGTTGCTCTACGAGCGCGACATCTCCTCGAGGGCCGACGTCAGCCAGGTGAAGTCGCAGCAGCAGATCGCCATCGTCGGCCTCGAGGACGCCGAGGAGAACCTCCGGCGCTCCAAGCGAACGCTCGGCATGCTCCTGAACATCCCGCCGGAGCAAGCCGAGACGCTTGAATTCGACGGCGTGATCGAGGACCGCGGGCCGGAACCGCCGCCGACGGAGGAGCTGGTTCGGATGGCCCTGGAATTCCGACCGGACGTGATCGCGTTCCGACTGGGAATCAAGGCGGCCGAGGCCGGCTACGGCCTGGCGCGGGCCAACCGCTATCAGGACGCCTACGTCCTGTACCAGCCGTACACGTTCCAGAACAACGCCCCGATCGGCCTGAAAAGCGCGTACTCGTGGGCGCTGGGCGTGACCGTCCCCATGCCGCTTTACAACCGCAACCAGGGGAACATCGAGCGCGCCCGGCTCAACATCAACCAGTCCCGCATCGACCTGGCCGCCATCGAGCGCCGGGTGGAGACCGAGGTCGTCCAGGCGGCCCGCGAGTACCAGATCACCCGCGACATCGTGAAGCGGATCCGAACCGAGATCATCCCCGCCTCGGAGCAGTCGAAGAACGACCGATTCGTCCTGTTCCAGAACAGCCAGGTCAACGTGGTGTCGTACCTGGACGCCCAGCGGGTCCACAACGACAACGTGAAAGCCTATCTGGACACCGCGATCCGACACCGGCGGAGCATGCTGAACCTCGACACGGTCGTCGGCCGCCGGCTGCTGCCGTGAACGGCCGCGGCCGGGCGGCCTCGATCCGCCTCAAGAGGCGAGGAGGCTCTTGACGACCCGGGCCAGGACCGTCCCGGAATCGGTGAGGCTGTAGAAGTTGTTCTTCCCCTGGCGGCGGGGGGTGATCACGTTGCCGTGGCGCAGCAGCGCCAGGTGGTGGCTGACCGCCGGCTGGCTCTGGCTGAGCTGGTCGCAGAGGGCGCCGACGTGGCGCTCCCCCTCCGACAGGATCAGGATCACCTGCAACCGCGTGGGGTCGCTGACGTGCTTCAGCAGGATGGAGGCCCGCTTGGCCTGCTGGAGCCGCTGGTCCACGACCTTCGTCGACTTGACGCGGCCTCCGGCCGGCTTGGCCGCGGTCGGCCTGGAGGCGGCCGACTTGGCCGCGGTCGTCTTGGGGCGGGTCTTGGCGACTGCCATGGCTTCGTTCCTCGGGGCCTCGCGATCGCCGCGGCCGCGGGGTCCGCGCCCGGACGCCCGGGCGGCCGGCCCGACGGGTCCAACCGGCGACGTGGAGCCGAGGATCGTTCACTCGTTCGCGCGAACGTATCTCGACTCCGATGTTTGTCCACATCTTAGTGATCGTTGATTCTTTGTCAATGGCGATCGCCGCGCGAATCCGGGCGCGGATTCGCCCTTCCGCCCTCCGATCCGCCGCGGCGAGGGGCTCAGCGGTCGCCGGAGGGCGCCAGGCCGGCGACGGTCTTGAGCATGTCCGAGGTCGTCCAGGCGTTGGCCTTGGTCCCGACCTCCAGCCGCGCGAGCCGCCCGTCGGGGCCGATCACGGCCGTGCAGAGGTTGTGGACGATCTCGCTCCCGACCGGCCCGAACGTCAGGCCCAAAGGCGGCGCGATCCGCGCCAGGTCCTCGCGCGAGGTCGTCGCGAAGGTCCACAAGGGGGGCTTCGCCCCGCGGATGGCCGCGTGTTCCCGCAGGACCTCGGGGGTGTCGTGGTCGGGATCGAAGGAGAGGGAGATCAGGCGGACCTTGGCGGCCCTGGCCGAGTTCGTCGCCACCGCCTCCGCCAGGTCGTGGAACCGGCGGTCCATCGCGGGGCAGAACTCCGGCAGCGGACAGCGGGTGTAGACGAACGTCAGCGCGACCACGAACCCCCTCAGGTCCGAGAGCCTCCGCGACGTCCCGTCCTGGTCGATGATCGTGAAGTCCGGGACCTCGTCGCCGACTTCGAGCCGGATCGGCGGCGCGGCCAGCTTGGGGCCGTCCTTGGTCATCTCCAGGACCATGGGCTTGATGGCCGGCTTGACCACCTCCAGGCCGGCCACCTCGTATTTCTCGGTCACGCCCCCCCGCGACTGGACGCGCAGGGTCCCCTCGACGTAGTCGCCGGGATTGAACTCCGAGAAATCGGTGTCGTCCGGCATGTGGAAGGGCATGGTCATGGCGGTCATGAAGCCCTCGATCGTCTCGTGACGGATCGTGAGCGTCTTGCCTTCGGCGTCGACCTTGCGGACCTCGCCCGCGAGCGGGTAGTCCTTCGTCTCCAGCGGGGCCTCGGCCTTCGGGGCGGGCGAAGGTTCGGCCGTCGCCGCCGGTTCGGGAGCCGAGAGCGGCTCGGCCCGCTCGGAACAGGCGGGCGCGACGGCGAACAGGACGAGCGCGGCGAGGCGGAGGCCGGCGAGGGGGGGCCGCCTGGTCATGAGTCGATCTCCGAATGCGGGCGGGGCGGTCGTTCAGGCGGGGGGTTGGAACGGGAAGTGTTCGTCCAGGGGCGAAGCCGCCAATTCGACGAGGAAGTCGCCGACGCGGCCGACGACCAGTTCGGCGTACGCCTCCCCCTTGGCGGCGGTGGCGGCGCGAGGGTCGCCGGAGCCGGAATTCGTGGTCAGCCGCTCCCAGGGGCGGGTGATCTCCACCCAGCCCTTGGCCACGGCGTCGAATCGCGACGGCTTGACGGCCCCCTCGTCGGCGGCCTCCAGGCGGACCAGTTCCGGGAAGAAGGCCAGGCCCATGCTGGTCTCCATCTCGCCGGCGTGATCCTCGGGCTCCTCGAAGATCTCGGAGCCGCGGTCGAGGCCGACCCGGAACCAGTTGCAGAGGAACAACTGGACGGGCGTGGCCTTGTACAACTCGCGAAGCACCCACTTGAGGTTGTTGCCGCCGTGGCCGTTGAGGATCAACAGCTTGTGGACCCCGTGCTTGGCGAGCGAATCGACCAGGTCCTCGATCACCTTCGCCAGCGTCGAGGGGTTGAGGTTCATCGCCATCGGGAATTCCATCTGGTTGGTCTCGGTCCCGTAGGGGATCGCCGGCAGTTGGACGACCCGGGCCCCCCTGGCGACGGCCCGCTCGCAGGCCCTGGAGGCGACCAGTTCGACCTGGAGGGTGTCGGTCGCGTAGGGGAGGTGGAGGTTGTGGGGCTCGGTGGCGCCCAGCGGGAGGACGGCGACCTGAAACGGGGACTCGGCCTTGACCCGTCCGTAAGTGATCTCGGCGAGCTTCCAGGGGCTCATCGCGCGTCGGCCTTTCGTCGTCGGGCGCCGGCTGGGGTGGCGGGGGCCGGCTGGCGATTGCGGGTGTGTGGGGCGGTTCGTTACCATCGGGAGGGCGGTTTCGGCCGAACCCTCGGTTTGATCCCTCCGTTCCTTTTTCCCAGGATCGGCGTCGCGATGCAAGCGTTCGAGGCCACCAGCCACTATTTCGACCAGGCCGCGAGACTCCTCGACCTCTCCGACAACGTCCGCACGCTCCTGCTCACCCCCGAGCGCGAGGTCCGCGTCGAGGTGGTCATCGAGATGGACTCCGGCCGGCTGGGCAACTTCCTGGGCTACCGCGTCCAGCACGACAACTCCCGCGGCCCGTTCAAGGGGGGCCTTCGATACCACCCCGAGGTCGACGACGACGAGTCGCGGGCGCTCGCCAGCCTGATGACCTGGAAGACGGCGGTCGTCGACATCCCGTTCGGCGGCGGCAAGGGGGGCGTCAACTGCGACCCGTCCAAGCTCTCCAAGGCGGAACTCGAACGCCTCACCCGCCGGTTCACCGAGAAGATCCACGACGTCATCGGCCCGGTGAAGGACATCCCCGCCCCCGACATGGGGACCGACGACCAGGTGATGGCCTGGATCATGAGCGAGTACTCCAAGTACGCCGGCTTCCATCCCGCGGTGGTCACCGGCAAGCCGATCGAGCTGCACGGCTCGATCGGCCGCAAGGAGGCCACCGGCTACGGCGTGGCGATCGTCGCCCGCGAGATGCTGGCGACCCGGGGGCGGACGGTCGGCGGCTCCACCTTCGCGATTCAGGGCTTCGGCAACGTGGGGAGCTTCACCGCCAGGTTCCTCGCCAAGGAGGGCGCCAAGATCGTCGCCGTCTCCGACGTCCACGGCGGGCTCCGGAACCCCGACGGGATCGACGTCGAGGCCCTGCTGCGCTACGTCGCCGTCAACCGCAACATCGTCGGCTTCGAGGGCGCCCTGCCCTGCTCCAACGAGGAGTTGCTCCGCGCCGACGTCGACGTCCTGATCCCCGCGGCCCTGGGGGGCGTCTTCGACAAGGCGACGGCCGAGGCCGTCCGCGCCAAGCTGATCGTCGAGGCGGCCAACGGCCCGACCTGGCCGGAGGCCGACGAGGTCTTCAACGCCCGCGGCATCCCCGTCGTCCCGGACATCCTCGCCAACGCCGGCGGCGTGATCGTCAGCTACTTCGAGTGGGTCCAGAACCTCCAGCACTTCCGCTGGCCGCTGGAGCAGATCCAGGGCGAGCAGGAGAAGAAGCAGGTCGACGCCTTCCACGACATCCACGAACTGGCCGAGCGGAAGAAGATCTCGATGCGCGCCGCCGCGTTCTATCGGGCCATCGCCCGCGTCGGTCGCGCCCACGCCCTCGCCGGAATCTGACCCCACGGACGCATGAAAGACCATCAAACCTACGACAACCCGCTCATCGAACGCTACGCCGGCCGGAGAATGGCCCGGCTCTGGTCCCCCCAGGTCAAGTTCTCCACCTGGCGGAAACTGTGGGTCGCCCTGGCCGAGGCCGAGAAGGCCCTGGGGCTGAACATCGCCGAGGACCAGATCGCCGCGATGAAGGCGGCCGTCGACGCGATCGACTTCCCCGCCGCCGCCGCCTACGAGCGCCGGTTCCGCCACGACGTGATGGCGCACGTCCACGCCTTCGGAGACGCCGCGCCGGCGGCCCGCGCGATCATCCACCTCGGCGCCACCAGTTGCTACGTCACCGACAACGCCGACCTGATCCTCTCCCGCGAGGCCCTCGGCCTGGTTCGCGACAAGCTCGTCGCCGCGATCCTGGCCCTGGCGGACTTCGCCTCGCGTTACAAGGCCCTTCCCTGCCTGGGCTACACCCACTTCCAGCCGGCGCAGTTGGTGACCGTCGGCAAGCGGGCGACGCTCTGGTGTTACGAACTCATCATGGACCTGGGCGAGGTCGAGCGCCGGCTGGCCGAACTTCGCTTCCTGGGCGTCAAGGGGACGACCGGCACCCAGGCGAGCTTCCTCGCGCTGTTCGACGGCGACCACGCCAAGGTCCGCGAGCTGGACGCGAGGGTGGCCGCGGCGTTCGGGTTCGAGAAGACCTACGCCGTGAGCGGCCAGACCTACTCCCGCAAGGTGGACTCGCTGACCGTCGCCTCGCTGGCGTCGATCGCCGAGTCGGCCCACCGCTTCGGCATGGATCTGCGGCTGTTGGCCCACGAACGGGAGGTCGAGGAACCGTTCGAGGCCGAGCAGATCGGCTCGTCGGCCATGGCCTACAAGCGCAACCCGATGCGCGCCGAGCGGATGTGCTCGCTGGCCCGCTACGTCATGTGCCAGGCGGCGGGGATCGCCGACACCGCCGCGACCCAGTGGCTGGAGCGGACCCTGGACGACAGCGCGATCCGTCGCTTGATCCTGCCGCAGAGCTTCCTGGGGATCGACGCGATCCTCACCCTGTACGCCAACGTGGTTCCGGGGTTGGTCGTCCACCCGCCGGTGATCGCCAAGCATGTCGCCGAGCAGCTGCCGTTCATGGCGACCGAGAACCTCTTAATGGCCGCGGTCCAGGCCGGCGGCGATCGCCAGGAGTTGCACGAGCGGATCCGGGTTCACTCGATGGCCGCGGCCGCCGAGTTGAAGGCCGGCGGCGACGCCAATGACCTGATCGAGCGTCTCAAGACCGATTCGAGCTTCCCGAAACTCGACTTCGACCTGGTGATGGATCCGTCGCGATTCACCGGCCGCTCCGCCGAACAGGTCGACGAGTTCATCGCCGCGGAGGTCGAGCCGATCCGCCGTCGCTTCGCCGGCCTCGCCGCCGTGGACGCCGAGGTCCGCGTCTGATCGAGCTTAGGATTTCCGCGAGCCGCGCCGATCGTCGTTTATACTCCCCTGGAGGGCGACGGCGTCGGCCTGGAGATCCACGCCAGGGGCCGACGCCTTCTCCAAGGGCCCAGGCGGAGGTCGCGATGCGAGCGGAAACACGACGAACCGTACGGCGGCGGGCGTTCCCGAGTCTGGACATGCTGGAGGACCGCCGACTCCTGTCGGGCCCCGGCGCCATGGCGGCGCCTCGTCAGGTCGCGACCGCCTTGATCCATCACGTCGAGACCCGCCGACCGACGGCCGACCGCTGGTCGTGGTTGGCGGACACCTACTGGTGCGTCCCCACGCCCAATCTGCCCGCCGTCATCTACGACACGACCTCGGGCGCGCTGATGCCCGTGGCGGACCAAACCGTCTTTCACGTCACCGGCTATCGCCGAGGCTACTTCTGGGGCGAGACCGTCACGCAGCTTGGGTCGAGCGCGCCCACCAGCTCCGCGCTCGTCGGTTCGGTGACGCCCCAGGGCCGCGTCCTCCTGTCGTTCCATTCGACGACCGGCGCGACGACCACCGGACTCGGCGTGATGACCAGGAGCCCGGCGGGGTGGACGATGGAGAACCAGATGTTCACGGGAACGTCGGATGGTCAGATCGGCCACTGGGCGTACATGACGCGAACCCGTCCCGGCATGGCGTCCTGGCGCTCGCTCCCCTCCGCGGGGGTCTCGGTGCCCACGTTCCTGGGGAACTACACGGGCCCCAGGCCCACCCCGATCGTCTGAGTGGATCCATCCCAAAACACGACGCCCGGCCGCGGCGGGAGGGAGTCCCTCCCGCCGCGGCCGGGCGTCCAGTCTTCACGCGAAGGGTCGGGTCAGACCCGCGACCCCTGATGCTGGCGGGCCTTGCGGAGGCGCTTCAACTCCTCGCGACGGCGGCGCTCGCTGGGCTTCTCATAGTAGGCCTTGCGACGCATCTCCTTGCGGAGGCCGCTGCGTTCGCAGAGTTTGCGGAACCGGCGGACGGCTTCCTGAATCGACTCTCCCGCTCGCACCCGTAGCTTCACCACGTTGGTCTTCCCTCTTCACCTTGCATTGGATCGAATCGGCCACGCATTCGCCGCGTCGGTTTCGCGAGGCCGCGGCCGGGGCGGGGCGTCGAGCCGGGATCGACGCCCGCGTCCGCCTCCGACGTCGCGATTCCGCGCGGGATCGGCTGGAAACCCAAAGCATACCCGCGATTCGCGGCCCTGACCAGCGGGGCTCGCCGCGGGAATCGGGTTTTCTCGGCGCGGGCCGACGGCGCTCGTCAAACGCCGGCCAAGGCCGGGGCGGCCTGGCGGCCGGCCGATTTGGCGAGCAACTCCTCGCGGTAGACCTTCACGTCGCTGGGGGCCTCGATGCCCAGGCGGACCTGGCCCCCCTCGATCTTGACCACCGTGATCACGATCCCGCCGTCGATGACGATCTTCTCGTTGACCTTGCGGCTTAGAACCAGCATGTCGTTTCCTCCGTGCGCTTCTGGGGCTGTGGCGTCTTGCGTTCGGTAGAGCGTCCCTTGCCGGGCCCGGCATGGCCTTCCAGCCTCGCCTCCGTGGCCCCCAGCCTTGGTCGCCGGTCACACGGGGAATATAAGCAGCGAACGTGCCCGCGGTGACTCCCCGATTCCATGAATCGGACGCAAATCCTTTCCACACCTGGAATAGAAAATTTTTAAAGTCGTCTTGCCGAACGGCCGAAGCTCTTGTTGAAACTACATCGCCCGGTACTCGGCTTCCCAAAATCGGCAAAACGCCCGGTGAAATGGGAACGAGGCGAGGGCCGGGGCGTTGGGATGGTCAGCCGGGCGCCCAACGGTTACGATCGCGTGCGACGGCCGACGGCTCGGCCCGACTCTCTAATCTGGAGATGAAGAAGACCCGTGCGCGTGGGAATCGGTCACGACACGCACCGCCTGGCGGAAGGGCGGCCGTTGATTCTGGGAGGGCTGCGGATCGAGCACCCGCTCGGCCTGCTGGGCCATTCCGACGCCGACGTCGTCTGCCACGCCCTGGCCGACGCCCTCCTGGGCGCGGCCGGTCTGGGGGACATCGGCGAGCATTACCCCGACGACGACCCCCAATGGCGCGGGCTCGACAGCGCCCGGCTGCTGGCGGAGGTCGTCGGCATGCTGGCCGCCTCGGGCTGGAGGCCGGTCAACGCCGACGTGATCGTCCACGCCCAGGCCCCCAGGCTCGGCCCCCACAAGGCGACCGTCCGCGGCAACCTGGCGCGGCTTCTGGGGCTCCCGGAGTCGGCCGTGAACGTCAAGGCCAAGACCGGCGAGCACGTCGGCCCCGTCGGTCGGGCCGAGGCGATCCAGTGCCACGCCGTCGTCCTGATCGAGCCCGCCAAAGCCTCCGACGGTCGTTGAACGCCCCCCTCCCCCGCGAGCGAGAATCCCGATCCCATGGCGCTTCGAGTCTATAACACGCTGAGCCGGACCAAGGAGCCGTTCCAAACCCTCGCGCCGGGCGAGGTCGGCATGTACGTCTGCGGGCCGACCGTCTATTCCAAGAGCCACATCGGCCACATGGTCGGCCCGGTCATCTTCGACACGGTCAAGCGCTACCTGACGTACCTGGGCTACAAGGTCCGCTGGATCGTCAACATCACCGACGTCGACGACAAGCTGATCGTCCAGGCCCAGAAGGACGGCATCACCGTCAAGACCCTGGCCGAGGAGGTCACGGCCGACTACCTGGACTGCCTCCAGGCGCTCAACGTCACGGGCATCGACGAGATGCCGCGGGCCACCGAGCACATCGATGAGATCGTCGCCATCACCGAGGGCCTCGTCGCCAAGGGGTTCGCCTACGCCTCCGGCGGCGACGTCTACTTCGACGTCGCCAAGGCTGACGGCTACGGCAAGCTCAGCCACCGCAACCCCGAGGAGCTTCAGGCCGGCGCCCGGATCGAGCCCTCCAGCCTGAAGCGCAACCCCGGCGACTTCGCGCTCTGGAAGGCGTCGAAGCCCGGCGAGCCCTCGTGGGAGAGCCCCTGGGGACCGGGTCGGCCGGGATGGCACGTCGAATGCTCCGCCATGAGCCTGAAATTGCTCGGCGAGCGCTTCGACATCCACGGCGGCGGCCTGGACCTGGTCTTCCCCCACCACGAGAACGAACTGGCGCAGTCCGAGTCGTACACCGGCGTCCCGTTCGCCTCCTACTGGATGCACAACGGCCTGCTGACCCGCGAGGGGAGGAAGATCAGCAAGTCCGACCCCGACACGATCGTCCTGATGGAGGACCTGCTGGCCCAGTACGAGCCCGACGCCGTCCGGCTCTTGCTCCTCTCCGGCCACTACCGCCGCCCGATCGACTACGGCCCGACCCGCCTGGGCGAGATCGCCCGCAGCCTCGCCGCCTTCCACCACGCCTTCGACCGCTTCCGGGAACTGACCGGCGAATCGTTCCACGCGCTCGACGCCCCGACCCGCCGCGAGGACCGGGACGGCGGGGCGAGCCCCGAATTGAAGGAGATCGCCGAGCGCCGGCGGGGCTTCCTGGACGCGATGGACGACGACTTCAACACCGGCGGCGCCGTCGGCGAGCTGTTCGAGATCGTCCGCGTCCTCAACCGTCTGTCGGCCGGACTGACGTCGACGTCCGACCTGGCCGACTATCGCGCCGGGACGGTCGTCCTCAAGGAACTCTCGAACCTCCTCGGCCTCTTCGCCAGGCCGCGCGAGAAGGCCGCCGCCGGCGACGACGCGCTGACCGGCGAGTTGATGACCCTGCTCATCGACCTTCGGGCGCGACTCCGCAAGGAGAAGCAGTACGCCCTGGCCGACGAGGTCCGCAACCGCCTGACGGCGCTGGGGGTGACGCTCGAGGACGGCCCGGAGGGGACGCGCTGGCGCGCCGAGCCCAAGCGCTGAGTCGTCGCTGACGAAGGGGTCGACCCATGACCGGACGGACGTGCGAATCCGATGGCGGCGACGCCCCGCCGAAGATCTGGAATCGGGTCGTCGGGATCGATCCCGGTCTGAACGTCACCGGCTACGCGGTCGTCGACCCCGGTCCCAGGGGGCCGATCGTCGTCGAGGCCGGGGTGATCCGCTGCGGCTCCTCGGAGCGAGCGCTGGGGCAGCGGCTGGACAACCTCTTCCAGAGCGTCCTGGAGTTGCTGACCGCCTATCCGCCGGGCGCGCTGGCGCTTGAGAAGGTCCACAGCCACGCCAAGTTTCCCAGGACGGCGATCCTCATGGGGCACGCCCGGGGCGTGATCGTGCTGGCGGCGGCGTCGAAGGGGATTCCCGTCTTCGGCTACGCCGCGGCGCGGGTCAAGAAGACCCTCACCGGCTCCGGCCGCGCGCCCAAGGACCAGATGCAGCGCGCGATCCAGACCGAGCTCGGCCTGGCCGAGCCTCCCGAGCCTCACGACGTCGCCGACGCCTGCGCGCTGGCCCTGTGCCACTTCCAGATCGGCCGGACCCTTCGGGGCCTGAAGGGGTTTTGAGGGTCGGACGGTCCCGCGACGAAAACCAAGATCCGCCGGCTGGATTGACACCCCGGAAGGGACCTGGAGGTTCAGGACGATCCAGGCTGATGCTCCCCTCCCGAATGCCGTACAATCGGAAAGGGGCGGGCCTCGCAACGAGGCCCGCCCCCGCGTGTCCGACCGGGGGCCGGTCCCCGGCGCAATCGGGGACCGGCCCTTCCGAGGGTTAACGGACGCCCGCCACCTTGGTCTTGACGACCTTCGTCGTCTTGACGTTCTTCCCGTGGCAAGACTTGCCCTCGACGACGGCGACCTTCGGCGTCCCGGCGGCGATGGCCGGGCAGCAGGTCGCGTCGCCGCAACAGTCGCAGCCCTTGACGTCGGCCTTCGTCGTCTCGCAGACGCAGGCCGGGCAGTCGCAGGAGGCGCCACAGCAGGCGCACGCCGTCTCGGCAGCCTCGGCCGTCTCGACGGCCGAAGCGCCGACGCCCAACAGACCGGCCAGGGCCAGCGCCCCGACCATGCTCAACAGTCCACGACGATCCATGATCCTTCTCCTGATTCGTTGACCTTGATGACGGCCACCCGCGGCGCGGGTGGCGCGCTCCCGCCCCCTGGACGACAGGGAGGGGGAGGACGATCCGGCGGAACGGATCGTCATCCTCGCCCCCGGCATCAGGGCTCGCCCGGCCCGACGCGCGGCGTCCCATCGTCCCGGGAGGGTCGGGACGAACGCCGAGCGCGGGAGGCCGAAGACCTCGATGCGGGGCCGGTTAAATCAGGAGGCGGGAGTTGCGCAGATAGAGAGGGGATTTTCGCGGCGGACTCACCGCGGGCGGGTCCAGAGCGGCGAGGGGTCGAGGCGCGACGCAAAGGTCAAACCCCTCGGTGGCCACGTCATGGCCCGGATCGAGACGGTCGTCCCCGGATCGTCGCTCCAACGGCGCCGGGGCGGTCGGGGCCTGAAGGCGGCACGAACAGTCGGCGGGAGCATCCTGGCAAGACCCGCCGGCGCCATCCGGCGCGCCCTCGCGGGCCGCCGGCGTCCGGGCGACATCCGGGGTCGTCCCGGACGACCCAGGCGCCTGGCGGCAGCAGCGGACGGCGACGCAGCAATCCGCGGTCGCCATCGTCGCGCAGGCCGACGCCGAACCACCCGAACCCAACAACGCCCCCACGATCGCCATCAGGGCGACCCAAGGGAAACGCGGCTTGGGGAGGGGATGCGCCATGATTCCTTCCCGAAAACGGCCCACGCGCTCGCGATCGTCAAGATGCGGATGATTCATACTAGACGCTCGGCCTTCCGACGGCAAGTGGCGAGTCAAGCCTTCCGTCGGGCGCCCCACTTTCCGACGGTTGCCGGCCAGGGGGGTAGGCGTTGGTCGTGGTCTCGCCCAGGGGGTCGGTTTCGGTCGCGACCCGGCCGACGACGTCATGAGGGCCGCTGGACGAGAAGTGGGGACGGATCGCGAGGAACGGACTCGTTTCGCGCGGGAATCGTCGCTAGGATGGAGGGCCGGCGAGGCATGGGCGAACGTCGAGGGACGGGGGACGAGACTTGGAGCGTTTGGGGACGGTGGCCGTCGTGGGGGTCGGGCTGATCGGCGGATCGATCGGCATGGCTCTCCGCGCGAAGGGGATGGCGCGGGAGGTCGTCGGCGTGGGCCGCGACGCGGGGCGGCTGGAGGAGGCCCGTCGTCTGGGCGCGATCGACCGCGGGACCGTCGAGATGGCCGAGGGGGTCGCCGCCGCCGACGTCGTGGTCGTCTGCACGCCGGTCGGCAGGGTCGCCGAGGACGTCCGCCGGGCGTCCGAACTCGCCCCGCGGTCGGCGCTGCTGACCGACGCCGGCAGCACCAAGCGGTCGATCGTCGAGGCCGTCGCCAGGTCCCCCCGCGCCGCGGCGATGTTCGTCGCCGCGCACCCGATGGCCGGCTCCGAGCGCTCCGGCGCGGCGCACGCCCGCGCCGATCTCTACGAAGGCCGCGTCTGCGTCCTGACGCCGACTCGTCAGACGCCCCCCGCCGCGCTGGAGCGGGCGCGCGGGTTCTGGTCGGGTCTGGGCTGCCGGATCGTGGAGATGGGCCCGGCCGAGCACGACGAGGTGGTCGCCTTCACCAGCCATCTGCCCCACGCCGTCGCCGCCGCCCTGGCCGGCTCGGTGCCGGCCGACTGGCACCCGCTGGCCGCGGGGGCCTTCCGCGACGTCACCCGCGTCGCCGGGGCCGACGCCGAACTCTGGACGGCGATCTTCCGCGACAACCGCGGCCCCCTGATGCACGCCCTCGGCAAGTTCCAGGACCGACTCGCCGCGCTAAAGTACGCGCTCATGACCGACGACGAGGAATCGATCCGACGCTGGTGGGACGAGGCCCGCGCCCGCCGCGGCCAGTTCGAGGCCCGCCAGCCCCCCTCCCCTCGTCCGCGAACCGACGTTTCCTAAGAAGACCCGCCCTCTTGTATCGAAGTCGAACATGCTCTGGCACCTGGACATCAAGCCCGCCCCCGACCAACCCGACTCCGACGGCCTTCGCGTCGCCCAGGAGGCGGCCGAGTCCGGCCTCCCCGGCCCCTGGCGGGTGACCGCCAGTCGCGGCTTCCTGGTGGAGGGCCCGCTCTCGGCCGACGACGTGGAGGCCGCGGCCGCCGCGGTCCTCGTCGACCCGGTCGTCGAACGCTTCCGCGTCCGCCCCTGCCCCGCGGAGGGGGGCGACGGCCCCGCGGCGACCGTCCACGTCTTCCCCAAGCCCGGCGTCACCGACCCCGAGGCCGAAAGCGCCCTGGCCCTGCTCCGCGACCTGGGCCACGCCGCGGAAGCCGCCCGGAGCATTCGAAGCTACCGCGTCGAGGGCCCGGCCGACCAACTTCCCAGGCTCGTTCAGCGCGTCCTCGCCAACGAGGCCGTCGAACAGGCCGTCGTCGGCCCGCTCGCGCTCGACCGCCTCGGCGCGGGCCGCCCCTACGAATTCGTCCTGGTCGTGGTCCCGATCCGGGCGATGGACGACGACGCCCTCCAGAAGGCGAGCCGGGACGGCCAGCTCTCGCTCAGCCTCGCCGAGATGCGAACCGTCCAGGCCCACTTCCGCGACCAGGGCCGCGACCCCACCGACGCCGAGTTGGAGACGATCGCCCAGACCTGGAGCGAGCACTGCTCCCACAAGACCCTCCGGGGCAAGATCGACTTCGACGGGACGATCGTCGACAATCTGCTCAAGACCACCATCTTCGCGGCCACCAAGGAACTGGACCTCGACTGGCTGGTGAGCGTCTTCAGCGACAACGCCGGCATCGTGAGGTTCGACGACGAGTACGACGTCTGTTTCAAGGTCGAGACCCACAACCACCCCTCGGCCATCGACCCCTACGGCGGCTCCAACACCGGCATCGGCGGCGTGATCCGGGACGCCCTGGGGACCGGGCTGGGCTCCAAGCCGATCTGCAACACCGACGTCTTCTGCGTCGCCCCCCCCGACTTCCCCCCCGACCGGCTTCCCGCGGGCGTCCTCCACCCCAAGCGAGTGCTCAAGGGGGTCGTCGCCGGGGTCCGCGACTACGGCAACCGGATGGGGATCCCGACCGTCAACGGGGCGCTGGCCGTCGATTCGGCCTACCTGGGCAACCCCCTGGTCTTCTGCGGCACCGTCGGCGTCCTCCCCCGGGGCAAGGCGTTCAAGTCGGTCGAGCCGGGCGACCGGATCGTCGCCATCGGCGGCCGAACCGGCCGCGACGGCGTCCACGGCGCGACGTTCAGCTCGATCGAGCTGACCAGCCAAAGCGAGGCCGTCTCCGGCGGCGCCGTCCAGATCGGCGACGCGATCACCGAGAAGATGGTCCTGGACGTCATCCTCCAGGCCCGCGACCGGGGCCTCTTCCGCGCCATCACCGACTGCGGCGCGGGGGGCTTCAGCTCCGCGGTCGGCGAGATGGGCGCCGAGACCGGCGCCGTCGTCGACCTGGAGAACGCCCCGCTCAAATATCAAGGGCTCTCGTATACCGAGATCTGGATCTCCGAGGCCCAGGAGCGCATGGTCCTTGCCGTGCCGCCGGAGAACTGGCCGGCGTTCCGCGACCTGTGCGCGCTGGAGGGGGTCGAGGCGACCGACCTGGGCGAGTTCGCCGCCGACGGCCGGCTCACGCTCCGCTACAAGGGCGAGGTCGTCGGCGACCTGTCGATGGACTTCCTCCACGAGGGCCGCCCCGACGTCGTCCGCGCCGCGACCGACCCGACCCGCGAGCCCGACCCGATCGCGCTTCCCCCCTCGGCCGACTTCACCGCCGACCTGTCGAAGCTGCTTTCGCACTGGGACGTCTGCTCGAAGGAGTGGATCGTCCGCCAGTACGACCACGAGGTCCAGGCCCGCACGGTGGTCAAGCCCCTGGTCGGCGAGTGGGAGCGGGGACCGGGGGACGCCTCGGTGGTGCTGCCGGTGGTCGGCTCGTTCCGCGGGCTGGCGGTCTCCTGCGGGATCAACCCGCGCTACGGCAAGCTCGACGCCTACAAGATGGCCGCCTGCGTCATCGACGAGGCCGTGCGGAACTGCGTCGCGGTGGGGGCCGACCCGGCCCGCGTCGCCCTGCTCGACAACTTCTGCTGGGGGAGCCCGGAACGGCCGGAGACCCTCGGCTCGCTGGTCAGGGCCGCCCGGGCGTGCCGCGACCTGGCCCTGGCGTACGAGACGCCGTTCATCTCCGGCAAGGACAGCCTCTACAACGAATACGCCCACGAGGGCGAAAGCCTGGCGATCCCCCCCACGCTCTTGATCAGCGCCATCGGCCAGGTGCCGGACGTCCGCCGTTGCGTGACGATGGACTTCAAGGCGACCGGCAACCTGATCGTCCTGGTCGGGACCACCCGCGCCGAGTTCGGCGGCTCGCTCTGGGCGGAGATCCGGGGGCTCGACGGCGGCCTGGTCCCGATGGTCGACCCCGAGGCCGGCCTGGCGACCTTCCAGGCGCTTCACCGCGCGATCTCCGCCGGGTCGGTTCGAAGCTGCCACGACCTGAGCGAGGGGGGGCTGGCCGTGGCGCTGGCCGAATCGGCCTTCGCCGGCGGATTCGGCGCCGAGGTCGCGCTCGCGGACGTCCCGCGCGACGGCGACGCGGAATCGGACGCGGCCTTGCTCTTCTCGGAATCGCCCTCGCGATTCCTCCTGGAAGTCGAGCCGGGCCGTTACGACGCCCTGGCCGCGACGCTGGCCGGCGTCCCCTTCGCGACGATCGGCCGGACGACCGCCGCGGGGCCCGACGCGCGGCTGATCGTGGACGGCCTGGCCGGGACGCGCGTGATCGACGCCTCCACGGCGGAAATGGAACGCGCCTGGCGCGCGCCCTTGGATTGGTGAGCGGCCGCGGGGCGGTGATTTAGTCGTTTCCGAATATCTAACTTTAAAGTTTCGTTGAAACCGTGAGGAAGGTCGCGATGCTGAGGTTCGTCACGTTCGTCGACGGGTCCAACCTGGACGGGGTGCTCAAGCACCTGAACCTTCGGGTCGACGACTACGGCGCGTTTTACCGCCACGTCTTCGAGCAGAGCGTCCACTACTGGGGGCGGACGTTCGCGGAGGGCTCGAACTGGCCGACCGCCCAGCACACGCGGATCTACTGGTACGTCGTCGGCAAGATGGACGAGTGGGACTTGAACGACCCCAAGGCCGAGGCCCGGCTCCGCGGCCGCTTCGAGGTCAACCCTCGGCTCCGCGACGCCTACGTCGAGGAGGTCCTCCGCCGCGACCCGGACGTCCCGCCGGAGCGCAGGCTGGAGGAGGCGTGGCGCGCCTGCTTCGCCGAAACCCGCGAATGGTACGACGGCAAGAAGCGGGCCCTCGATCGCAAGAAGCGGTTCTATCACGGCGTGCAATCGGCCACCGACTTCGTCGAGATCCGCCAGGAAGGGCACTGGAAGGTCGACCTCTTGAACCACACCGTCAACGAGAAGGGGTTGGACACCAGTTTGGCCGTGGACATGGTGGCGCTTCAGCAGACCTACGACGTCGCCCTTTTGATCTCCGGCGACGCCGACGGCATCCCCAGCATCAACTACGTCAAGAGCCAGTCGAAACACGTCGGCGTCGCCGAGTTCCGCAAGGGCGCGCAGGCCGACTTCCTCGGTAAGGGGACCTCCTCGCGACTGAAGATCGCCGCCGACTTCGTCGTGCAGGTCTACGAGGCCGACCTGGTCCGGCGGAACCTCGCCTACCGCGCCGCGGAGCCCGACTACCCGTCGTCCCAGTCGGACACGTCCTTCTGACCGGCCCTCGAACCGAGACGAGAGCGAAAGGAACGCGCAACGCCATGGCCACGCCGCGGGTGATCGTGCTGAGGGCGCCGGGAACGAATTGCGACGAGGAGACGGCCGAGGCCTGGCGGCTCGCCGGCGCTCGATCGGAGACGTGGCACGTCGGCCGGCTCCTGGAGGAGCCCCACGCGCTGGACTTGTTCCAGATCTTGACCATCCCCGGCGGCTTCTCCTACGGCGACGACCTCGGTGCCGGCCGGATCATGGCGACGCGCCTCGCCCGCGGCCTGGGCGACGCCCTCCGCCGGTTCCACGACCGCGGCGGCCTGCTCATGGGGATCTGCAACGGCTTTCAGGTCCTGGCGCGCTGCGGGTTGCTCCCCGGCGACGAGGACGACGGCCCCGCGACCCTCGCCGCCAACGACTCCGGCCGCTTCGAGGCCCGCTGGGTCACCCTCCTGCCCCGCCCCGGCGTCTCGCCGTTCGTCGGCTTCGACGAGCCCTTGGACCTCCCCGTCGCCCACGGCGAGGGCCGCTTCCTGACCGCCGACCCGAAGGGTATGGAGGCGCTCGACCAGGCCGGCCGGATCGTCCTGAAGTACGCCGACGCCGACTTCCGCCCGACCCAGGACTACCCCGCCAACCCCAACGGCTCCCACCTCGCGGCCGCCGGCGTGTGCGATCCGACCGGCCGGGTCTTCGGCCTGATGCCCCACCCCGAGCGGTTCGTCTCCCCCCTGCACCACCCCCGATGGACCCGCCTCGGCGAGGCCCTCGGTTCCGAGGGCCACGGCCTTAAAATCTTCCGAGGCGCGGTCGAGGCGCTGAACTGAGGGCGGGCCCCATGGACTGAAACCGAAGAAGAGGAGAGTGATGGCGATCATCCCTTCTCCCCTCGTGGGAGAAGGTGGCCGAAGGCCGGATGAGGGGGGGCGTTTCCAGAGGCTTCCGGTCGCGCCTCCCCCTCATCCGCCCCTTCGGGGCACCTTCTCCCACAAGGGGAGAAGGGATTATGTTTGCTCGTTTATAATATGTTTTGGCGAAGCACGCGCCACCGGCTCTCGCCGTCGCTTCAGGCCCCGCGGGCGAGGGGCGATCGGACGCGGACTCCGGTCAGGAAGCCGCGGGCGACGGCGAAGTCGTCGAACGGGACGACGCGGTCGGCGAAGATCTGGTAGGCGTTGCGGCCCTTGCCGGCGATCAGAACGGCGTCGCCGGGACGGGCCTCGGAAAGCGCCGCCTCGATGGCTCGACGGCGGTCGGGCTGGACGCACGCCTTGCCGGGGCGTCGGAACCCGCCGAGCATCTCGTCCATGCAGCGGTCGGGATCCTCGGAGCGCGGGTCGCCCAGCGTGAGGATGACGCGATCGGCCATCGTCTCGGCGACCAGCGAGGCGGCGCGGCGGGTCGCGCGGTCCTGACCGCCGTGGGCGCTGAGGACCAGGTGGATTCGGCCGGAGGCCGTCGACCGCAACGCGACGAGCGCCCGCTGAAGCGATTCGGCGGTTCGGGCCTCGTCGACGCGGACGTCGAAGTCCTGGCCGGCGTCGACCGCTTCCAGAGAGCCGGCGATCTCGGCGACGTCCTCCAGTCCGGCGACGACCGCGTCGAGTTCGACGTGCATCGACCAGGCGACCGCCGCGGCGGCCAGGGCGTGCGCGACGTGACGCTCGCCGACGAGCCGCAGCCGCACCGGCGTCGGCCGGTCGCGGCCCAGGAGGAGGAACCGCGTCCCCGAGGCGTCGACGCGCTCGATCGCGGCGGAGACGTCGACGCGATCCGGCCGCGCCAGGCCGAAGCTGACGCGGCGGGCGTCCAGGTTCAGCCCGCCGAGGATCTCGGCGTCCGGGTCGTCGTCGTTGACGACCGCCGCGCCGCCGGGGGCGATCTTGCGGAACAACCGCGCCGCGGCCCGCCGCCGTTTCAGGGCCGTCTCCGGCGACGTACCCGCCGGGAGCGCCAGATCGGTCGCCGCGACGGCCTGGAACGTCAACCCCTCAAGGGCCCTGGCCTCAAGCGACTCGGCGCCGACCTCGATCACGCCGGCGTGGCATCGACGTTCGACCATATAGGAGAGGATCGACGCCAACCCGGCCGCGCCTCCCGGCCAGGTCCGGGACGAGGCGACGTCGTCGGCGAGCCGCGCGGGGTCGCCTTCGGACCATTCCGAGCCGCCGACCAGCCCGCAGCGCAGGCCGGCCGCCCGGAGGATCGACTGGATCATCAGGCTGGCGACCGTCCCGCCACGCGCGCCGGTGACGCCGATCGTCGCCAGCCGCTCGGACGGATCGCCCGCCAGCGCCTGGCAGAGCCGGGCGTGGGCGGCGCGGGCGTCGGCGACGACCACCTGGAGCCTGCCGGCGTCGGAGACCTCGCGCTCGACGACGACTCCCGCGGCGCCGCGGTCGAGGGCCTCGCGGACGTGGCCGTGGCCGTCGTAGCGGGCGTCGCGCACGGCGACGAAGACTTGGCCGGGTTCGAGTCGACGATGGTCCGAGGCGCAGCCGGTGACCTCCCAATCGGGGCATCCCACGAACCGCGCCCCCGCCAGCAGCTTGCGGAGGCTCACCGAGGGGACTCCCCGTCCGGGCGTTCGATCGACGTACCAGCGTGCCATGGGCATCGCCTCCTTGCCTTGCCGTCCCGCTTCGTTCCGCACCCCACGCCCTCGGTCCGCGGCGTCATCCCTTCCGCCCGCGTCCCAGAGTCGACCGCCCCCGCGGACGATCCGCGCGCTCGCGCCGCTCGACGTCGTTCATGCGTCTCGCGCCTCGAAACCCCGATTCACACCGGCCCCTTGCGGGCCGCCGTCGACTCAGGAAAGTGCATCCCGGCAGGTGGCGGCATTTTTGGCGAACCCCCGGAAAAAGGCAATGCCAGGTGGTTCGGAATGCCGATGGAGATCGATCGCCCCGCCCGTCCGTCGAGCGACGGCCGAAAGGTTGACGGGGGGAATAAGTCAGCGCTCGGACGCATGGAGCGGGGGGGTCTCCGGCGACGGCGGCGGGGGCTCGTAGAGGTAAAGGTCGGTGTCGGGGTGCAGCGTCTTCCAACGGCCCCAGGTCGTCCGCTCCGCGGGATACGAGGCGTAAGGGAACTTGGGAAGCTCTTGCCCGGCGGGGGTCGGATCCGCGGGCTCCGAGGTCTTTTGATAGAACGCGAAGCCGTGGACGCTCAGGAGCATGCTCCCGCCGGCGAGGCCCGCCACGCCGAGGTCGAGCGGGTTCGCCGCATCCTCGCCGCCGTAGGCGGTTATGCAGTCGAAGATGTTGCAGTAGGCGACCGACACCGCCTTGCCGCCCAGAACGTCGTTGACGACGTGGCGGGATCGTTCGTCGCCCATGGATCGGAGATGATAGGCCCGATGCCGGCCGCCGGCCTCGACGCCGACGACCGGCTCGTCGTCCTCAAGCGAAGCCCGATCGGCCGGGACCGTCGCCGGGGCAATCACGCCCGGCGCGCGAAAGTCCATGCGGCCCCCCCCCTCGGGCTCGAAGCGTTCGGCCTTGCGGGCCCACTCGGCGAGCTCCGACCGCTCCATCCAGTAGACCGCCGGAACGGTCAGCCCGGCGAGCAGGACGAGACCGGCCAATGCCGCGGCGAGCCTCGCGAACCCCGTCGGAGAACCGAAGAACCGCATCGCCCGTCCTCCCTCCGCGAGCGCGTGGAAATGGAACAGGCGCGGCCGAACCTTCGTGCGGCCGCGCCTGGAACTCGGGACGTCGCGATCAGTAGGAGTCGGCCGAGATGGCCTCGCCGAGCGAGCGGGTGCCCAGCGCCCACCAGGTCGGCCAGCTAATCGAGTCCTTGACGAAGCGGACGCTGCCGTCGGCCAGGGCCACGTTCACGCCGCCGCTGTGGTTGCTGGTGGCGTTGGTGAAATGGTCGTGCTGCGCGTTGGGACAGCAATCCAGCCGACAGGCCCCCCAGAGGCTGCCGGCGCTGTTGGGCGGAATCACCGTGTTCAGCATGGTGGCGCCGAGGATGCCGGCGCCCCAGTGGTTGCCGCGACCGCCCACCGGAGCGTTCGGCTCGCGGAACCAACTGTCGCACTGCAACATGTCGGCCTTGATCTGGGCCAACCTGCCCGAGGCGTCCAGCACCGCCCCGGTCTGGCCGCCGCTGATGTTGCGGCCGGTCGAGTTGCCGCGCTTCATCGCCGTGCCGATCTGATCGCCCACCAACTGCTCGGCGAACGCGATCGTGTTCGACGTGCCGTCGGTGACGTCGGAGATGCTGTAGACCACGTGATACGTGAACAGGCCGGTGCTCTGCTCGCCGTAGATGATGGTCGTCGTCCCCATGCTGCCGCCGTAGCTGCAAATGTTGGACTTGCCGGCGCTACCGTCGGACGGACAGAGGAAGGCGTTGATCTTGGTGTTGTAGGCCGTCGAGTTGATGTTGTACGAGACCGAGCCGCCCTGAATGGCCGCCCAGCTGAAGTTGATCGAGTTGTAAATGGGCGTCTGCTCCATGTAAGGGAGCATCAGCGAGTGGGCGCTCCAGGCGGACCAGCCGCCGCCGGTGGCGGCGCTGTCGCCGGGGGCGTTCACGGGGCCGTCGGTCGCCCCCATGGGGAAGCTGCCGATCGCCTGGTGATAGTTGTGCAGGGCCAGACCCATCTGCTTGAGGTTGTTGACGCACTGGGCCCGGCGGGCGGCCTCCCGCGCGGCCTGGACGGCCGGCAAGAGCAGCGCGATCAACACCGCGATGATGGCGATCACGACCAGGAGCTCGATCAGGGTGAACCCCCGACCCTTCGATGCGCGTGGCGACATAGCGGACTCCGATCAGGAGAAGGGAAGAACTATTACGAAGAACGAAAGCCCGGATCCCATCGGCGAGTCGAAGACGCGGCCGCGGTGGAATCGCGGATGAGGCGACGAACGACGCTGGATGAGAAGCGGAAAGCCGTCAAGGCGCGACGCTACTGGGCGGGCGCCTTCGTCCGATCGAACTCAAGGCTGCTTCTTCGGCTTGGGCAGTGGGTTCTTCTGGTAATACTGGCGCATGTCGTCCTGCTGCTTGTCCAACGAGGGGTCCGGCACCACCGCCGACCCGTCGGACTGGTCCGCCCCGCCGCAACCCACGGTCGCCACCAGGGCGACGGCGACGGAGAATAGGGCGACTCGAACCGAAGCCCGAGCACCCACGATGTTTCGAACGATCATCAGACGTGCCTCCCGACTACACCAACTCGGATCGATTTTCGGGAAACGCCTCCGTCCGCGACGCCTTCGGAGGATGGCCCGGACTTGCTTCGAGAAGGAGGCGTCCGGATCGCGCGTCACGGCGATCCTTGAAACATGTGGCGCGCGATAAACTCTACTCACGAAGGCGGCGCGGTTCAACAAGAATCGAGCTTGTCGCGCCACTTTCCTTGTCGCCTCTCGCGGCTGGGTTCCGAGTAGGGACTGGCCGCGGCCGATTCCGCGGCCGCCGTCTCGCGCCGAGCGTCGTCGCGTTCGCCGGAGGCTTCCGGCTCGGTTCGGCGACCGACCCGCTTGAGTCGGGCGCCGAGCGTGAAAACGAGCAGCGCGGAGGGGACGAACAGGTTGCCGTAAGCCTGGGCGTACAGCGGGGCCGCCACGGCCGTCGCCGGCAAGAGGAGGATGAACGCCAGCCAGGCGCGCTCGGCGATCCGCCCGCGTCGGCTCGGCGACGGATGGGCGAACGCCTCGTTCAAGGCGACGGTCGCCGGAAAGATCAGCCAGACGTAGGCGTAATTGAATGATAGCGGGGAGAACATCACGATCAGAAGCGTGATGATCGAGAACTCCAGGGCGTCGGAGCGCTGGGTCCGGTCGCGGCCCCCGGGCAGGACGGCCAGGGTGAAGAGGCCCAGGACGGCCATGGCGGCGAGCGTCGCCAGCGTGACGGCGCGAAAGTCCAGCGAGGCCACGTTGACCCGCCACGCCTTCTTCAGATCGGCGTCGATTCCCTCGAAGGCCGCCGCGATCCTCCCGGTCTCCCAGGGGGCGGTGGCGAGCATCGTCTTGAGGTCGAACGAGCCGTCGGCGCGGACGCCGTCGGTCTCGTCGTTCTTATGGGCGCGGCGGTAGGCGGCGACGCGCTTCGACAGAACGGCCTCGCCGTCGGCCGGGACGTCGCGCAACAGGCGATGCGTCATCGCCATGATCGACTGATTCTTATAACTGTACGAACGGTACGGACGCTGGGCGATCCCCTGCTTGTTGTAGGTGAAGAGCATGCCGTCGGACCAGACGTGGACGTCGCGCGCGGCCTGGGCGGGCGTGCGGAACGGCAAGGGGACGATCAGCAGCCACGCCGCCAGGGCCGCGACCGTCGCCGCCGACGCCTTCCAGCGGCGTCGATAGATCAGATAGCCGAGCGCCAGGATCGGAAACGCCTTGATCGCCGCGCCGGTCGCCACCAGCGCGCCGGCGGCGACGTCCCGCCCTTTTTGAAGGCAAAAAAACGCCGCCAGCAGGAGCGTCAGGAGCGAGAGGTTCGGCTGTCCCAGCAGGTAAGTGTTGTGGATCAAGGCCACGATCACCAGCGAGGGGACGACGTACAGCGCCGGCCGACTCCCCGTCGCCCTTCCGGTCGCCAGCCGAACCGAAAGGAGCACCGCGCCCACCCACGCCGCCGAGTGGACCAGGACCAGCAAAATCCCGGTGCCGTATCGTCCCAGATAGCTGACGTACCCTAGAAGCGCCGCGGCCGAGGGCGGATACATGAAGGGGAAGAGCCGATGCGAATCGGGGTCGGGGTAGATCTCCACCCCGTCTCGAACCGCAACGCCGACCTGATGCCACAGGCTGTAATCCTTGTTCGGCGCGTCGCGGACGAGGTTGAACAGCGGCGGCGCGGAGAAGACGACCATCAAGATCGCGGCCGCGGCGATCAGCCAGGGCCGTCGGCGCCGACGGACGTCGGGCGCGGCGTCGCGTCGGATTCGTGGGGTCGTGTTCCGTCCTTGCGACGATCCGTCGTCCTGATGCGGCATGGTCCGATCGCTCCCCATATTGACGCCCGGCGCGGGCCTGGCTCCATCCGGAAAAGACGCGCGAATCGCTTTGTCGAAAACCTGGGGAACTTATGATGACAAGCATCCCTTCTCCCCTTGTGGGAGAAGGTGGCCGAAGGCCGGATGAGGGGTCGGCCGGCGTCGCATCCCGCGCCCGGCCATGGCTTTAGAAGTCCACGGCTTGAGTCGCGCCCCCTCATCCGCCCCTTCGGGGCACCTTCTCCCACAAGGGGAGAAGGGATTAAGCATGCTCGTGGTGATTTCGACAAAGCACGCGCGAATCCTAATCGCCGAGGGCCGACCTGGGAACGTCAATCCCGTCGAGGCCACCCTCGGCCGGGCCCGCCGCCGCTTGAATATCGCCGATCTTCCCGAGGGCCGTTCCACGTCGGCGGTTGCGTTTGTCCGATTGGGGACGATCGTATAAGGTGGACGAACGGGCGAGGGAACGAGGCGAATCGGGAGGTCCGGCGGCGATGGAATCACGGCGAGACCGGGCGGGCGCGGTCGCGGCCCTGCTCGCGTTCTGGATCCTGGCGGTCGGCGTGGCGACGGCCGTTCCGCCCGCGATCGGCCAGGAAGCGGCGAAATCCGGCGTGGAGACGGCGACCGCGGCCGCGACGACCGACGCGGACGACCAGGGCGACGGCGAGTCCTTCCTGTCGTGGATGGTTCGGGCGTCGGGCGTCATCGGCCTGATCATCGCGGTCATGTCGTTCTACCTGGTGGCGCTGGTCGTCTGGTTGACCATTCACTATCGAGCGTCCGCGGCGGTCCCCCGCGGCCTGGCGCGCGAGGTCCACGAGCTTTTGGAGCAGCGCCGGTTCGGCGACGCCTACAACCGGCTGGCGGCGGATCGCTCGCTGTTCGCGCGGGTGCTGGCCGCGGGCGTGCGGAAGCTCCCCTCGGGCGCCGCCCCGGCCCGGCGGGCGATGGAGATCGCCAACGAGGACGCCACGATGGAGATGGAGCACCGCACGACCTACCTGGCCACCGTCGGCACCCTGGGGCCGATGATCGGCCTCGTCGGCACGGTCTACGGCATGATCAAGGCGTTCCGCGTCATCGCCACCAAGGGCGCCGCGCCGCAGGCCAGCCAGCTCGCCGAGGGGATCTCCACGGCGCTTTTCGCCACGCTGGAGGGGATCGCGATCTCGATCCCGGCGATCTACTTCTACGCCTACTTCCGCAACCGGATCGCCCGGATGTCGCTGGAGGCGGAGATGGCCGCCGAGCCGCTTCTGGAACAGTTCGCCCCCGGCGTCAAGCCGCAAGAGGCGTCGCACCCGACTCCCGCGGCGCATCCTCATCCGTTCGCGCTCAGCGCGGCGCTGGGCGCGCGTCCCACCCCGCCGCCGTCGCTCCCCGAATGAACCCGGACGAGGCCGCCCGATGCCGCGCACGTCGCCGCCGCACTCCCTCAACCCCAATCTGACGCCGCTTTTGGACCTGGTGCTCCAACTGATCTTCTTCTTCATGATGCTGGTCCACTTCGGCGCCCAGGTCGAGGGCCGAACCAGGGCCGTGCGGCTCCCCGTCGCCCCCGCCGCCTTGCCGGGCGCCGAACTGGCGCTCGACCGCCTGGCCGTGGCGATCGACGCCCGGGGGACGCTCCTGGTCGATGACGCGGCGATCCCCGGCGACGCCGCCGTCGCCTGGTGGAAGCGCCAGGCCGCCGAGCGGCGATCGGGCCTGGAGTTGATCCAGCCCCAGCCGGAGGTCTCCGGCGACCGGCCCGACCTGCCGAGCCTCCGCCTTCAGTTCACCGGGGCCGACCCCGGCGCCGAACTCCCCACCGCGGTCATCATCAGGGCCGACCGCGAGGCCCCCTTCGGCGCCGTGCGCCGGACGCTCGCCGAGGCCCAGGAACAGGGCTTCGCCAACTTCAGCCTCGTCGTCCTGAACCGGGAGGAGCCGTGAGCATCGCCCCAGCCCCGACGAAGGCGAGCCCCGCGGACGACGGCTCGCGACGCGCGCGGAACTATCGTCCGGGACAGCCCGAGGACGTCTACTTCCCCGCCGCGCCCATCCTCGACATGGCGTTTCAACTCCTGGCGTTCTTCATCATGACGTTCCGGCCGCCGACCGCCGAGACCCGGATCGACCTGCACCTGCCGGCCACCCCCGCGGCGCTCCCCTCGGCGCCGCGAGGCATGGCCCGGCCGACCTCGCGAACCGTCGACGTCGACCTGGAGAACGACGTGATGATCCGCGCCGAGGCCGACGACCTGGGCGACCTCAAGTCGCTGCGGCTCGGCGAGGCGCCCGTCGAGGACCTGGCCCAACTCGGCGGGCGGCTTCGGCGCTACGTCGAGCTGTTGGGGACGCGGCCGATGCGGGTCCGGCTGATCGCCGACGACCGCCTGCGATACGAGCCGGCCGCGCGGATCATCGCCGTCTGCTCGTCCGCCGGCGTGGCCGCCGTCCGCCTCGCCCCGCCTGGAGCCGGGCCGTGATCGGGCGAGGCGCGGCCCTGGCCGCGCTCCTGGGCTTGATCGGAGTCGGAAACGGCCTCGCGCAAGACGACGCGCCGCTTGGCCTGGGGGACCTCGCCGCCGAACACGACGCCCTTTCGGGCAAGCAAGGTCCGGGCCCCGCCGTCGCCGCGAGCTTCCGAGACCTTTGGGAACACCCCGACGAGTTCCGAGGCCGTCGCGTCCGCGTCGCCGGCCTGGTCGTCCGGGCGTTCCGGCAAGACGCCGTCGGCAGCTTCCCGGCGCTGGTGGAGGCGTGGATCGAGCAGCCGCCGGGCGACCTGCTCTGCGTCCTCTTCCCCGCGCCGAGGCGCGCGGTCGACGCCTGGAAGGGAGCGGCGGTTTCATTCGAGGGCGTTTATCTCAGGCGAGTCCGCTACAAGGCCGAGGGGGACCGGCTCGCGCCGCTGGTCGTCGGTTCGGCCGCGCCGACCGTCGAGAAGCCGGCCCCCGCGGAAACGGCCGAGCCGGCGGCGGCGGACTGGCCGAACCCGGCCGTCGTCCTAGGATTACTGGTGGCGGCCGCCGCGCTCGGAGCGATCCTGGCGTGGCGGTCGCTGGCCGCGCCCGCCGGCCGTCGGGGTCGTCGCGCCGGCGGGCGTCGGAACGATCCCGACCCCCCCCTGGAATTCCTGGGACCGGAGGACGACGATGGCGATCGTTGACCGGCTTCGGATCGGCCGCACGCCCATGACCGACCCGCGCTCGCTGGGGACGTCGACGGTCTTCCACGTCCTGCTGGCGGTGTTGGGGTCGTTGACGGTGCTTTCCGTCGTCAACGCGCCCGACGGCGACGACTCGGCCCGTCGCGCGATGAGCGGCGAGCTTGAGCCGACCGACAACCGCGCGACCGATACCGAATCCGGCGCGGGGGGGGGCGGCGGCCCCGGCGAGATCGGCGGCATGGCCGACCCTCGCCTGCAACCCAGGCCGGCCGACGCGACGCCGATCAAGCCCACCCACGATCCCGCGGCCGACGCCCTGCTCTCGGAGATCCTCCCCCAGAGCGTCGTGAAGCCCGACGAGACCCTCGCCCGGGAGATCCCCGAATTGCCCGCGACCGGCGCCGGGCTGATCCCCGGCACCGGCGCGGGGGGGGGCGGCGGCCGCGGCGGCGGCTCCGGCGGCGGCGTCGGCCGAGGGATCGGACCCGGGACCGAGTTCTTCGGCAGCCGCGAGAACGGCCGCTCGTTCGCCTACGTCATCGACTGCTCCGGCAGCATGAGCACCCGCAACGCGCTGGACCACGCCAAGGCCGAACTCCTCTCCAGCCTCGACCGCCTGCCGCCGGACGTCGGCTTCTCGGTCACCTTCTACGACCTCAACGCCCGCAAGCTCACCGACTCGGAGGGCAAGCGCGGGATCATGCCGGCGACGACCGTCAACAAGGAGCGCGTCCGCGCCCAGCTCGCCGCCGTCGTCCCGTTCGGCGGGACCGACCACCTGCTGGCCCTGCGCACCGCCCTGGTCGATCGTCCCGAGGTGATCTTCTTCCTCACCGACGCCGCCTCGATGACCAACGACAACGTCGCGACCGTGCTCCGCGAGGCCAAGGGGACGCGGATCCAGGCGATCGAGTTCGGCATCGGCCGCGACATGGGCCAGAACACGCCGCTGCGCCGCCTGGCCGCGGAGACCGGCGGGTCGTATCACTACATCGACACGTCCCGCTTCCCGAAGTCCCCCGCGGCCGGCTGAGAGTCCGTCCCGTAAGTGGCGGAGGACGACCATCGCGGTCTTCCCTCCTGGCGGGGGAAGACAGACCGCGAGGAACGCCGCCGAAACAACTTGTCGAATCCATGGGCGGAAGATGGGGAACCACAG
>CALCIB010000086.1 GCA_937907525.1 uncultured Planctomycetales bacterium | reverse complement strand
GGATGAGGGGGGGCGAGCCAAAACGCCATCGACGTCCAGGGCTTCCCGGACGGGCTTCCGCGAATTCCGACGGTCGTCCCGCGCGTCGTCCCCCTCATCTGACCGCTTCGCGGTCTGTCTTCCCCCGCGAGGGGGGAAGACCGTGATGGTCGTCCTTGATCAGCTTATGGGCCAGACTCTCAGCCGCCGCGGCCGGCGGCGGCGACCGAGTAGGTCGGGTCGTCCCCCTCGGACTTGACGTCGCCGGAGGGGCCGTAGATCGCCGGGACCGGCTCGTGACCGGCCATCCGCAGCCACGCCTGAACCTGGGTCCGGTGGTGGCAGGTGTGCAGCACCCGCCGCCAGAAGATCCAGATCCGCTCGCGATGCAACTCCTCGAAGAACGGTCGGCTTTCCAGCCACCAGGCCGACGTCCCTCGAGCGATTTGCGGCAGCCGCCGTTTCGCCAGCCAGACGTACTTGTCGATGTACGCCTGGACGGAAGGGGCCTCATCGGCGGGGAGCAGTTCCTCGACCGCCGGCTCGTCGATCCCCACGAACTGGGCGAAGAACCTGCGCTCCGAGAGGACCTGATGGACTATGATCGCGCGGAGCGGGTTGGTCCTCGGGTGGGGTTTGAAGTCGAGCAGGTCGGCCGGGATCGCCCGCCACATGCCGGCGGTCTTGTTGGTCTCGCTGGCGTAGGTCGTCAGTAGGTGCTGGAAGATCGGCTCGACGGCTCTCGGGATTTCCTCGTCGGGAATCGCAATGAATTCATGGCGCATCGGCGGCCCTCTCGTCGAGGATGGAAACTTCGGCGCGGCGGGGCCGGGCCGAGACGTTCCTCCGCTCGATTATAGGGGCCGGTCCAGAGGGCGCAGGCGCCGCCCGCCGGTCCCGCCGCGCTCGCGGCCGATCCACGCGCCAGGGCGCCCCCCTGGCTTCACCCGCGTATTGCCCCTCCCTTTCGCATCAACGGAAAGGGGGATGAGTCCGAAGACCCATCCCCCTCGCGTTTCACGCTTCACCTCAATCGGGGCGAGGGGATTTGAACCCCTGACCTCTAGCACCCCAAGCTAGCGCGCTAGCCAAGCTGCGCTACGCCCCGATGTCGGCGCGAAAGCCGCCGGGGTTTCCCTCGACGTGTTTCGCGGTGACGAGGCTTATTGTAAGGTATTGGGAGCGACTGTCAATCCAGGGAGAGGGGGTCGGGCGTGGAATTCGCGGATCGCGTGGTGGCGGCGGTGCGGCGGAAGGGGAATCCGGTGGTCGTGGGGATCGACCCGAGGCCGGAGGAACTGCCGCCGGGCTTCCTCGATCGGTTCCCGGCCGACCGGGGGGGCGTCGCCGAGGCCCTCAAGGAGTTCGGCCGCGCCGTGGTCGACGTGGCCGCCCCGCTGGCCCCGCTCTTGAAGTTCCAGGCGGCCTTCTACGAAGCCTACGGACCCGAGGGGATGGCCGCCCTCCACGCGACCCTCGAACACGCGCGGGAACGTGACGTCCTGGTGATCCTCGACGGCAAGCGCAACGACATCGGCTCCACCGCCGACGCCTACGCGCGCGCCTATCTGGGCAAGGAGCCCGTCGGCGGCGCGTACCAGTCGTCGTGGTCGGCCGACGCCCTGACGGTCAACCCGTATCTGGGCTCCGACGGCGTCACGCCGTTCGTTCGGATCGCCGCGCGGGAGAAAAAAGGAATCTTCGTGCTGGTCCGGACCAGCAACGCCTCGGCCCGCGAGTTCCAGGACCTCGTCTGCGACGGTCGTCCGCTCTACCGCCACGTCGCCGAGCGGCTCAAGGAATGGGGCAAGGGGAAAGAAGGAGCCGCGGGTTACAACCTCGTCGGCGCCGTGGTGGGGGCGACCTATCCCGCCGAGCTGGCCGAGCTGCGAAGCGAGTCGCCGGGGATCCTCTTCCTGGTCCCCGGCTACGGCGCGCAAGGGGGCGAGGCCAAGGACATCGCCGCCGGGTTCGACGCCGACGGCCTGGGCGCGCTCGTCAACAGTTCCCGGGGGATCGCGTTCGCCTACAACAAGCCGGCCTACCGCGACCGCTTCGGCGACCGGTGGGAGCGCGCCGTCGAGCAGGCCCTCCGCGACATGATCGACGACCTGGCCGCCAACACCCCCGCCGGCAAGCTGCGCGCGGATTGACCGCCGCGCCGTCCGAGACCGCGTCAACCGCCCGAGGAAGGCCGGCGCATCAAGGAGGCGAGTCGCGACGAACCGACTTGAATCGGCGCCGGAACCGAAATCGGGCGCGCCGGGGGGAGGGATACGGCCCGAACCGGGATCGGCGTCGGACGCGCCGCGACCGGACGGGGCCGGATCGGGACCGGGGTCGGAGTCGGCCGCGCCGGCGCGGCGGGGACGGTTCGGATCGGGGGGGATGGGAGCGCGGTCGTCAGAAACGGCGGGGTCCGCAGGCTCACGCGGACGTCGCCGAAGGAGCCCAGGCCCTCGATCGTCCCCAGCGGCGTGACGCCGTCGCCGCGGCCGCGCTGGCGGGCGACGCTCCCGGAAAGGGCCGAACGACCCGGGGCGATCGCCTGGAGCGTCAATCGCGTCGCGTCGCCGGAGGGGGCGCGGAACAGGTCCATGACGCCGCCGCCGTGGAGGGCGAGCGTCACCAGGTCGCCGCTGGCGTCGGCGTATTTCAAGTCGGTCCCGCGGGCGAAGAGGGCGACGTAATCGACGCCGCCCCCCAGCGGATTGCCGGCCAGGTCGCGTACCGCGGCGAGGCCCGCGCCGCGGACCACCACGGCGTAGTGACGGTTGGCGGCGAGGGGGGACGCGGGGGTCAGATAAACGGTCTGGGTCGCCGGGTCGTAGCCGGGGGGGAGCACGGCGACGGGCCGATCGTCGCCGTCGCCGAGGACGCCGGCGGGGCCCAGGTCGTAGACCGCGTAGGCCCAGCCGTCGAGGGCCGAGGCCGGATCGGCCGGCTCGCTCAGGGTGATCGCCAGGGCGCCGATTCCGTCGGCGGACCCCAGGAGGTCCACCCGGCCGACGGTCGGCGGGACGAAGTCGGGATCGAGGTCCTGGATGGTCAAGGACGCGGTCGCGATCGCTCCCAGGGTCGCGCCGCCGGTGGGGTCTTGCAACGCGACGCCGACGGAGACGTCGCCGCGGTCGTGGGGATGGGCGAGGACGGGGACGGCGATGACGGCGGTCGTCTGGCCGGGTTGGAACGTCAAGACGCCCGAGGTCGCGAGGTAGTTGACCCCGGCCGCGGCGGCGCCGCCGACGGTTCGATAGCCGACGGTGACGACGCCCCGCGCGCCGTCGGTCCTCACGACGGTCAAATAGGCCGCGCCGGCGTTCTCCGGCGCGGCGACGGCGGGCGCGGCGAAGGCGAGCGTTCCGGCGGGCTCGATCACGTTCAGCACCGCGGACGCGCTGCTGGCGGCGGTCAACGCGACGTGCTGGTCGGCCGCGGCGGTGGCGACCAGGGTGGTGGTCCCGGGGACGTTCGGACGCAGTAGAAAGCTAACCGTCGCGCGGGCGCCGGGGGCGAGCGTCCCCAGGGTCGCGACGATCGCGCCGGCGGCGGCGGTCGCGGTCCCCTGGCTGGCGGACGTTTCCAGGCAGGCGTCGCCGTCGGCGTGGGGGATGGTGATCGTGAGGCCGGTCGCCGGGGTCGGCGACGGGTTGTGGATCTCGGCCGTCCAGGCGACGGCGCTTCCCATCGCGACGCTGGGTTGCGCGGGGGCGAGGCGGAGCGTCAGGTCGACGGCCGGGGCCACCTTCACGGCGGACGCGCCACGGTCGTCGCCGGGGTCGGGGTCGGGCTGGTCGCCCCAGGAGGCGCCGGAGAGAAGCAGGGTCGTCCCGGCGGTCGCGGTCGGCCGGACGACGATCGTCACGGAGGCGGTGGAGAGCCCCGCGATCGTGCCGAACGTCACGGTGACGGCGTTGCCGTCGAACGTCGGAACGCCTCCCTGGGTGGCGACGGCCGAGACGAACTCGACGCCCGCGGGCAAGGGCGCGGTCAGCGTCGCGCCGGTGGCGGCGGTCGTCGAGAGGTTGGCGGTCGTCAGGACGTACTGGAACCTGGTTCGCTCGAAGACGTCCGCGGGGGGGCCGACCCAGGTCGCCAGGTCGACCGTCGGCAGGACGGTCGCCGCGGCGGTCGTCTGGCGACCGAAGGGGCCCTCGTCGACGTTCAGACCGTCGGCGGTCGCCGTGACCGCCAGGAGGCCAGGCGTCGACGTCGACAGGACGAGCGTCGCCGCGACCGAGTCTCCGGGGGCGAGCGCCCCCAGGCGGAAGACGGCCAGGCCGTTGGCGATCGTCGCGGCGCCGCGGTCGGACGTCGCGGAGACGAGCGTCGCGCCCGGAGGGACGGCGACGGTCAGGGTCGCGTCGGGCTCGGTCGCCGGGCCGGCGTTGCGAACCTGGACGACGAAGGTCGCGTTCCCGCCCGCGACGACGGTCGGCGTCGCGGCGGTCGCGATCGCGGCCAGGTTCGACAGGTCGCGGACGGTCGTTCGCGCCGTGGCGTCGTCGTCGGAGGGGTCGCCGTCGTCGTCGGCGCTGGAGACGCTCGCGGCGGTCGTCAGGACGGCGCCGGCCGCGGCGGTCGGCCGGACGACGATCCGGAGCGTGGCCGACGCCCCCGCCGCCAGCAGGTCGAGCGTCGCCTTGACGCCGCCGTCGACGACCGCGACGCCGCCGCCGTCGATCGCGGCGGAGACGAGGACCGCCCCCGCCGGGAGCTGATCCAGCAGAACGACGTTCCGGGCGTCGTCCGGGCCGGCGTTCCGGACGACGACGTCGTAGGCCAGGTCGCGCCCGGCGACGACGACGGCCGGCGCCTGGATCGCGACGCCGAGGTCGACCCGGCCGACCACCGTCGTCGCCAGGTTCGCCGACTGGTTGGTCGGATCGACGTCGTAACCGGCGCTGGAGAGCGTGGCGGCGGACGCGAGGACGCCGACGGCGTCGGCCTTCAGATCGATCTCCACCGCCGCGCTCGCCCCCGTGGCCAGGACGCCGAGGTCGACGACCACCGCGCCGCCGACGACCCGCGCGGCGCCGCCGGGCGAGGTCGCGGCCACGAACGACGCGCCCGCGGGGATCGGCAGGACCAGGCGGACGTCGCTCGCCGCGGCGGGGCCGGCGTTGGAGGCCGTGAAGACGTATTTAAGGACGTCGCCGCGATGGGCGGCGCCCGGGCCGGCCAGGGCGAGGGCCACGTCGACCGCGGGCGCCTGATACGACGACGCCGTCGCGGTCTCGTCGCCGGGACGGGCGTCGTCGAGGCCCATCGTCGCGGTCGCGGCGGCCTGGAACGCGCCCGAGAAGCCGACGGGGGGCGCGACGACCACCGTGAGGACGGCCGTCGCCCCCGGCGCGAGCGAGCCGACGTTCAGCAGAACGCCGCCGCCGGAAACGGTCGAGACCCAGCCGGGACCGCCCGTGACCGACTGGATCCGCGAGCCGGCGGGCAGCGCCATCGCCAGCGCCGCGTAGGGCGCGGTCAGGAAGCCCCGGTTGGCGACGGTCGCCGTGAAGGTCACCGCCGAGCCTTGCGGGCCCGAGGGGGGGTCGGCGGTCATCTCCACGTGCAGGTCGGTCCACGGCCGCAGCAGGATCGTCTGCGCGAACTCCGACGTGTCGCCGAACTCGTCGGTGGCCGTGGCGGTCAGATAGCCGCCGGCCGGGTCGCCACTCGTCGGCAGCGAGAACGTCGCCCGGCCCGCGGCGTCGGTCTTGACGACGGACTGACCCAAAAAGCGTTCGCCCTCGCCGTAGCCGGAGGGGTCCGGCTGGGCGGTCCAGAAGAACTGGACGACGTAAGAGCGGTTCGCCATCCCCCAAAGACTTCCCGACGCCGTCACGGTCCCGCCGTCGCCGAAGGCGGCCTGAAGCACGGGGGCGTTGATTCCGTCGTTGGGGGCCGTCGCGTTCGTCGGCGGGACGGCCGGCGGGGTGTTGGGCGGCGTCGGGCCGTTCCCCAGGTTGATCCCCAGCCCGGCGTTGCCGTAAATCCGGTTCGAGAGGATCGCGACGTGGTGGACGACGCCGACCACCTGCACCCCCGCCCCCGCGGTCCCCTGGCCGTTGTAGGCGATGGCGTTGCCGTCGAGCGGATCGGCGCCGCCGACGGTCGCGTCGCCGGAGGCCAGCCGGACGCCGTCGCCCCGGTTCCCCTGGCGGACCATTCCCGTCGGGTCGACGCCGATCCAGTTCCCCTGGATCGTCAGCCCCGCCGAGCCCTTCCGCGCCTCGATCCCGTGGCCGCCGTTGCCGGAGATCCGATTCCCCGCGCCGGAGCCGCCGCCGATCGCGTTGTCGGGCGCGCCGTCGACCAGCACGCCGTCGAGCCGGTTCCCCAGCGGGGCCGAACCGTCGGGAGTCAGGCCGACGACGTTGCCGACGAGCCGGTTCCCGGACGCCCGGTTGTTCAGGACGATCCCGTTCCCCTGGTTGGCCGAGACGACGTTGAGGCGGATCGAACCGTCGGTCGCGCCCGAGAAGACCACGCCGTCGCCGCCGTTGCCGAGTCCGGGCGTCCCCGCCGCGTCGGTCCCGATCCAGTTGCCGATCACGGCGTTCCCGTCCGAGTCCCCCGGCGTCGTGGAGACGATCGCGACCCCCGCGCCGCGGTTGCCGGCGATCACGTTGCCGAGGCCGCCGGGCCCGCCCACGGTCTGGTTCGACGCCGAGGCGATCAGGATTCCCGTCCCGTTGCCCGCCGCCCCCCCCGCGCCGGGGGCCAGCCCGACGTAGTTCGACTGGACGAGGTCGCCGCCGCCGCCGGTCAGGACGATCCCCGCGCCGGAGAAGCCGGTGACGATCAGCCCCGCGACGAGGCTGTCGCCGCCGGCGATCGTCAGGCCGTTCGCGCCCGCGCCGGCCGTCGCGCCGTCGATCCGGATCGTGGGAGACCCGTCGGCCGCCCTCGCGTCGATCACCACGGGCTTGACGATCGGCCCCAAGGGCGAGAGGAGCCGGATCGTCGCCGGCCCCGCGCCGGGGATGGCGAACCGGATCGTCGCCGGCTCGCTCGTCGCGCCGTCGCTCGCGTTCGCCTGGTCGACGGCCCACCGCAGCGAGCCGGGGCCGGCGTCGGCCGTCGAATCGACCAGGAACACGTCGGCGCTCAGGAGGAGTCTTCGCTCCACCTCCTCGACGCGCGGACGCCCCCCGCGGCGGCGCGCGGCGGCGCGCGGTCTGGTTCGAAAAAGTCGCGACGGCTGGCTCATGGGTGCTGATCGCTCGGGAGGCCGTCCGGGCCGCACACGCGAGCCGACGGGGCGGCGCGCTTGCAACCTCTATTACGTCCTCGGCGTCGAAACGGCCGCGATCGTCCCTGAACGCCGCCGGATTTCGACCCGCGACGACCCCGCGATTGTCGCACCCTCGCATTCAAACCGTCAACGGCGCTTTCGCGCGGCCATGGTCAACCCGCGGCGGGCAATTGATAAAGCATCCAGTAGATGACGACGCCGGTGACCGAGACGTACAGCCAGATCGGCAGGGCGACGCGGGCGGAGCGCAGGTGGGCCTCGAAGTCGCCCCGGAGCGCCCGGAGGAGCGAGACGATCACCAGCGGCAAGGCGGCCAGCGCCGCCAGGACGCTGTGGGAGGTGAGGATCGTCAGGTAGAGCCACTTCGAGAAACCCGCGCCGGGAAAGCGCGTGCTCCCGGCGAGGGCGTGATAGGTCAGATAGCAACCGATGAAGGCCGTGGAGACCAGCACCGCCGCCCCCATCGCCAGCGCGTGCCCGCGCGCCGCGGGGCTGACGCGGAGCGCCCGCAGCCGCGCGCGGACGCCCGTCGCGGCCTCGGCCGCTCCGGTCGCCATCGCAAGCTCCGCCGCGCCGGATCGCCTTCGGATCGAACTCCAGCCCAACAGGACCAGAAGCCCGCTGAGGCCGTTGAGGCTCGCGTTGATCGGCGGCATGGCCCGGACCCAACTCGGCAGGCCGAGCCGCTTGGCCTTCCGGATCAGGGCGTCGAGGGCCTTCGGGTCGTTGCTGTCGTAGATGCCGACGAGTCGGTCGCGATCGACCAGGACCAGGCGGTCGCTGTGGATGACCTCCTCGTCGGAACCGTCGGCCGCGGGAGACGGGTTCCGCATGGCGGTGAGCAGGAACTTCTTCTGGATCAGGTCGAGCGTCTCGTCGCGGGGCCCGGTGAGGAACAACCAGCGCTCCGGGTCGGCGCCGAAGGTCCCGGCGTACTCGCTCAGGACCTCGGGCGTGTCGTAATCCGGGTCGACGGAGATGCTGACCAGCGTGACGTCGGCGCCGGCGTCGGCGAGCCGGGCTTGCAGCCCCTTCATCACGCTGGTGATCCGCGGGCACGAGAGCTTGCAGCGGGTGAAGATGAACGACGCGATCCAGACCCGGTCGGCGAGCGTCGCGTCGGTCACCCGCTCGCCGGATCGCTCCACCAGGGAGAACGCGCCGATCCGCTTGTCCGCGGCCTCAAGGTCCTGCCCCGCCGGCGCGGGGGCCGACGATTCGGCCCCGCCGCGGACCATGGCCAGGGTCAGCCCCCCGGAGACGAAGATCGCCGCGAGGACGGTCAACACGCCGAGTCGATATCCCGAAGGCACGAGCCACCACCTTTTAAAACCATGTGGACTTGAGCGTGGATTGCATCCCCTCTCCCGACGGGAGAGGGGACGTCGTTTGAGTCCGCCCGGAACGGTCACGCG
>CALCIB010000085.1 GCA_937907525.1 uncultured Planctomycetales bacterium | reverse complement strand
CCCCTCGCGGGGGAAGACAGACCGCGAAGCGGTCAGATGAGGGGGACGACACGCATCGGGGCCGTTGGAGTTCGAAACCCCGCCGGTCGGGCTTTCGCGAATTCCAACGGCCGTCTTACTCGTCCTCCCCCTCATCCGGCCCTTCGGGCCACCTTCCCCCGCGAGGGGGGAAGGCCGTGTGGCAACGCCATGGCGGTCTCCTCACTTCAAGCGGGCGAGCGACGGGACTCTCGTGGAGAGGCCCGCGGCCGACGCGCCCGCCATCCCCGCCAGCACTCCCGCCGACCACGGCCAGGGGGGGCGGGGGTCTTCGTCGTCCGTCAACTCCGGCGGCATTGGAATCTCTTGCCCGTCCGGCCCGAAGATCATCGGCGGCGGACGACGCGGGCCGAAGGGGAAGCCGAGGCCGCCGCCGAAGCCGCCCGACACCGCCTCGCGACTCTTGCGGAAGACCTCGGTCAAGCGGTCCCACTCGGCTTCGCGGTCGAACAGCGAGTCGCGGATCGAGGCCAGGCAGGCGGAGTACGACGCCAACGGCGCCCACTCCCGCCCCGGCCCGCGACGCGCGGCGTCGGCCGCCGCGTTCCCCAGCATCCAGAAGGCCACCCACATCACCGTCACGAACCGGCTGTTCCGAGACAGCGACGACAACGCCAGCATCAACAGCCCCATCGAGACCGCCGCCACCGCGCTGAACGCCGCCGACGCCCCCAGCACCCGCCAGGTGTCGCCAAGCACCGCCGGATCCAGGCTGAACGCCAGCCCGATCAGATAAGCGAGCAGCGCCGGGATCAGCATCGTCCCCGCCAGGAACGCCGCGATCACTCCCAGCTTGCCCAGGAAGTAGTCGATCCGCCGCAACGGCCTCGACAGGTAAAGCGGCAGCGCGTTGAAGCGTAAGTCCTGGCTGATGAGGTCCGGTCCCACCAGCATCACCAGGAGGAACGCGAAGAACGTCTGGACCCGGAAGAAGAGCGTGAACGCCAGCGTCCAGAACGTCGAGCGGAACGCGGCCGGTCCCTGTCGAATCTCTTCCGGCAACCCCTGGAAGAGGAACAGAAGCGGGTCCAGCACCTTCGCTTTTTGCTCGAAGAGCCCCCACGCGATCAGGAACCCCGCCAGCAAGAGCGCGGGGCCCAGCGCGCCGACGAGGACGGAGATCAGCCAACGGTTCTTGAACTGGGCCTTCACCCCCTGACGGGTGATCGCCAGCCAGCGGAGGCCGCGGCCGGCGAGCGCTCCGTCCCAGTGCTGATAACCCTGGTCCAGGATCGGCATCAGCCCGCCCCCTCGACGGCTTGCAGGAACACCTCTTCCAGCGTGCTCCGCCGGGGGCGAAGCATCCGAATCTGCTCCGACGCCGTCTCGGCCGCCTCCCAGAGCGCCGCCGTTCCCGAGCCGTCGGGCAGGGAGACGAGCAAGCGGTCGTCGACCGGCTCGGCCCTCGCGCCGCGATCGGCCAGGAGCCTGGCGAACGCGGCGCGGTCGCCGCGGACGCGCACCTCGTACTGGCGGTCGTGGGGCCGTTTCAAGTCGACGATCCGCCCCTGGGCCAGCAGCCGGCCCTTGCCCAGCACGACGACGTGCTCGCAAACGGCCTCGACGTCCGGCAGCAGGTGGCTGGAGATCAACAGGTTCATCCCCTTGGCCCGCGCCAGGTCGCGGCAAAGGTCGAGGATCTCCACGCGGCCGGCGGGGTCCATGCCGTTGGTCGGCTCGTCCAGGATCAGGAGCTTGGGGTCGTGGACGATCCCCGCGGCGATCTTCAACCGCTGCTTCATCCCGGTGGAGTACGACTCCACCCGGCGATAGCGGGCCTCGTCCAGCCCGACGTAATCGAGCATCTCGTGCGCCCGCCTCAGCGCGTCGCGCCTGGGCATGCCGACCAACTCCCCCGCGTAGGCGACGAACCCCACGCCGGTGACGCCGGGAAAGAGGCACTCGTCCTCGGGGACGAAGCCGACGGCCCGACGGACCTCCAACGCCTGGCTTTCGACGTCCATCCCCAGCACTCGGCCCCGGCCGGAGTCGATCCGGATCAGGCCCAGAAGCGCGCGGATCATGGTCGTCTTGCCCGCGCCGTTGGGCCCCAACAGCCCCACGGCCCCGCCGGGCAACGCCACCGACAGCCCCGAAAGCGCCGTCACCGCCCCGTAGGTCTTGGTCAGGTCTTCCAGTTCGATCAACATCGCGTCGCGCCGTCGGGTTCGTGGCGACCGTTGCGAATTCACGCATCGCAAGGGTCGGTCCATTGTGCGGCGGCGGTCGCGCGAACGCAATCGCCGCGAGACGAGTCGACGCTTTCATCAAAGTGGACGGGAAATCACGAAAGCCCTCGCTCGCCTCCGCCGGGTTCCCGCCCGGAGGACCGGCTCGTCCCTCACGAGTCCCGAGTTCGGGGCCTCGGGATGCAAGTCGGGAGCGGGTCGAAGCCGATGTTGTTTCTTTTAATCCATGCCGCCGTATTTCTGGTTCATCAATTGTGATTCCGCGGCCAAACTGATTTATTCTTGCGCGGCGGCCTCGGCGATGAGGGCGCCTTGCGGGATTGACTCGACGTTGGAGAAGTCCCGAGACGGATTCGTCCATCCGGCATCGGGAAAGCGGCGTCTCCGAACGCGAGGGACGCCGCGGCGGGAGCCGCTCTCGGCCGGTCAGGTTCCAAACAAGAGTCCATTGGATTCGACAACGCGCGGACGGAGAAGATGCGAAATGATGACGCCGTGTTTCAAGTTCGTCCTGGCGGTCCTCGTGACGGCGGCGGCCGCCGGAGCGTCGCGCGCGGCGTCGATCACCGTGGGCGACGGTAATTCCGGGGACGGCAACTCGATTCCATTTAGCGGAGGGTACCAGACGATCCTCAACGCCACGGAGTACCAGCAAGTCTACGACGCGTCGTTCTTCGGTTCGTCGTCCGTCTCGATCGAATCGATCACGTTTCATGCGTGGCGGGACTCCGGCGCGAACGCGGACGGCACTTACACCCTGTCGCTTTCAACCACGTCGAAGGCCGTGAATGGCCTGGACGCCACCATGTCCAATAACCTGGGCGCGAACGACACGGTGATCTTCTCGGGAACCCTTCCCGCCTACGGCCCCACGTTGACGTTCCATGGCGCCCAGCCGTTCGTCTACGACCCGACGCAGGGTAACCTGCTGCTTGACATCGCGATAAGCGGCGTGACGTCTGGTTCGGTCGCCTTTTACATCGCGCAAAACGTCGACTTCGTCGGTTCCAGCCGGATGGTCGACGGCACCGCCATCGGGACGAACGGCATTGGCCTGGTAACTACGTTCGGCATCGGCGACGGCGCGGTGCCCGAGCCCGCTTCATTGGCGATGCTGGCGACGGCCCTGCCAGGCGCGCTGATCCTCGGCCGGCCGCGCCGCCACCGTCGCGCGGGGTAAGAGGCCGGGCCGCGTGGTGCCGGTCGTCGTTTCGTCTTGGATTTCCCGCCCCGCGCGGCCACAATCGAGAGCCTCCGACGATCAACCGCGTTCTGGCAGAAAGAGACCGAGGACCGTGGCCGACCCCATCACTTACGACGACTTCGCCAAGATCGAGCTTCGGGTGGCCAGGGTGCTGGAGGCGCGTCCGCATCCCAACGCCGACCGGCTCATGCTTCTGCAAGTCGACGTCGGCGACGAGCAAAAGCAGATCGTCGCCGGCGTGAGGGCGCACTACGCGCCCGAGGCGCTGGTCGGCAAGAACATCGTCGTGGTCAACAACCTCGCGCCGGCGATGCTCCGCGGCGAGACCTCAAACGGCATGCTCCTGGCCGCCTCCTCCGGCGAGAAGGTCATCCTCCTGACCGTCGACGACCCCGACTGCGCCCCCGGCTCGAAGATCAAGTAAGCCGGCACGCCACCCCGTCGCGGCGACCGCGCCGGCGCGGTCGCCGTTTTTTTTCTGACCGTCACGGATTTTGGGGGCCTGAACGAATCTTCCCCCCTTGCGGGGGAAGACAGACCGCGGAGCGGTCAGATGAGGGGGACGACGCGCGAGACGACCGTTGGAATTCGCGGAAGCC
>CALCIB010000084.1 GCA_937907525.1 uncultured Planctomycetales bacterium | reverse complement strand
TCTCCCTCAAGGGGAGAAGGCGATGATCGCCGCGGCCTCCGAAAAAGTGTCGGGTTGTTGGCCCGGCGGGAGAGGGGTCGGGTGAAACGCGGCGGCCATCGCGAAACACGATTCGAAATCGACGAGCGAACCCAATCCGCCGGGCTGGAAACGGCGACGCATGGAGTTAACGATAAAGACGTTACGACGTACCCATCGGAGGACCCGCGTCCGTGGCGTACCTCAAACGAACCCGCTTCCCACCGAGCCGACGGATCCGCCAAGGGAGGTAGGCGACGGCCGCGGCCGCGACGGTCGGCAAGACGCCCGGGGGAACCTGGCCCCGCGCTTCGGGGGCGGTTACGATCCAGTCGTCCCCGAACCCGCAACCCCGAGGCCCGACGATGACGACGACCAGGACCATTCGCCTCGCCCTCCTGCTTCTCGCTCCCTGGCCGGCGCTTGCCGAGGAGGCCGTCGACTGGCGCGACGTCCGGACGCTGACCGTCGAGGGCCGCGGCTGGGACGAGCCGGCGCTCAAGGCCCCGTTCGATCGTCTGCCGGCGAAGGCCGAGGGGATCGTTCGGCCGCCGGTCTGGGGGCTGTCGCGGGACTCGGCCGGGATCGCCGTCCGGTTCGTCACCGACGCCACCGCGATTCACGTCCGCTGGACGCTCGCCAAGGCGAGCCTCGCCATGCCCCACATGCCGGCCACCGGCGTCAGCGGCGTCGACCTTTACGCCCGCGACCAGGACGGCGCCTGGCGCTGGCTCGCCGTCGGCCAGCCGACCGAGAAGGCCAACGCGAGGCTCCTCGCGCAAGGGATGGAGCCGGGGCGTCGCGAGTACATGCTCTACCTTCCTTTATATAACGGCGTGACGAACGTGGAACTCGGCGTCCCCGCCGGCGCCGAGATCGTTCCAGGGCCGGCGCGGGAGCCGGCCGCGGCGAAGCCGGTGGTCGTCTACGGGACGTCGATCGTCCAGGGGGGATGCGCCTCAAGGCCGGGGATGGTCCATACCGCGATTCTCGGCCGAAGGCTCGACCGCCCGGTCGTCAACCTGGGCTTCAGCGGCAGTGGCACGATGGACCAGTCGATCGCCGATTTGCTGGGAGAGATCGACGCCGCGCTCTACGTCATCGACTGCCTCCCCAACATGAGCGCGAAGCAGGTCGCCGAGCGGACGGTCCCGCTGGTCCAGACGATCCGGGCGGCCCGGCCCGACGTCCCCATCTTGCTGGCGGAAGACCGATCCTTCGCCAACGCCCGGTTCCTCGAATCCCATCGGCGCGACGCCGCGGCGCGTCGCGCGGCGCTTCGCGAGTCGTACGACAGGTTGGTCGCCGAGGGCGTGACCGGCCTGCGTTACATGGAGGGGGACGCCCAGATCGGCGACGACGGCGAGGGGACCGTCGACGGCTCCCACCCCACCGACCTGGGGTTCGTCCGCATGGCCGACGCCTTCGAGCCGGCGATTCGGAAGGCGATGGAGTCGAAGGCGCCTTGAACGACGTTCAACCCGTCGGATCGTCGAACTTGAGCTTGGCCAGCGACGGCTTGCAAAGCTCCAGGAGCTGGAGGTCGCCCAGTTCCTCCTCGACGGCCTCGCGGGTGGGGGCCTTGAGCGAGACCCGGACCTCGTCGACGAGGAACTCGGTGAACTTGTCGCGGGCGCGATGGAGGAGCTGGCGGAGGTTGCCGGCGGTCGTCGGCCGGCCGATCCGCCGGGAGAGTTCCTCGGCGAGTTCCGGCGACCGCATATCGGGATGATCCAGCCGGACCCGCATCACCGCGTGGAACGGCCTGCCGGTGTTCTCCTCGTAGGCCCGAAGCGCGTCCCACGCGCGCGCCAGCAGGTCTTGCCGCCAACTGGCGAGGAACTGCTTGTCGAATTCGCCGAGGCCGACGTCCCCCACGATGTCGGCCTCCATGGCGGTGTCGAGTTGGGCGGCGCCCTTGTGCTTGCGGAAGTGGTCGACCATCAGGTTGTGGACGGCCCGCTTGAGGTAGTCGCGGAACCGGCCGCGGTTGGGGTCGAAGCGTCGGAACCTCCCCTCCAGGAACTTGAGCGAGAACTCCTGGTTGAGGTCGCGGGCGACCTCGGGATCGCCGACGACCTTCAGCAGGTAGCGATGGACCGCGCCGGAGTAGCGGAGCATCAACTGCTGCTTGGCCGCGTCGGCCTGCTCCGGGGTCCCGTTCTGGGCCTGGTAGAGCAGGGTCGTCTGGGTCAACAATTCGGAAAGCTTGGCTTTCGAGTCGCCGGCTTCCAAGGCCCTGCTCCTTGACGCAAAACGTTGTGGGATAAGGACGACGACGCTTTAACGGAAGACCGACGGCGAACGCGGCTTGGAAAAATCGGCGGCGTGGGTGGAACGATCGGCCGCGGGAGACGTAAAGGTCAGTGGGAGGGGACGTTGAACGCCCCCCCCATCATACGGATGGAGGACGAACCATGAACCACCCGAGTCTGACAGCCCCGCGCCGAAGCCGGACTCGCGGAGGCCGCGGTCACGCCCCGTCTCGCTCTTATCATACCCTTCGCCGGGTCGCGAGGACGACGGGCGCGGCGTCGCGGGAGGCGTGTCGATCGTTCGGCCGCCGCCTCGTCGCCGACGTTCGCCGGGCCTTCGATTCGGCGAGTCTCGGATTCGCTCTCCTCGTCCTGATCGGGGCGCGGCGGCCGGCGGCGGCGCCGATCCCGCTCGACGCCTCATCCGCGGGCTTTCGGCGATCGCGGATGAACCATCGGAGATGAGCCCGCCCGCGGGCCCGCCTCCTTCACCATAACGTCATTTTCGACTCGTTCGGATGCGTCCCCGGGACGCCGCGTCGGCGGAACGCGCCGCGAGGCCTTGCGATCGGCCTCGGCGGCGGCCGCCGCGTCCGGGGAATCCGCGCGCCGACGAGTCCGACGCGGACCATCTGGGATCGGGAAAGGAAGCGCTGGAGACATGATGACCGCCGAACGCAAGAAGACCGACCGCCCCGACGCCCTCTCCACCAGCGTCCTGCTCAACCGCTCCGACGCTCGGGTCTTGACTCCGGAGGAGGAGCGCCGGCTGCTGGAGGAGTTGCACGGCCACCGCCGGGCGCTCGCCGCCGCCGCGACCGAGGCCGGCCTCGGGGCCGACGCCGAGTTCGACGTCCAGGAGTTCGTTAGGTCCGTGCTGGCGGCCGAGGAGCCGCCGACGAGCGACGAGGAGGCCGTCCTCCGGAGCGTCGCCCACGCCTACAACGCGGCCCGGACGCGGCTGGCGATGGCCAACGTGCGGCTGGTGGCCCACGTCGCCCGCCGCTACCAGGACCGGGGGTTGTCGCCCTCCGACCTGTTGCAGGAGGGGTTCTGCGGCCTGTTGACGGGCATCGACCGCTACGACGTGGCGAACAAGACCCGGCTGGCGTCCTACGCGGTATGGTGGATCCGCCAGGCCCTTCAACGGGCCGTGGCCGCCGGCGCCTACCCGGTACGGCTCAACCCGCGCCATCTTCAGAAGCTGGCCGAGGCCAGCCACGAGGCCGAGGGCGCGACCCAGCCGAAGCGCGTTCGCTCGGCGTCGTCGGAGGCGACCCTGAGGCGGATCCTCGCGGCCACCCGTCCGGCGTTGTCGCTCGACGCCCCGCTCGGCGACGACGGCGGGACGCGGCTGGTGGACACGCTCAGCAGCCCCGTCGCCGACGACGCCGACGAAGTCGACCGCGAGGACCGGCTGGCGGCGCTGATCGGCCTGCTCAAGCCCCGCGAGCGCGTCGTGCTGCAACTGCGGTTCGGCCTCGGCGGCGGCGAGAGCCATTCGCTCAGCGAGGTCAGCCGCCGACTCGACGTCTCCAAGGAGCGCATCCGCCAGATCCAGGAGGCCGCCCTCGCCAAGCTCCGGGCCCACGTCGACAAGCCGACGTTCTGCGAGATCCGGTGAGCCGGCCGACGCCGGCGCGCGACGGCCGCGGCGGATCGCCGCGGCCGTCGGCGTCGCGCCGGCTTGTCGCGGACGGGGGGAGGATTTATAGTGCTAGGAGAGTCGCGGGGCCCGGCGTCCGGCGACGCCCAAGGTCCGGGCGGGTCGCGACTTGGGTCGGGGGCCGAGGACCGGCCGCGGCGGGGGCGATGGGAGTGGCGATGGAGCGAGGGGAAACCACCACGCGCGTCGTGGTGCTGGGCTCGACCGGATCGATCGGCCGCAGCGCCCTGGACGTCATCGGCGCCGGCGGCGCGGCGGGACTGCGGGCGCACGGGCTCAGCGCGCATTCCAACTGGGAGCGGCTGGCCGACCAGGCCCGATCCGCGTCGCCCCGGTTCGTCGCCCTGACCGACCACGCCCCCATGGCCGAGGTCCGCTCCGCCCTCAGGGGGAGCGGCGTCGAGATCCTCGCCGGCCGCGACGGCGTCCTCAAGATGGTCACCGACGAGGCCACCGACCGCGTGCTCGACGCCATCGTCGGCGCCGCCGGGCTCGAAGGCGCCTGGGCGGCGCTGGAGGCCGGCAAGACCGTCGCCCTGGCCAACAAGGAGACCCTCGTCGTCGCCGGCCCGCTGGTCATGGACCTGGCCCGCCGCCGCGGCGCGACCCTCTTGCCGGTCGACAGCGAACACTCGGCCGTCTTCCAGGCGCTCAAGTCCGGCGACCGTCGCGAGGTCAAGCGGGTCGTCCTGACGTCCTCCGGTGGCCCCTTCCGCGGCATGACCCGCGCCCGGCTGCGCGACGTCACCCCCGAGGCGGCGCTCAAGCACCCCACCTGGAACATGGGGCCCAAGATCACGATCGACTCGGCCACGCTCATGAACAAGGCCCTGGAGGTCATCGAGGCCCGCTGGCTGTTCGACCTGGAGCCGGACAAGATCGAGGTCGTCATCCACCCCGAGAGCATCATCCACTCGATGGTCGAGTTCGTCGACGGCAGCGTGATCGCCCAGCTTTCGCCGCCGGACATGCGGCTCCCCATCCAGTACGCCCTGACCTATCCCGACCGCCACCCCCGCCCCGGCCCCAGGCTCGACCTGACCAAACCCTCGACGCTCCGCTTCGAGCCCCCCGACCGCGAGACCTTCCCGGCCCTGGACCTGGCCTACGAGGTGATGCGGATGGGAGGGACCGCCGGCGCGGCCCTCAACGCCGCCAACGAGGTCGCGGTCGGTCGGTTCCTCTCCGGCGGCATCGGCTTTCTGGACATCCCCCGCGTCTGTCGCGCGGCGCTCGACCGTCACGAATTCGACCCCCGCCCCACGCTCGACTCGCTCTGGAAGGTCGACGCCGGGGCCCGCCAGGAGGCGCTGCGTTGGAAACCCTGATCTGGCTGTTCAACATCGCCAAGGTGGCGCTCGGGCTGGGGTTCGTGATCTTCATCCACGAACTGGGACACTTCATCCTGGCGAAGTGGAACGGCGTGAAGGTGGAGAAGTTCTCCATCGGCTTCGGCCGGACCCTCTTCGGCTTCACGCGCGGCGAGACCGAGTACGTCCTGGCCGCGATCCCCCTGGGGGGCTTCGTCAAGATGCTCGGCGAGGGGGGCGAGGCCGGCGAGGGGCCCCCCGACCCGACGACCGTCGGCGATCCCCGCGCGTTCAACAACAAGTCGGTCGGCGCCCGGATGGCGATCATCTCCGCCGGCGTGGTGATGAACCTGATTTTGGGGTTCGTCTGCTTCGCCTACATCTTCGGCCAGGAGCGCGAGGTGACCGCCGCGAAGGTGGGGGCGGTGGTCGCCAACTCGCCGGCGTTCGAGGCGGGCCTGCGCCCGGGCGACGACGTGGTGGCCATCGACGGCCGCGGCGACGTCGCCTTCCGCGACCTTCGCGCCGCGGTCAGCCTCAGCACTCGCGGCCAGGTCATCCACTTCACGGTCGAGCGCCCCGGCGTGGAGCGGCCGATGGACTTCGCCATCGAGCCCCGCCGCGACGCCGACGCCGACCAGCCGACCATCGGCGTCCGCCCGGCGTACTCGCTGGACGTCGGCGACGACCAACCCCCCGCCGGCGCGGTCGAGCCGCTGAAACTCCCCTGGCCGGAGGACAAGCGGGTCGAGCTTCTGGTCGTCTCCGCCGCCGCGCCGACCGGCGAGACGCCCGCGGCGATCGCCTCTTACGAGGACTTCCAACGGCTCTCGACCCGCAACCGCGACAAGGCCCTGGACGTGGTCTTCCAGCCCCGGACGTTCGTCGGCAAGCCGGTGCCGGGCGCGCCCGAGGAACTCAAGGCGACGGTCCCCCCCAGTCGGTTCGTCGACTTCGGCCTGCGGTTCGCCCCCGGCCCGATCACCGCGATCCGCGAGGGCTCCCCCGCCGACGCCGCCGGGTTCAAGCTCGGCGACGTGATCGTGGGGGTCGACGACCGCGACGAGGTCCAGCCGCTGCGTCTCCCCCTGGAGTGCTTCGACCGCGCCGGCTCGCCCATGACGTTCCGCGTCAAGCGCGAGGGGGCCGCCGAGCCGATCGAGTTGACCGCCACGCCGGACGACACGCCGCCGAGCCACCCGCTGCCGATGGAGGACCAGGAGGTTCCGGGCCTCGGCCTTTACCTGGCCGTCCCGCCGACGGTCCAGTGGGTCGAGACCGACTCCCCCGCCGCCAAGGCCGGGGTCAAGGCGGGCGACGTGATCGAGGCGGTGACCGTCCCGGCGATCAAGGGTCGCCCTCGCGACGGCGACCCCTCCAAGGAGTTCTGGGTTCTCCCCAGGCCCCAGACGTTCAACCTCGCCGACGGCTCGGCCACCTGGCCCGCGGCCTTCGACTTCATCCAGCCCCTGCCGTTGCAAACGATCCTGTTTCAGATCCGTGGCCGCGGCGAACTGACGCCGATCCGCCCGGAGGTCGCCCCCGACTGGTACGCGACCGAGCGCGGGCTGCACTTTCTGGAGGCCCACAAGACCATGCCCCCGCTGGGGCCGGTCGACGCCTTGCGGGAGGGGATGAACGAGACGATCGAGAGCGTGGGGATGATGTACGCCTCGCTCCGAAGCCTGGTGACGGGGCGGGTCAGCACCAAGCAGCTCGCCGGGCCGATCGGCATCGGGCCGATGGCCTACGCCGCGGCCAAGGCGGGGATCAACGAGTTCCTCTACTTCCTGGCGTTCATCAGCATCAACCTCGCCGTCCTGAACTTCCTGCCGATCCCGCCCTTGGACGGCGGCCAGATGCTGTTCCTGATCGCCGAGAAGGTCCGCGGCCGGCCGCTGCCGGACTCGGCGATGATCGCCGGGACGTATTTCGGCCTGTTCCTGGTCCTGGGACTGATGATCTTCGCCACCTATCAAGACGTGTATCGCCTGCTCTCGGGATACTTCTTTTAAACTGACCGTCACGGATTTTGGGGACGGTGGACATAACGGCCTTCCCCCCTCGCGGGGGAAGGTGGCCCGAAGGGCCGGA
>CALCIB010000083.1 GCA_937907525.1 uncultured Planctomycetales bacterium | reverse complement strand
GCGGCGGTCGACGGCGCCATGCTCGGCCTGTTCCTCAACCAGGGCCAGTGCTGCTGCGCCGGCACCCGGCTGCTGGTGCAGGACAAGGTGTACGACGCGATGGTGGAACGGCTGGCCGCCGCCGCCGACAAACGGAAGGTGGGCGACCCGTTCGCCGCCGACACCGAGCAGGGCCCGCAGATCGACGACGTGCAGTTCCAGAAGGTGATGGGCTACATCGCCAAGGGGAAGGAGCAGGGGGCGCGCTGCGTCGCCGGCGGCGACCGCGCGGCCGACAAGGGCTACTTCATCCAGCCGACGGTCTTCGCCGACGTCAAGGACCACATGGACATCGCCGTCGAGGAGATCTTCGGCCCGGTGATGCAGGTCTTGAAGTTCAAGGAGGTGGAGGAGGTCGTCCAGCGGGCCAACACGACCGATTACGGCCTGGCCGCCGGCGTCTGGTCGCGCGACATCGGCAAGGCTCACTCCCTGGCCGCCCGCCTCAAGGCCGGCACGGTCTGGGTCAACTGCTTCGACGTCTTCGACGCCGCCGCCCCCTTCGGCGGCTACAAGGCTAGCGGCATCGGCCGCGAACTGGGCGCCAAGGCCCTCGACAACTACACCGAGCACAAGACCGTCACCGTCTCGCTGAAATGAACCGAACATGCCCGGCGCGTCGCGCGTCCGTCGCGACGCGCCGGGCCGTCCGTCCGACGGGCGAGGTGGGGCATGCCGCTCGTGGCCTTCGCCGCGCTCTGTTTAGGCGCGATCATCGTTTTCGTCGTCAATCGCCGCCACTACCGCGACGTCCCCGAACTCCTCGACCGTTGGGCCGAGGAGCGGGGGTTTCGGATCGTCGAGTGGCGCCTGGTGGGCTCCAACACGGGCTCCATGAGCTGCGGGTTCGTCCATTTGCGCGGTCCCATATATCGACTCGTCGTGAAGGACGGCGACGGTCGCGCGCGCAAGGCGACCGTCTGCCTCGACGGGTTCTTCCTCCATCTCCTCCGTCGAGGTTCGCCCGCGGTCGAGATCCTGTGGGACGCCTTCAATGAACCGAGCCCTCGCGTCCTCCCCGGCGACTCGGCGTCGGTCGGGCCGGCCATCCTCGAACGCGAGGTCGGCGACGGATCCGCGAGGGCGCGGCGGGACTTCGGGCTTGCCCGCCTCCGCCGCCGGATCGGCGCGGTCCTTTCCACGCCCGCGCGCGTCGGCATGATCGCCGCTTGGTCGTCCGCGGCCCGGCTCGGCTTCAAGAAACGTTTCGATGGTCTCAAGGAGCCCAAGGCGGTATCGATCCGTTCGGGGACTTTCGCGGGCCGATCGGTCAATAGCCCGCCTGGGCGATGGTCGCGGCCGAGCATCCCGTGGATCGCAGGAAGTTCGGGAATTCCACGTCGATGTGCTCGTCGCAACGACTCACCAGGAATTCGACGTCCTGGATCACGCGCCGCGGGATGCCGGCGTTTTCTAGGGGTTGTGGGGCGCGTCGAGGGTGATCGCAGTTGTGGATGCAGTCGTGACGACGCTGGATGATCGCGCGGAAACGCTCGCGGAACTGACTTTTGGCGTCGTCGCGCGCGATTCGTCGCGCCTGTTCATCGAGCGGTAGACGCTCGACGCGACGCCGAAGAGTCGGATCTTGGCGTCGGCCGTGACATCCAGGCGTCGAAGCAGTCGTGAAAGAGCTTGCGTCCGGGCTGGAGGAACTTGTTGAAGAGGGTTTGCACGGACTCCAGGGCGAGGACGTTCATCGCCAGTTCGGGTTTTTGTAGTCCTCCAGGACGGCCCGGAGGGGCAGCTTGATTTCATAGGCCCATTCGGGCAGCGCGATCGTCGGCTGTCGCGCCTTGGAACTGGCCGTCGCGGCGACGAGGTCGGCGTAAGCATCGCAAAAGTAGGCGTCCATCGCCCCGACCGAGAACATCCACGCGCTTCGGAGCAGGTCGGATCGAACGCTCGCCTCGGCGATCGTGGCGCGTGGGAGCGTTTCCGCGAGGTCGATGATCGCCTTGGCCCTGGCGACGTCCTGTCGGACGTGGAGGTGGGCGGTCGCCGGCATGTCCTCGCGCCCCTCAATCCACGTCGGCGTAGTCGGGCGCGCGTTCCTCGTAGTGGAGTTCGCTCGTTTCCTCGTCGTACCAGACGTCGCGGTGGGCCGGGAAGATGACATTCCAGAGATCGACGATCTCATCGGCTTCAAGCCGGTCCCGAACCCGCCGCGCGAGGTCGGCGGCCGAGGAAGGGCCGTTCGGACGGTGGTCTGGGAGGTTGTCCGATCGGATCTCGGCGAGGACGGCGGCAGCGGCGTTCTCGACGCCCGCCGCCAATCGCTCGATGGCCTCGTCGGCCGAAAGCGTGGGCATGGCCGGTCCTCCGACGACTCGCGCGGAATAATCGACGTCGATTCATTGTTGGCGCGCCGGGGGCGCTGGGCAAATTCGAAACCCTGGCTCTTTCACCGGGTTCGAAATCTCGCGCCATCTCCGTCGTCAGCCGCCAAACGCGGAAGGTCCAGCGGCGGTGGCTGGTTCGATTCCGCGCGGCGGGTCGGTTCGTCGTTAATGATCCTGCTTGGTCTTCTTGGTCTTCGCGGGCTTGCCCGCGGGCTTCATCTGGCTGCCGGCCATCGGGTCGGAGATCTTGGACGTATCGATGTTGTCGGGCATGCCGGGGGCCAGGCCGTCGGAGCCGCAGCCGCAGAAGGCGGCGGTCGCCAGGACCGCCGCGAGCCAGGAGGCGCGTTTTCGGTTCGTCATGATGTTCCCTCGCCAGAGGCGTCAGTAGGCGTCGGAGCTGATGACCTCGCCCATGGCGCGGGTGCCGAGGGCCCACCACGTCGGCAAGGCGATGCTGTCCTTGATGAACCTCACCGATCCGTCGGCCATCCCCATGTTCACCCCGCCGGAGTGGTTGCTCGTCGGCGGGATCGAGTCCTGCGGCCCGCCGTCCGGCCCCGCGAAGGAGTTGCTGGCGTAGCACATCATGCTGTTGGGCGCGCCGACGTGGTTGTAACGATTGACGACGTAGTTCCAGGGATAGCCGACGATCCACAACCGGCCGTTGTAGTTGGTGACCCCGGTGGTCGTGGGGGGCAACGCCTGGCAGGCGGCCAGCAGGGCCTTGGTGGTTGGCGCGCCGAAGGTCGGGTTGTTGATCGTGACCGCCACGCCGGCCGGGAAATTCCCGCGCTTGGAGGCGGCCGTCTTCCCCGGCCTCGCCGGCGGGCCGCCGTCCAGGCCGATCAGCCGCTCGCTGAACAACGCCGTGTTCGACGTCCCGTCGGTGATCGCCTCAATGCCAATGACGTGCGCGTTCGAGGCGTTCGTATGGTCGCCCCAGTCGGGCGAGAGGATCGTGCCGGTGAACGTCTGGATCTCGCCGGGACCTCCCCAGTTGCCCACGTATCCCAGCGATCCCCACGGCGGCGAGACCCGGTTGCCCGCGCCGTCGGACGGACAGAGGTAGCCGGCGATCTGGGTGAAGGCGACCGTCGTGTTCGCCCCCAACCCACCACCCGGATCGACGTATGAGAACGAGAAGTTGTAGGCGTTGTACAACGGCTGTTGCTCGATATGAGCCAGGATGGAGATCGGCCAGCCGTAGCTCCACATGTTGGCCCCGTTCCCCTGCACGCCGTTGGCCGCGGAACTCGTCCCCGCCGGGAAGTAGTCGCCCAGGGGCAGGGCGCCTTGCTGCGAGATGTAGTTGTGGACCGCCAGCCCGAGTTGCTTCAGGTTGTTGACGCATTGCGCCCGCCTCGCCGCCTCGCGCGCGGCCTGAACGGCGGGAAGAAGCAGCGCGATGAGCACGGCGATGATCGCGATGACCACCAACAGCTCAATCAGAGTGAACGCTCGCGCGAGGGCGCGAGGGCGCGAGGGCGCGAGGGCGCGAGGGCGCGAGGGCGCGAGGGCGCGAGGATGCGAGGGTCATGCGGGCATGCTCCCGAAGTGAATGAAGAACGTAAAGCGAGACCCGAGGGACGTGTCCGCGCGGGGTTCGAGCATGGCGCGCCCTCATAATGTATGTTGGCGCGGTGGACTGCGTTGTGCAAGGTTTCGATTTTGGAAATTAATCGATTCTCCATAGATTCGCCAAGGATGGACGAGTGAGCGTTCGTATCGAACGACGGGCGCGTGGGAACGCCTCCGCGCGGGTCGTTGACCTTGGCGAAGGCGGTCGGTGTTTTCCGGTCGTGACCCCGTGGGTGGGGAACGTCTCCCCGCCCGATCCGGGATGTTTCAGGCACCCAGCCAGCCGGGGAGTTCGCCGGCGGGGGGGAGTTTGACGAGGCGGACGCTGAGGATGTCGGCGTGCTTGGCCACCGCGTCGACGGCCTCTTGCGAGGGGACGGAGTCGAGGTTGATCACGCCGATCGCCTCGCCGCCGGGCTTGTCGCGGCCGACGTTCATCTGGGCGATGTTCACGCCCAAATTCCCCAGCGTCGTCCCCAAAAAGCCGATGAGGCCGGGGCGGTCGTGGTGGGTGAAGATCAACAGCGGGCCGTCGCATTGGGCGTCGATCTGGAACGAGCCCAGCCGGACCAGCCGGGGGTGGTCCTTGCCGAAGAGGGTGCCGGCGGCGGTGTACGCTTTCTTGTCGGTCGTCACCTCGGCCTGGATCTCGGTGCCGAAGTCGCCGGGGGCGTCGGTGGTCTTCTCCTCGACGACCAATCCGCGCTCGCGGGTGATCGGCAGGGCGTTGACCAGGTTGACGCCGGAGGTCAACAGACCCTCCATCAGTCCGGCGGCGAAGCAGGCGGTCAGCAGCTTGGTGTTCTTGTTGGCGGCCTCGCCGCGGTAGGTCAACACGGCCTTGCTGATCGCGCCCCGGTCCATCTGCGCGTGCAAGAGGCCCAATCGCCAGGCCAGTTCCAGGTGGCCGCGGAGGGCCTGCATCTCGGCGCGGTCGAGCGTCGGCGCGTTGACGGCCGAGCGGACCTGGCCGCGGAGCAGGTAGTTGCACAGCAGTTGCGCGGCCTCGACGGCCACGTTGACCTGGGCCTCCTCGGTGGAGGCGCCCAGGTGGGGCGTCACGAGCACCTTGGGATGGGCGACGATCGGGTCGTCGGCGGGTGGCGGCTCGGTCTCGAAGACGTCGATCGCCGCGCCGGCGACCTTGCCGGAATTGAGCGCCTCAAGCAGGGCGGCGTCGTCGATCAGGCCGCCGCGGGCGCAGTTGACGATTCGGACGCCGGGGCGCATCGCCGCGATGGCCTTGGCGGAGACGACGCCGCGGGTCTCCGGGGTCAGCGGGGTGTGGAGGGTGACGTAGTCGCACTGGGGCCAGAGGTCGTCGAGCCTGGGGACGAACTCGACGCCCTGCTCGGCGGCCTTCTCGGCGGAGAGGATCGGGTCGTAGCCCACGACCTTCATGTCGAAGCCCTGGGCGCGCTTGGCCACGGCCATTCCGACGCGGCCCAACCCGACGATCCCCAGGGTCTTGCCTTCAAGCTGCACGCCGGTGAGGCTGTTGCGATCCCACTTGCCGGCCTTGAGGCTGGCGTCGGCCCTAGCGGTGTTGCGCGAGAGGGCCAGAATCAACGTCATGGTCTGCTCGGCGGTGGAGACGGTGTTGCCGCCGGGCGTGTTCATCACGACGACGCCCTGTTTGGTCGCCGCCGGGACATCGACGTTGTCGATCCCGACGCCGGCCCTGGCGATCGCCTTCAGCCGGGTCTGTCCCTCCAGGACGTCGGCGGTGAGCTTGGTCCCGGAGCGGATGGCGATGCCGTCGGCGTCCTTGAGCGCCGCCTTGAGCGCCGCGGGATCCTTGGCCAGCTTGGTGTCGACGACCACCTCGACGCCTTCCTCGGCGCGGAGGAGGGCCAGGCCTTCTTCGGACAGTTTGTCGGTCACGAGCACGCGGTACGCCACGCTGGTAGCTCCGGGGATGGAGGTGTCTATGTTCGGGGATGATCGACGCCTTCTCCCCTTGAGGGAGAAGGTGGCCCGAAGGGCCGGATGAGGGGTGGGCGCGGCCGGAAGCCGAGGGGGTCGGAGGCGATTCGGATGAGGGGCGGCGACGGCGGTCGACCCCTCATCCGGCCTTCGGCCACCTTCTCCCTCAAGGGGAGAAGGATGCTTGTCGGCGGTTTCCGACGATCTTCGTCCGGCTCCGTTCAGTTCTTGGCGAGCAGGACGCGCTGGGCGGCGGCGACGCCCTTGCCGGGCTCGACGGCGACGCCCAGCTCGGAAAGCGCCGCCTCCAGCGCGGCGAGGGTGGCGACCACGTCGAGTTCGTCGGCGTAGCCCATGTGGCCCAGGCGGACGATCTTCCCCTTGATCTTCCCCTGGCCGCCGGCCAGGGTCACGCCGAAGCGTTCCAGGACCTTGCCGCGGATCTGGGAGTCCTTGACTCCCGCGGGGACGACGAACGCGGTGAGGCCCTCGGCCGGTCGGGCGCTGAACGGCTCGATCCCCAGGGCCCGCAGGCCGGCCGTGCAGGCGTCGCTCATCCGCTCGTGGCGCTTCCAGACGTTCTCGATCCCCTCGGCGTTGATTTGCCGGAGGGCGGCGCGGAGGGCCAGGATGAGGGTGTGGGCCGGGGTGTAGGGGGTGTCGAACTCCTTGGCCTTGGCCCCGGCCGCCTTCAGGTTGAAGTAGAAGCTGGGGCTGTCGAAGGCGTTGATCTTGGCCCACGCCTTGGGGCCCACCGAGACGAACGCGAGTCCCGGAGGGACCATGAGCGCCTTCTGCGAGCCGGCCAGGAGGACGTCGATCTTCCAGTCGTCCTGGCGGCACTCCATGGCGCCGACGCCGGAGATGCCGTCGACCACGAAGACGGCGTCCGTCTTGGCGACGATCTCGCCGATCTCCTTGACCGGGTGGCCGGTGCCGGTGGAGGTTTCCGAGAGGGTGCCGAAGACGGCGACGGCGTCCGGGTGTTGCTTGAGCGCCTCGGCGACCTGGGCGGGGTCGACGGCCTGGCCCCATTCGGTGTCGAGCGAGACAGCCTCGATGCCGTGGGCCTTGCAGATGGCGACCCAGCGGGCGGCGAAGTGGCCGGCGTTCAGGACGATCGCCTTGCCGCCGGGGGGGACGACGTTGACGACCGCCGCCTCCATGGCGCCGGTGCCGGAGGAGGTCAGGATCAACACGTCGTTCTTGGTCTGGAAGACCCGCTTGAGGCCCTCGGCGACCTCGACGAGGACCTGCTTGGCCTCCTCGGAGCGGTGGTGGATGACCGGCCTGGCCAGTTCGAGCAATACCTCTTCCGGGACCATCGCGGGGCCCGGCGTCATCAGTCGCGGCTTGCGCATCGCCTCTCCGTCCTCGGTTCGTCGTCCCGGGGGACGGTCGCGCCCCCCATCGGCAAGGTGACCATTTTAGTGGATCGACGCCCCCTCGGGTAAGGGGACTCCGTCGCCTTCGATGACTTCGTTTCTTTCATCGTCGCCGACATTCGGCGGCGTCGCCGCGACGGCGCGGTAGACGGCCTCGGGGTCGAAGACGGGTTCGCCCTCGGCCTCCAGGCGGCCGTCGGGGGTGACGCGGCGGAAGAAGCAGGAGCGGTGGCCGGTGTGGCAGGCGCCGCCGGTCTGAACGGCCTTGACCAACACGACGTCGGCGTCGCAGTCGACGTGGATCGACTCGACGCGTTGGACGTGGCCGGAGGTCTCCCCCTTCAGCCAGCCGCGGCGTCGGGAGCGGGAGTGGAAGTGGGTCAGGCCGGTTTCCAGGGTCTTTTCGAGGGCCGTCCGGTCCATCCAGGCCATCATCAGGACCTCGGAGGTCCGGGCGTCCTGGACGACGGCCGGGACCAGGCCGTCGGCGTTCCAGGCGATCTCGCGGAGGAAGGGGGGGGCGTCGCGGTCGTCGTCGGCGGGGGCCGGGGGCGTCATGGGCGTTCCAGGGGGGCGAGGAGTCGGCGGGCGCGGGTCTCGACGCCGCGGAGTCCGAGCCCGGAGGCCAGCCGGGCGGCGTCGCGGAGGAACGGTCGGGCGGACTCGGGGGCGTCGGCGTCGATCAGGGTTTCGGCGGCGTCGAGGGCCAGCCGGGCGGCCTCGACCGAGTCGTCGCCGTCGAGCAAGCCGGCGTAGACGTCGGCGGCGTCGGCGGGGCGGCCCATGCGGGCGAGGACCTCCGCCCGCCAGACGCGCGGGGTCCGCGACGGGTTCGCCGCGGCGAAGGGACGGACCCGCTCCAGCGTCTCAAGCGCCTGGTCCGGCCGGCCCGCTTGCATCGCCGAGCGGACCAGGGGGGCGGCCAGGTCGTCGTCGGCGACGCGGGGGGCGCCGTCGGGGCGGCGGCGGAGGAGTTCCTCGGCCAGGGGGACGGATACGGCGTCGTCCCCCAGGCCGCGGGCGGAGAGGAAGGCGTCGACCAGCGCGTGGTCGTCCAGCGCCTTGGGGTCGAGGGCCTTCAACTCCCAGAGGCTGGCGCAGCCCAGGTCGGCGGCGTCGATGGAGGCGGGGTCGACCGGGTCCAGGCCGAGGCGGCGGCGGAGGCGGTCGAAGGGGTAGCCCTGGTACATGGCCGCGCTGCCGGCCCTGGCGCCGAGTTGCTCGCGGAGGCGGACGACGGCCTCCAGCCGGGCGCGCGCCTGGGAGTCGCCGTCGTGGGCGTCGCGGGCGGCGGCCAGGGGGGAGAGGCCGTCGAGCCCCTGGCGGGGGCGGTGGATCCAGCGGTCCTCGTAGAAGCCCTCGACGGTCTCGCGGGACCAGCGGGCGGCGTCGGCCGGGTCGCGGCCCTCGGGGAACCGGGCCGTCCAGGCCGCGGCGTCGAGAAATGGCAAGGGCAACGGCGCGGCGGTTCGCTCGACGGCCTCGCCGGGGTCGTCGATCAGCAGTCGGAGCCGTTCCTCGGCGCGTTCCAGGCCATCGACGCAGGGGCTGGAGAGTCGCAGGGTCTCCGGGCCGAGGTAGATCGTGGCCAGGACCCGGGGGAGTTCGTGGGCCGGCGTCTCCTCATCGCGATCGGCGGCGGGGAACGGGCGGTCGAGCCATTCCAGGACCACGACGTCGGGGCCCTTGGCGACGTCGCGGGTGGGATCGCGGGGGGTGGGGATCCGGCGGATCTCGGGGAAGGCGGCCAGCAGGTCGTCGGTGGCGACGTCGCCGCGGGGGTAGTCGCAGGCGTAGCGAAGGTCGTCGGCCAGGGACTCGGCGCCTCCCCCCTGGCGGAGCACCTCGGCGAGCGTCCAGGCCTCGACGGCCCCCTCGGCGTGATGCGCCGACTCCAACGCCACGACCCGCTCCAGGCATTCCACGGCCTCGACGTCGCGGCCGCGCCAGGCCAGGCAAAGCGCGCGGTTGAACCAGGCCTCCGCGTCGTCGGGCGCGTCGGCGACGAGTCGCTGGAAGACGGTCGCCGCGGCGTCCAGCTCCTCGGCGCCCCCCCGGCGGGTGGCGACGTCCCAGCGCTCGCGTTGGGCGTCGCCGCGAGGTTGGCGGAAGCGGTAGGTCTTGCGCGCCGCCAGCGGCAGTTCGCCGGCGCTTTCCAGGGTCGCCAGGGCCTTGAGGGCCGCGGCCGAGTCCGGAACGGCCCGCAAGGCCCGTCGCCAGGAGCCCCAGGCCGCCAGCGGGCGCTGGGACATCAGGTGGTTCCAACCCTCGTGGACCAGGGCCGACGCCGCGTCGCTTTCGTTCCGGGTGGTGGTGGGCATCCTGGGGCTCCTGAAACCGGGGGGCGGGGCGGGGGCGTCTCAGCCGGGGAAGATGATGCGGGGCTTCTCGGCCGCCGGGTCGGCGGCGGGGGCGCCGGGGGTCCAGACACCCCCTCCTCCGCCGCCCTGTCCGCCGCCCGGGGTCCAGATCCCGCCGCCGGCCGGAGCGCCGCCGACGGCTTGCACCCGCGGGCCGTAGCGGGACATCAGCTCGTACAGGACGGTCGGGTCGGCGACGTAGCGGCCGGGGTCGTCCGGAGAGGGGGCCACCTCGACCAGGCCCATGTCGATCAGGTTGGAGAGGACCTGGCGGGTCCCTTCCTGGTCTCCCTCGTAACGGGTCAGGATCTTGGCCAGTTCGGGAACCCATTCCTCGGGCGGGCCGGTCAGGCCGCGGACGCGAAGCTCCAGCATGTCCCACGAGGCGGCCGTCGCGGGGCGGCGGGCGGCGGGAATGGACTCGCGGCCCTTGGCGACCCAGGCCATGGCGGCCTCGCGGTCGTCGTCCTCGTACACGGCCTTCATGGCCAGGTCGGTGAAGACCTGGAGGGTCGGGAAGCCCTCGCGCTCCAGCAGGCGACGCCGCGCGGCGATCTCGCGGGCGGAGTCGGCGACGACGTCCGGCAACCCCCAACGCAGCGCCCGTTGGCGCAGGTCGATCAGACGCTCGTCGTCCAGGCCGTGGGGGTCGACGTACCTCAAGCGGCCGATGTGGACCTTGTCCAGTTCGACGTCGATCGGGTCGATCGCCGGCTCCTCGGGGACGCCTCCCAGGATGGTCCGCAGGCCGGCCCAGTCGACCGCCTCGCCGCGCGCCTTCCGCGATTGCAAAAGCAGAAGCGCCGCCCGCAACGGGACCTCATGGCCGCCGGCGCGACCCGCCTCGCGGGGGGTCTCGCCGTCCAGGTAGGCCATGGGGGTGTCGGGCCACTTGGTCCGCAGCCGCTCGGCGGCCAACTCGTCGACCAGCCGTCGCTGGTCCTTCAGCGGCTGATTCGCCGAGGGGGCGCAGCCGACGTCCAGGACCACGGTCTCCCGCGAGACCGGGCCCAGCTCCTTGGTCTTGGGGTGGGCCGGCGGGACGGTCGGGCCGGCGATGGCGGTGAGGCGGTCGGCCAGCGCCTCCAGTCGGCCGTCGTCGAACGCCTCCAGCTTAAGCGCGTCGGCCTCGACGATCACGGTGGCGGCGATCAAGGGGACGTCGGCCGCCGTCTGGTTCGCGCCCTCCTCGGGAAGCGGGCGGTCCAGCAGGGAGAACTCCAGGTCCTCTCCCTCCTCGATCTCGGCCCCGGGGTCGCCGCGCTCGACGCACCAGCGGTCGCTCCGCAGTCGCGTCAGCAACCCCTGGCGGTCCAGGACCGACCACGACAACTCGACCTCCTCGATCGGGTCGGGGCCCAGGGCCGGGTCGATCAACTGGCAAAGGATTTCCAGGTCGACGACGTCCTCGGTCGCCGCCGCGCCGGCGATCCCGCGGCGGATCGCGGCGACGGCCCCGTCGTGGTCGGCCAGGCGGAGGCGGCAGAGGCCCTGATTGAGTTCCGCGGCGCGGGCCGCGGCCGGCTCGCCGCAGAGCAACTCGAACGCGGCCGAGGCTCGTTCCCAGAGCCCGCGTTCGGCCCAGCCCAGCGCCTCGTCGAAGCGCCGGCCGGCGTCCTCGGAAAGGCCCTCGGGGCGGGGCCGGAGTTGGTACGGGTTCTTCTGCCAGGGCGAGGCGCCGGGGGCGCCGCTCAGGGCGTCGAGCATCTCAAGCCGCATCATCTCGACGCGGTCGTCGGCCTCGCTCGCCTCGGCCTCGTCCTCGGGGCCTCGGGCGGCCAGTTCCAGATGCGCCATGGCCGCGGCGACGAAGCCGGCGCGGAAGAGGCCCGAGCCGACGCCGACGATCAACTCCCGCGGCGATCGGCCGTCGCCGTCGGCCGCCTCCTCCAACTGCCCTTGCAGCAGGTCGACGGCCTCCCGAAGCTTGCCGCCGCCTAAAAGCAGCCGGACCTGAAGCCCGCGCGCGCCGCGATGGTTCGGATGCTTCTCCAGCAGGGCGTCGACCAGCGGCGCGGCCTCCTCGCGACGGTCCTGGGCCGCCAGCAGCAGGGCCTTGCGGATCGCCAGCCAGGGCGTGTCGGGGAGCTTCGTCAAGCCCTCGCTCAGGGCGGCGATGGCCGCCTCGTACTGGCCGTTGCGCTCCAGGCGCAGCGAACGCTCGACGTACGACTCCGCCTTCTGGCAGCACCACTTGTATTTTTCACCGGAGCCGCAAGGGCAGGGGGAGTACGGATCGAGCGCCGACATCGTTACGTCCTGTCGCAAGGGGTGGGCCACTTGGGTTTCGGGCCACACTAGCAAAACCGCGCCGCCGCCGTCTATGCTGTTGCCGAGGCGCGCGCGGCCCGCGCCGCGACTCCCCGCGGACGAGTCAACCCGCCCTGGCCCGGAGCGGTCCCGACATGACGGACAAGCCCTTTTCGAGTCGCGCCGCCGCGCTGGTCCTCGCCGTCCTCCTCGCCCTCCCCGCGCCGGCCTTCGCCTGGGGGCGCAACGGTCATCGCGCCTCCGCCAGGCTGGCGGAGAGCCGGCTCACTCCCGAGGCCAAGGCCGCGATCCGCGCGATCCTCGACGAGGGCGAGACCCTGGCCGACGCCTCCACCTGGGCCGACGAGCATTCCCGCGACGTCCCCGGCAGCGCATCGTGGCACTACGTCAACGTGCCGATCGACGCGCCCCGCTACGACGACCGCTATTGCCGCGACAACTGCGTCGTCTCGCGTCTGGCGGAGTTCCGTCGGATCCTCGCCGATCCGACCGCCCCCGGGCCGCGGCGGCGCATGGCGCTGCGGTACGTCGCGCATCTGGTGCAAGACCTGCACCAGCCGTTGCACGTCGGCGATCGTCGCGACCGCGGCGGCAACGCGGTCCAGGTGACGTTCTTCGACGACGACTCCACGAACCTGCACCAGGTCTGGGACTCCGGCATCCTCCGCCGGGAGTTCCGCAACGAGCGCGCGGTGACCGCCGCCCTCTTCGAGGTCGCCCGCCGGCCCACGTCCCGCGACTGGACCGGCGGCAAGGCCGAGGACTGGGCCGACGAGAGCCTGGCCGCGGCCAGGAACGCCTACCTCGTCCCTGGGACCGACCGGATGATCCGCTCCGGCGAACGGCTCGGTCGGGAGTACCAGGACGTCCAGATCCGCGTCGTCGTCGAGCGGCTGACCAAGGCCGGGCTGCGACTCTCCGAGATCCTCAACGCCGACCTCGCCCCGGCCCGCGAGGCTCAGGCCCCGCGCTGACCGTCCTTCTTTTTGTCGGGCTCGGGCGCGGCGTCGGTCTTCCCGGCCTTCGCCTCGTCCTTTTTCGGCTCCTCGGCCCCGTGCTCCAGCGGGCGACGGCCGAAGATCTGTTCATGGTTGGGGAATCCGTACTTGCGGACGATGGGGCCGCTCATGGGGGCGTTCCTAATGAGATGAAGGTCGCGCGACGCCTCCGTTCCGTCCCCTCTCCCACCGGGAGAGGGCGGCCGCGCCAGCGGCGGGTGAGGGTCGTCGCGCCTCGGAAGGAGCGTCGGGCGCGGTTCGGCCGGTCGCCGCGCTCGCTCCGAAGCGCGACGACCCCCGCCCGGCCCTTGGAACGATGCCGAAATAACTTGTCGAATCCATGTGACGAAGATAGGGGAACCACAGAGTCACCGAGGACACGGAGAGGAGGGACGAGGAGCGATCCGGCCGTCTTCAACCATTGGAATTACTAATCCATTGAATTTCAATTCTCAATTTACTCTCCGTGTCCTCGGTGACTCTGTGGTTCCATTCCGGGAATTTGTTTCGGCATCGTTCCTCGGGCCACCCTCTCCCGGCGGGAGAGGGGACTCGCGTCGTCGGTTGGTAGGGGTTCTCAGCCGATCTTCGCCGGGACGACGAACGGCTCGCGGTAGTGGCGGGTGAGCATGGCGTCGGCCTCGGCGTCGTTGACGAACGACTCGCTGGCCGGGTTGATCTGGAGCTTGCGGCCCAGGCGATAGGCGATGTTCCCCAGGTGGCAGTAGGCGCTCGACAGGTGGCCCTGCTCGATGTCGGCGTTCAGGATCTTGTGGTCGCGGGCGCGGACGGCCTTGATGAAGTTGGCGTAGTGGTCGCCGCCCCCCTTGCCGTTGGGGCCCTGTTCCAGCTTGGGGCCGAAGTAGGTCCGCCAGGTGGAGTAGCCGTCGATGGCGAGGATCCCCTCGGTCCCGAAAAAGAGGTTGCCGATCTTCACGTCCAGCTCGGGGTTGGTGACCAGGCCGCGGACCTCGAACTGGAGTTCCTTGTCGCCGAACTCGTAGAAGCTGGAGATGGTGTTGGGGGTCTCGCCGTCGTCCTTGTAGCCGAACCGGCCGCCGGAGGACGTGACGGCCCTGGGGAACTCGTCCACGCCCAGGCCCCAGCGGGCGAGGTCCATCTGGTGGATCCCCTGGTTGCCCAGGTCGCCGTTGCCGGTGTCCCAGAACCAGTGCCAGTTGTAGTGGAAGCGGTTGGGGTTGAACGGCCGCTCGGGGGCGGGGCCCAGCCAGACGTTGAAGTCGACGCCGGCCGGGACCGGGCCGTCGGGCTTGTGGCCGATGGAGCCGCGGGGCTTGTAGCAGAGGCCCTTGGCCATGTAGATCTCGCCCAGCTTGCCGGAGCGGATGAACTCCATGGCGTCCTGGACGGCCTTGTGGCTGCGACACTGGGTGCCGGTCTGGACGATCTTCTTGTAGTGCCGGGCCGCCTGCACCATCCGCCGGCCCTCGCTGACGTTGTGGCTGACCGGCTTCTCGACGTACACGTCCTTCCCCGCCTGGCAGGCCCAGATGGTCGCCAGCGCGTGCCAGTGGTTGGGCGTGGCGACGGACACGACGTCCACGTCCTTGTCGTCCAGCAGCTTGCGAAGGTCCTGGTAGTACTTCGGCGGCGACTTGGGATCGACCTTCTCCAGGTGCTTCTTGGCCGGGCCGATGACGTTTTCGTCGATGTCGCAGATCGCGACCACCTTGACGTTGGGCTGGCCGCTGAAGCCGCCGACGTGGTCCATCCCCCGGCCGTGGACGCCGATGACGCCGACGCGGATCGTCTCGTTGGCGCTCGACTTTTGGGGCTCGGGCGCGTCCTCGGCCGCGACGGCCACCTTGGCCGCGGGCATGGCGGCGATCGCCGCGGCCAGGGCCGCCGTGTCATGGAGGAAGTGTCGCCGGTTCCGCTCGCGTTCGCGCATGGGGGCCTCCGCGCTGCTGACAGGTGGACGGATCGGAAAATCAATCAAGGTTCCAACGCGCCGATTCTATGCCGCGCCGGCCAGCGTCGCCAGCGTTTCCCTGGTCATCTCAGCGACTCTTGCATCCGCTCCAGGCGGTCGGCCTCGCGGGCGTCGCCGACGGCGCGAAGGCAGGAGATGAGGCCCTGAAGGGCGTCGTGGAACGGGCGGTTGGCGGGGACGTCGCGGGGGATCCTGCCGACGAAGTCCGGCGGGATGGCGCGCTCGACCAACTCGAAGGCGTAGCCGAAGTGGCCCATGGCGAGCTTGGGGTCGCGATGCTCCTTGAGCGCGATCGCGCCCAGGGCGGCGTGGATCCACAGGTTGTCGGAGCAGCCTTCGAGGGCGAAGCGGAGGGCGTCGCGGGCCTCCTCGGGCTCGCCGGCCCTCCACATCTCCATCGCCTCCCGGTAGTCCAGGTCGACCTCGTCGATGCACTTGGGATGGACCAACTCGTAGATCCCCGGCTCAAGCTGGCGAAGGCCGATGGGGCTGGGTTTGGGGTGCTTGGGGCCGCTGGCGGGCCTGGGGCGTCGCCTGGGCCCTTTGGGGGGGCCGTGGCCGCCGTGGCCGTTGGTCTCGCTCATGACGCGCTCCGATCGTCGAAGCCGAGCGCGGCGAGGGCGTCGGCCGGGGGTTCCAGGTCCGGGACGAAGGTCGCGCCGGCCGACCAGCCGCCGGCCTCCAGACGGTGCCCGACGGCCACGCTTGGGACGCCCGCGGCGACCGCCGCGGCCAAGGTCGGGGGCGAGGCCGCCACCGCGACGGCTTCGGCGGCGGCGACGCCCAGGCGCGTCAGCGCCGCCAGCAGGGCGTCGGGCGCCGGCGGGGGTGAGGGGGCGTCCCCCGCGGCGACGACCAACTCGAAGGCGTCGGTCAACCGGGTCGCGGCCAGGAAGGCGTCGACGTCCTCGCGGCGGTCGTCGGCGACGATCGCCAGCCGGACCCGGCCGGCGAGGGCCCGGACTAATGGGACGACGCCGGGGAAGGGCCGCGGGTTGAGCCCGATCATCCGGGCGGTCAGTTCCCGCTTGGCGCGGACCCAACCGTCGAGGTCGGCGTCGACGGCCCCGCGGCGGGCGAACGTCTCGGCGGCGAAGCCGCGGTCGTCCATCGCCGCGGCGCGGGCGGCGACGTCGTCCGGCGCCTCCCACCCCAGCCGCGAAAGCGTCCGCTGCCAGGCGACGACGTGGACGTTCTCGACGTCGGCCAAAACGCCGTCGAAACCGAAGAGGACCGCGGTCGGGGGCATGGCGGCTCGCGCGAGGGAGGGATCGGGGACGGTCGTCGCGGGCTTCATTATCATCCGCCGCCGGGCGGGGCGTCAAATCGTTGACCGCGCGCGACCGTTGCGCTATCCTGCGCTTTCCCGCGGATCGGGCGGGCCGTCGCCGGAGTCGGGACGCGCTCCGATCGTCGTCGCCTCTTCTAGAGATTGCAGGGAGAACGCATCATGCCGCGTCCCGTGACGCTCTTCACCGGCCAGTGGGCCGACCTACCGTTGGAAACGATCTGCGAGAAGGCCGCCCAGTGGGGCTACGACGGGATCGAGCTCCCCTGCTGGGGCGACCACTTCAACGTCCGCAAAGCGCTTGAGGACGACAAGTACTGCCAGGCCAAGCACGACCAACTGGCCCGCCACGGCCTGAAGACCTGGGCCCTGTCCAACCACCTGGTCGGCCAGGCGATCTGCGACGTCGTCGACGAACGCCACAAGGCGATCGTCCCCCCCCACGTCTGGGGCGACGGCAAGCCCGAGGGAGTCAAGCAGCGCGCCGCCCAGGAGTTGATCGACACCGCCCGCGCGGCGGTCAAGATGGGTCTTAAGATCGTCAACGGCTTCACTGGCTCGTCGATCTGGCACCTGCTGTACAGCTTCCCGCCGGTCCCCGAATCGATGATCGCGGCCGGCTTCAAGGACTTCGCCGACCGCTTCAACCCGATCATGGACGAGTTCGGCAAGCTCGGCGTGAAGTTCGGTCTGGAGGTCCATCCCACCGAGATCGCCTTCGACCTCTACTCGACCGAGACGGCGCTCGAGGCCATCGGCAACCGGCCGGAGTTCGGGTTCAACTTCGACCCCAGCCACTTGCTCTGGCAGTTCGTGGACCCGGTCGCGTTCATCCGGAGGTTCTCGGATCGCATCTACCACGTCCACGTCAAGGACGCCGCGCGGGCGCTTGACGGCAAGACGGGGATCCTGGCGTCGCACCTCAACTTCGGCGACCCCCGCCGGGGCTGGGACTTCCGCTCCCCGGGCCGCGGCCAGGTCGACTTCGACTCGATCGCCCGCGCCCTCAACGACATCGGCTACGAGGGGCCGCTCTCCGTCGAGTGGGAGGATCCCGGCATGGATCGCGAGCACGGCGCCGCGGAGGCCGCCCGCTTCGTCAAGGAGCGGATGGGCTTCCCCACCCCCGGCCGTCTGTTCGATCAGGCGTTCGCCGAGGGCCAGGCCAGGGCCGGCGGCTGACCCGTCGCGAAAGCCACCCTATCGAAAGCCCCGCGAGGCAAGCACGCCCACCTTCTCCCCTTGTGGGAGAAGGTGGCCGAAGGCCGGATGAGGGATGGGCGTTTCCAGAGGCTTCCGGTCGCGCCCACCCCTCATCCGCCCCTCCGGGGCACCTTCTCCCGCAAGGGGAGAAGGGATGTTTGGCATCGATCGAACCTCATGTTTTTGACGAAACGGGGCTCACGACCCTCCCAGGAGCTTCATCGACCGCATCCATTCCTCGCAGCGTTTCGGCCAGGTGGAGCAGGGTTTGTCGCTGGGACGCACGCCGAAGCCGTGGCCGCCGGCGGCGTAGACGTGCAGCTCGGCGGGGACGCCGGCCTTCTTCAAGGCCGAGTACATGCCCACGCTGTTCATCGGGCTGACCTGGTCGTCGCCGGCGTGGGCCAGGAACATCGGCGGGGTCCCGGGCGTGACGCGGGCGACGGGGTTTTCGGGATCGTCGGCGTTCTCCATGCCGCCGGGATAGACCAGGACCGCGAAATCGGGCCGGGCGTCGAGTTCGTCCACGTCGTCCGTCGGCGGGTAGACGGCGTCGCCGTATCGGGTGGCGGCGGCGGCCGAGAGATGGCCGCCCGCGGAGAAGCCCAGAACGCCGATCCGGTGGGGATCCAGCTTCCAGTCGGCCGCCTTGCTTCGGACCAGCCGCAAGCCGCGCTGGACGTCCATCAGGGGTTGGATCGGCAGCTTGTCCGGCGGCGTCCCCTCGCGGCGGGGAACCCGGTACTTCAGGACGATCCCGGTGACGCCGATCGAGTTGAGCCAGGCGGCGACCTCGTCCCCCTCCAGGTCCATCGCCAGGATGTGATAACCGCCGCCGGGGCAGACGATCACCGCCGCGCCGGTGTCCTTTTCGGGAGCGGGGCGGTACACGGTCAGGGTCGGCCGCGAGACGTTCGCCAGCCGCTTGACTCCCGGCGGCTGCTCGTCGATGTAGCCTTCCGCCGGGATCGACCCGACCTCGCCGGGCGCCGGGCCCGGCCAGACGTCCAGGACCAGGGGCGCGGACGGATCCTCCGCGAAGGCCCCCGCGGCCAGGAAGAGCAGAATCCCAAGACCGAGCGTCGCGCGTCGCATGATTTGAGAATCCTTCGGCGTTTCCGTTGAAGTCGTCGATCCTGAACGGCCGATCCCGAGGATGGGCCGGCGATCCGCCCTTGCGGGGATCGCGGCTTTCGTATGTAATCCGCGCCTCCCCTCCAGGCAAGCGGGGCGCGCCGCCCCCGTTTCGAATCCGCCGTGATTTCTTTCAAGCGCACAAGGAGGTCGCGCATGACGCCCCTATTCGCGTATTTCGGCCCGGAGACCGTGCTGCCGGCGACGTCCATCATCGCGACGGTCGTCGGAGTGGTGTTGATGATGGGTAAGAATTCGATCCGATGGTGTCTGGGCATGGCGGCCAGGGCCCTCGGCCGCGCGCCCAAGTCGGCCGTCCCCGCGCCCCACGTCTCGACCGCGGCCAGGGCCCGCGCGACGGAGGACGTCGGCGGGCGCTGACGGCGAACGGCTCGTCAAGGCTTGAGCACGACCTTGACGCAGCCGTCCTCCTTGTCGCGGAAGGTCTTGTACATCGTCGGCGCGTCGTCGAGCGGGACGGTGTGGGTGATGACGAACGACGGGTCGATCTCGCCGTCCTCGATCTTCTTCAAGAGCGGCTTCAGGTAGCGCGGGACGTGCGTCTGGCCGGTCTTGATCGTCAGCGCCTTGTTCATGAGCGGGCCCATGGGGATGCCGTCGAGCATGCCGATGTAGACGCCGGGGATGGAGATGGTCCCCCCCTTGCGGCAACACATGATGGCTTCTCGAAGCACGTGGACGCGGTCGGTCTTCAGGTGAAGCGCGACCTTGGCGCGGTCGAGAACGGCGTCGAGACTCCCCCCGGCGTGGGCCTCGCAGCCGACGCCGTCGACGCAGCGATCGGGCCCCCGGCCGTCGGTCATCTCCATGAGGCGGTCGTAGACCTTCTCCTCCATGAAGTCGATGGTCTCGGCCTTGCCCTGGACGCGGGCCATCTCCAGCCGCTCGGGGACGCGGTCGATGGCGATCACCCGGCCCGCGCCCAGCATCCAGGCGCTCTGGATGACGAACTGGGAGACCGGGCCGCAGCCCCAGACGGCCACGACGTCGCCCGGCTCGATCTCGGCGCTCTCCGCGGCCATGTAGCCGGTGGGGAAGATGTCGGAGAGGAACAGCACCTTCTCGTCCGGCAGGTCCGACTCGATCTTGATCGGGCCGACGTCCGCGAACGGCACCCGCAGGTACTCCGCCTGCCCTCCCGGAAACCCGCCCACCAGGTGCGAGTAGCCGAGCAGCCCCGCCGGCGAGGCCCCCAGCATGGCGCGGGCCGCCTCGGCGTTGGGATTGGAGCGGTCGCAAAGCGAGTACAGCGACCGCTCGCAGAACCAGCACGCGCCGCAGGAGATGGTGAAGGGGACGACCACGCGGTCTCCTTTTTTCAGCTTCCTCACCCCCGAGCCGACCTCCACCACCACGCCCATCGGCTCGTGGCCCAGGACGTCCCCCTTCTCCATCATCGGCATCAGGCCGTCATATAAGTGCAGATCCGATCCGCAGATGGCGGTCGACGTGATCTTGATCACGACGTCGCCGGGGTCCTCGATCCTCGGATCGGGCGCGTCCTCGACGCGCACGTCGCCCGTGCCGTGCCACCGCAACGCTTTCATCGGGGTCGCTCCTTCCGTCGTCGGCCATCGAAATCATCGACGTCTCCAATGATCGCAAACTGATCGCAAACCCTGGGCCGCCGCCATCGGATCGAAATCCGCCTCGGCGACTCGCGCCCCGTTGCGGATTCGGCGCGGCGGCCCCATCATGGAACCGCCCCGGGCGTACCACGCTTCCGGGCCGAGCGACGCGAGAGAGGACCGAGGGGGAATCACGTCCATGAATCACGCGCGCGTCCTGACGCTTTCCGCGGCGTGCCTGCTCGGCGGCTGGAGCCGTCCACACGCCCAAGAACCGCCGCCGGGGCCGCCAGGGGGGTTCGGCCCCGGCGCGTTCATGGCCGACGCCCTGCTGAAAGAGGCCGACTCCGACCGCGACGCCAGGCTGTCCGTCGCCGAGGCCCGCGACTTCGCCGCCGGGTTCCTCAAGGACGCCGACAAGGCCGGCGCGGGCGCGCTCGACGCCGACGCCCTCCGCCGCGCGCTCAACCGCCGCCTGCCAGGCCCGCCGGGAATGAACGTCCCCGAGGACTCCGACTTCGGCCCCGGCTCGTTCTTCGGCCCCGCGCTTCTTAAGGCCGTCGACTCCGACGCCGACGGCGAGCTGACCGCCGCCGAACTCGCCGACGCCGCCGAGCGCTTCGTCCGAACCGCCGACGCCGACGCCAAGGGAGGGCTCGACGCCGCGGCCCTCGCGCGCGCCCTGGGCTCGATCATGCCCCGCCCCCCCGGCTTCGGCGGGCCCGGCGGCCCGCCGGGGGGCCAGCCGCGGAAGATCCTCAAGAAGTACGACGCCGACGGCGACGGCCGCCTCAACGCCGAGGAACGCGAGGCCGCCGTCGCGGGCGAGAAGACGGCCCGGAACGACCGCCGCGGCTTCGGCCCGCCGCCGGGCTTCGGCCGTCGCCAGGAGCCCGCGAAACCTGGCCCCAAGGTCGCCAAACAGGACGTCCCCTCCTTCGCCGGCAAGCCGCTGTACGACCCGGACGTCGTCCGCACGCTGTTCCTGGACTTCGAAGGCGACGACTGGGAGTCCCAGTTGTCGGCCTTCCACAAGACCGACGTCGAGGTCCCCGCCACCCTGACCGTCGACGGCCGCGCGATCGCCGGCGTGGGGGTCCACTTTCGGGGGATGTCGTCGTACTTCACCGTCGGCGAGGGCCGCAAGCGGTCGCTCAACGTCTCGATCGACTTCACCGACGAATCCGCCCGGCTGGAAGGGTACAAGACGCTCAACCTGCTGAACTCGCACGAGGATCCCAGCTTCCTGCGGACGGTCCTGTTCTCGACGATCGCCCGCGAGTACCTCCCCGCGCCCCAGGCCAACTTCGTCCGGGTGGTCGTCAACGGCGAGAGTTGGGGGCTGTACGTCAACGTCCAGCAGTTCGACAAGATCTTCCTCGCCGAGAACTTCGGGACCGACCGGGGCGCCCGCTGGAAGGTCCCCGGCAACCCCGGCGCCGACGGCGGCCTGGGCTATCACGGCGAAGACCTCGCCCCCTACAAACAGCGCTACGAGTTGAAGTCGTCCAAGAAAGGAGCCGACGCCGCCTGGAAGGCCCTGGTCACGCTTTGCCGGACCCTGGACCAGACCCCGGTCGACCGGCTCGAAGCGGCCCTCGAACCGATGCTGGACATCGACGGCGCCCTCAAGTTCCTGGCCCTGGACGTCGCCCTGGTCAACGGCGACGGCTACTGGACCCGAGCCAGCGACTACAGCATATACCTTGATCCCAAGGGCAAGTTCCACCTCGTCCCCCACGACATGAACGAGACCTTCAGCGCCGGCGGCGGTTTCGGGCCGCCTCCCGGCTTCGGCCCTCCCGGCGGCGGTCGGCGAGGAGGCTTCGGCCCTGGCGGTCCTCCTCCGGGCGGCCCCGGCGGTTTCGGGCCTCCTCCGGGGTTCGGCGGTCCCGGCGGCGGGGGCGTCGACCTCGACCCGCTGGTCGGGGTGGACGCGAAGGACTCGCGGATGCCGCTGCGCTCCCGGCTGCTGGCCGCGCCGGCGCTCAAGGCCCGGTATCTCGGCTACGTCAAGGCGATCGCGCGAAAGGATCTGGATTGGAACGACCTCGGCCCGACGGTGACGCGGTTCGCGAAGTCGATCGGGTCGGAGGTGAAGGCCGATACCCGCAAGCTCTCTTCATATGAAGAGTTCCTCGCCGCCGTCGCGCCCGATCCCACGCCCGACCCCAAGCCCGCCGCGCCGGCCGCGAAGGGCCGAGGGCCGGGACGACCCGAGGGCGCGACGAGCCTTCGCGGCTTCGCCGACGCCCGCCGCGCGTATCTGCTGGGGCTCCCCGCGGTTCGCGACGCGGAACTTCCTTGATCCTCCGCGTATAATGAATCTTCGATTCGCGCGACGTGGAGGAGCCCGTAAATGCCGGAGTGGTTGAACGATTCGTTGTCGAACCCGCAGGGCTATTCGGCGACGGTCATGGCGTGGCGGATCGCCTCGTCGCTGGTGCTGGGGGCGGGGGTCGCCGGCGTGTATCTTTGGGCGCGCCGGGGACAGGGGAGCCAGGCGACCTTCCCGGTGACGCTCGTCCTGCTGTCGGTCGCCATCGCCATGGCCACCCAGGTCATCGGCGACAGCGTCGCCCGGGCCTTCAGCCTGGTGGGGGCGCTTTCGGTCGCCCGGTTCCGGACGGTGGTCAAGGACACCCAGGACACCGCGTTCGTCATCATGGCGGTCGTGGTGGGAATGGCCGCGGGGGCCAACAACGCCATGGTCGCGGTCGTCGGCCTGGGGGTGGTCGGCGTCGCCGCGCCCGCCTTGTGGCCGCCGCGACGCGATTCCTCGCTGGGAGGCGCGGAGGTCAAACTCAAGGTCCGGCTCGCCGCCTCCCAGGACGTCCGCTCCACCGCCGAGCAGGCGCTCGCGATCGTCGCCGTGAAGTCGAGCCTGCTTGAGATCGAGACGACCCGGCAGGGGGGATCGATCGACCTGACCTACCGCGTCCGCCTCCGCCCCGACGTCCCCCCCGTCCAGGCCGCGGCCGAGCTGTCGCGGATCCCCGGCGTCGAGGGCGTGGACATGCGTCGCGCCGATTAGAAAAGGACCGATTCGGGCGATCGCCTCGACGGGGCGCGGTCGTGGCGGTTACGATGATCGCGACGTCCGGGTCGGGCGAGTGGCCGCTCCCGTCGGGATCGGCGCCGGACCCGCGCACGCTCGACACGCGAAGGACGACTCATGCGTTCACGTCTCCCCGCGCCCCGGCGCGTCCGCTTCCCCAGGCTCGCCGCGGCGGCGGGGCTGGTCCTGGCCTGGACCCTCGCGGCCGCCGCCCAGGACCCCCAACCGCCGGCCGCCCAGCCCGGGGAAGGGGCCGACGACCCCAAGGCCGCCGCGCTTCTGGACGAGGTCGTCAAGGCGTACCAGACGCTCGGCGCCTACGCCGACCAGGGCCGGTTCGTGGTCGACATGAACGTCGGCGGCCGAATCCAGAGGCAGGAGCTGCCCCTGCACCTGACCTTCGCCCGGCCCAACAAGGCGAACCTCGACGCCGGCCCGGTCAAGCTCGTCATCGACGGCGAGACCGCCACCACCGTCGTCGACCCACTCAAGAAGTACCTCGCCGCTCCCGCCCCCAAGGAGATCAGCCTGGAGACCTTTCGCGAAGGGCCCGTCGGCGCGATGCTCTTCGGCGGTCCCGCCGGCGTGCCGATGTTCGTCCTGGTCAACCTCCTGACCGCTCCCGAACCCGCCAAGGTCATCGGCCAACTCGGCGGCTCGCTCAAGCTCGAAGGCGACGCCGCCGCCCCGACCCTGCTGATCGCCAGGGCGGAAGGCCCCGGCCTGAAGCTGGTCGTCGACCCGAAGACCAAGCTCCTGACCGACATCGACATGCAGATCGATCCCAAGCTCCTGGAGCAGGTCGCCCGCCAGGGCTCCGAGGTGAAGGTCGGCAAGCTCGGCTGGACCTCCGGCGCCGTCTCCACCGAACCCCCCGCCGCCGACGCCTTCGCCTTCAAGGCCCCGGAGGGCTTCGAGAAGGTCGACTCCTTCCAGCAGGCCCTCGCCGACCCCGGCGCCGCCCCCGGCCAGCGCCCCGAGATGGCCGTCGACGCCCTCGTCGGCAAACCCGCCCCCGACTTCGCGCTGACCCTCTTCGACGGACCCGACAAGACCAGGACCGCGACCAACGCCGACCTCGCCGGCAAGGTGGTCGTCCTCGACTTCTGGGCCACCTGGTGCCCCCCCTGCCTGGCCGAACTCCCCGAGATCCAGAAGCTCGTCGACGCCCTGGCCAAGGACGAAACCAAGAAGGACGTGCTGGTCGTCGCCCTGAGCCAGGACGCGGAGCCCGCCGAACCGGCCGAGGTCCGCGAACTCATCGAGAAGACCCTCGCCGAGAAGAAGATCGAACTCGACGGCAAGCCCAACGCCGCCATCGGCCTGGACCCCACCGGTTCCATCGGTAAACTCTTCAAGGTGGAGGGGCTCCCCACCATCGTCGTGCTTGACGCCAAGGGCGTCGTCCAGGCCGCCCACGTCGGCTACACCCCCGACATCATCGAGCGGCTCACCGCCGAAATCGACGCCGTCCTCGCCGGCAAGCCCGTCCCCAACCGCGACGCCCCCAAGGAGGCCGCCGCCGAGGCGAAGTGACCGCGACCGCCGGGGCTCGAATCGGAAGACAATGAACCACGGAGTCACAGAGGACACAGAGAGGGGAGAGGAGAGAAGAGGAGAATTGGTTTCCTTCTCTCCCTTCTCTCCCTTCTCTCCTTTCTCTCCCCTTCCTTTCTTCTCTGTGTCCTCAGTGACTCTGTGGTTAATCCTCCCCGGACTCAGGCGCTTCCTTATATAAGAGGAAGGCCGTCACTCCCTCGCCTCCAGATTCACCAGGTCGCGAACCGTCATGAGGCGGGCTTTCAAGTCGGGATCGTAGCGGGACTTTCCGCGGACGCCGACGCGGCGGGCGGTCAAGGAGCGGGCGTCGAGACCGGGGGGGACGTCCAGATAGGCCGAGACCGCCCCGTCCCTCAAGCCGATCAGCGCGAATAACTTGCGGCCCTTGTGCATCCTGGCCGAGGGCTGCACGAACCCCACCGCGTCGAACGCCCGGCCCCGCGCGCGCTCGGCGTCGATCAACCGGCGCTCCAGGCGGTCGAACTCGCGATCCAGTTCCAGACTCTTCGACGTCGCGGCGACGAACTTCCGAGCGGCCTCGGCGGTTCGTTCCAGCCCGTCCACCTTCTTGAGCCGGTCCTCGACGACCCGACGCCGCTCGGCATCGCCCGCGACCTGGCGGGCGAGGGCCTCGTAGGCCGATCGAACCGACTCCAGCCGCCACTCCTCCACCGGCTTGGAGGCGGTCTCCGCCAGCAACAGCCCGTCGACCCGCTTCAACTCCGGATCGTCGCCGTCCCCGATCCCCGGCCAACCCACCGCCGCCGCCACGATCAGGATCGATATCCGCGTCATCGCCTCGGCTCCGATTCGGGTTCGCTCGCGCGCCCGGACGCGCTGTTTTGATCGACGTAAGTCTTTTGATCGACATGGTTTATTCACGGTTTTCGGTTTGGCTTCGATCGTCGAGTTCGAATGTGGTTTTTTCAGCAACCGTCAAACCTGGAACGGGCGAGGCGACATCCCCTCTCCCACCGGGCTGACGACCCGACACTTATCGGATCCCGCATGCGACTCTCACGCAAGCCAGCGCTTAACGGCCTTCTCCCTCAAGGGGAGAAGGCGATGATCGCCGCGGCCTCCGAAAAAGTGTCGGGTCGTCAGCCCGAGGGGAGAGGGAACCGATTTCGCCGCGCCGCGGGGATCGTTTGCGAGTAAGTCTCGCCTTGCTTCCACTTGCTTATCGTCTTGCCAAAGAGCGCGCGATCCCGCTTCGACTGGATGATCCGCGGATCGCGCGCGGCGATTTCAGGAATCCGGAAAAAATTCCCGCCCCTCGGCCGATGTGACGCAAAGACTTGCTACCCCGGCCGGGCGAATCGGTCAACGGGGATCGTCGGCGGGGCGCGGCTTCAGGGCGATGTCGGGAATGACGAGGTTTTCGACCAGACGGGCCTGGACGCGGAACCCGGCGACGTCGGCGAGGGGGATCTGGAAGCGGCGCCCCAGCATGCCGAACGATTCGCCGGTCGGCGTTCGGGCCCAGCCGCCGCCGGCGGACTCGCCCTCGAACTCGCGGCCCTCCCGATCGAACGCCACGATCCGGATCGGCACCGAGGGGGGCAGGCCGTGGGCGAACGAGATCATCGTCCCGCCGTTCGATTCGACGGCGTCGCTGAAGATCAGGCTCCGGTCCCCGATCGAACTGATCACGCCGCCATGATGGTTGTCCCACGCCCCGAGCGATCGCCAGGCCCCGGCCGGCGCGTCGAACCGCACGGTGAGCGACGTCGGATGCAAGCCGCGGGGGATCGAGACGTACAGGGTCTTCAGCCCAGGGACCGGCTCGCCGTCGCGCGTGGCCGCCTGGTCCGGCGTGGTTTGATGCCAGTCGTCGACCCGCCACTGGAAGTCCTTCGTGTCCAGGTCCGCCGGTACCTGGATGGCGAGTTGCAACTCGATCAGTTCCTTCGCCAAAAGGGCGACATGCTCGCTCGGACGGTAAGGGAATGGATCGCAAGGCGCGGTTTCAATCGGCGCGCCGTCGGGCCGCCACCAGGTCTTGGGGCCGGGCGGGAAGGTGGACACGCCGACGACCTCGACGGTTTCGCCCGTCGCCAGCACTCGGGCGAACCGCGGGGCGCGATCGGGGCGATCCGCCGGGGCCGATGGAGCGGCCGGAGGCTTCGGCGCGGCCTCCTGGGGCGGGCGGGCGACGGCCACCGCGGCGGTGGCCGCGCCGGCGGCCAGGAGCAGGGCGAGGGGCTTCAACTTTTGCAACAGCATGGCTCGGACGACTCCTTCGGCAAGCCTCGCGACCGCTCCGGGGACCAGCCCCGAGGCGAGCGCGACGGTTCGCAAAGTGGAGGGGGTCAACGACTTCGGGACGCCGGCCTGGGCCCCGCGGGCGAACTCGATCAGGACGACCCCCGCCGTCGGCGCGAGTCCCCGGCGCTCCAGCCGCGACCGCAGCCGAGAGCGTCCGCGGGCCAGCCGGCTCTTGATCGTCGCGGTCGGCCAGCCCAGGGAAACGCCGGCCTGTTCGTAGGTCAGGCCCTCGAAGTCGCACAACTCGATCGGACGACGGTACTTCGGGGGGAGGCGGTCAAGCTCGTCGGCCACCGCGTCGCGGACGTCCCGGCGCTCGGCGAGCGTCGCGGGGTCGTCGTCGGCCGTCGGCTCGACGACCGCCGGAAGACGCTTGCGAGCTTCCGAGCGGACCCGCGCCGCGACCTTCCGCGCCACGCCGTAAAGCCAGCGCCCGGCCGAACCTCGGTCATCGACCCGGATCGAGCCGGCCTTGCGGACGAGGACCAGGAACGTCGCCTGAAAGGCGTCCTCGGCGTCGGAACGGTCCAGCGACCGCCGACAGACGCCCCAGACCATCGCCGCGTGCCGGTCCACGAGCGCCTCGAACGCCGATTCCGCCGCCGCGTCCGCCGGCCCGGTTCGCAAGCGGAACCGCTCCAGCAACTCGCCGTCGGTCATCCCCGTCGTCGATCCGCCCGTGAACAGGCCCCGCAAGCCCCCGGTCGATGGTCGCATTCGGCCCCCTCCTCCCGAATTCCACCCCTCCCATGCGCCGGGGCGGGAGATCGGCCCTGGGATTCTTCGAGATTCCGATAATAATCCAAAATCCGACAAGGCAACGCATGCGTCCCCTCTCCCACCGGGAGAGGGTGGCCCGAAGGGCCGGGTGAGGGTCATCGCGCTTCGGAGCGAGCGTCGGGTCGGCGGATCGTAAACCGACGCTCCTTCCGAAGCGCCGCGACCCTCACCCGCCGCTGGCGCGGCTACCCTCTCCCGGCGGGAGAGGGAATGCATGTACTGACTTTTCTCTTTCCTTCTCGCCTTGATTCGCCCCTCTCGCATGTGGTACGGTTTCGCCTTCTTCTCGCGCGGGAGGGGATTCCGCGCGACGAGGTTGAACCACCCAATCCGCGGGAAGAGGTCGGGGGCGGGCGAGCCCGAGCGTCCCGGCGCTCGTCGCACGCGGGCCCGTCGCCCGCCCAGGAGCTTCGAATCCAACCATGTACGCTGTTTTTGAAGACGGTTCCCATCAGTATCGCGTCTCGGAAGGCGACTTCATCCGGGTCGACCGCCGCGAGGGGAAGGCCGGCGATCCCGTGGTCTTCGCCAAGGTCCTTCTCTTGGCCGGCGAGGGGGAGCCGACCATCGGCGAACCCCTGATCGAGGGCGCCAAGGTCGAGGCCAAGATCGTCGACCAGTTCCGCACCAAGAAGATCATCATCCAGAAGTTCCGCCGTCGCAAGAACATGCGACGCCGTCGCGGTCACCGCCAGCCGTACACCACGGTGCAGATCCTGAGCGTCGCCGCCGCCTCCTGAGCGGTGCTTCAGCCTTGGTCGATGCTTATACGTCCTTCCCCCCTCGCGGGGGAAGGTGGCCCGAAGGGCCGGATGAGGGGGAGCGAACCCGAGGGCCGTTGGGATTCCGAGTCGCCTGAACCGGCCTTTCGAATTCCCGACGGCTTTCCTTCGCGCCCTTCCCCTCATCCGGCCGCTTCGCGGTCTGTCTTCCCCCGCGAGGGGGGAAGACGTCGGAATAACGTCCT
>CALCIB010000082.1 GCA_937907525.1 uncultured Planctomycetales bacterium | reverse complement strand
TGCGCTCCGGCGGGACCGGTGGGGCCGGGATCGCCCTGCGCTCCGGCGGGACCGGGATCGCCCTGGGGCCCTTGCGGGCCGGTGGGCCCCGGCGTCGGCGTCGGATCCGGGGTCGGCGTCGGCGTCGGATCCGGCGTCGGCGTCGGGTCGGCGACGAACCTCACGTCCATGGGACGGAGGCGACCGGATCCCAGGAGGCGGCCGGCCCCCGGCTGAGTGTAGGTGACGATGGCCGGCAGGCCGCCCTGGAGCAGCGAGCTTGGGAGTCCTCCCGGAGTCGCGGCGCCGATCTGAACGCCGAAAGTCCGGTTGCGGACGACCACGGTCTGGGTTTCCTGGAACAGGACGTTCGAGCGGCTCCGGTCGTACACGACGAAGCTCAACGTCACCTCGCCGTTGGTCACGCCGGCGACCCGGCCGCGGAAGCCGACGACCGCGATGGCGGACGACGCCTCTTGCGGCGCGAGGGCCGACGCCGCCGTCGGAACGGCCGTCGGAACGGCCGGCGGCACGATCGAGCCGTGCCGCATCGACGAGACCCACGGCGGCGCCTCGGCGACCAGGCCGGCGAGCTGGGCCGCGGGCTGGGCCGCGTTCAACACCACCCTCCGCTCAAGGACGTCGTGAAGATCGGCCCTGAACGCGACGCTTCGCCGCTTCTTCATTTCAAGTCTCCCTTGAATTCCACTCATGTTCCTGACTTGTCACCAACGCCGAGGCGCCACTCACGAACCCTAGAACGTTTCCCCGAGCGAGGTGAATTCCTCGACCGATTTTTGCGGAACGTTCCAGTCCGCATCGGTCGATGCATGCGGATTCCGCCGGCCCTCGTCCCGATCCGGCCCCCCGCGCCTTACGGTGTCACGGCGAGGTCCGACGCCTCGACGATCTCTCGGACGCGCCACGACCGGAGCGAAGCCATGCGCCATCAGCGACCGACCATCTGCCTGGGCATGATCGTCAAGAACGAGGCCCCCGTGATCCGTCGCTGCCTGGCGTCGGTCCTGCCGCTGGTCGACTGCTGGGTCGTCGCCGACACCGGCTCCGACGACGGCACCCAAGATCTGGTCCGCGAGGCCCTCGCCGACCGCCCCGGCGCGCTGCTCGAACGCCCCTGGGTCGACTTCGCCCACAACCGCAACGAGGTGCTGGAGGCCGCCCGCGGCCGCGCCGACTACACCTTCGTCATCGACGCCGACGAAACGCTGGCGCTCGATCCGGGCTTCGCCCGCCCCGCGCTGGGGGCCGACTCCCACGATTGCGAGGTCGTCTACGGCGCCACCCGCTACCACCGCAAGCAACTGGTCCGCAACGCGCTTCCCTGGCGGTACAAGGGGGTGCTGCACGAGTACCTGACCTGCCCGGAGGCCAAGACGTCGGCGTTCCTCCCCGGCGTCCGGACGGTCGTCAGCCACGACGGGGCGCGGGCGCGCGACCCCTTGACCTACCGCCGCGACGCCCTGCTTCTGGAACGCGCGCTTCTGGACGACCCCGACGACGCCCGCAACGTCTTCTACCTCGCGCAGAGCTACCGCGACGCCGGCGACCTGGACCTGGCGATCCGCCACTACCGCCGTCGCGCCACGATGGGAGGCTGGGCCGACGAGGTCTGGTTCTCGCTCCACCAGGTCGCCGTCTTGCGGGAGCGCCGGGGCGACCCCTGGCCGGAAGTCATGGCCGATCACCTGGCCGCGTTCCAGCACTCGCCCCACCGGGCCGAACCGCTTTATCACGTCGCGATGCGCTTTCAAAAGGCGCGCGAGTTCGCCGCGGCCCAGATCTTCTTCCGCCAGGCGCTTCGGGTCCCGACGCCGGCGCCCACGCGGCTGTTCGTCTGGAAGCCGTTGTACGACTACCTGCTGGAGATGGAGTACGGCGTCTCGCTCTACTACACCGGCGACCACGCCGAAGCCGTCGCCGTCGCCGACCGGCTTCTGGCCCGCGGCGGCATGCCCGAGCCGATCGCCGCCCAGGTCGCCCGCAACCGCGACCTCAGCCTCCCACACGCCCCCAGGGCGCTCCGCGCCTGACCGCCGCGACCCCGCGATCGACCTTGATTTCCCCGGCCGTCCGCCGCATTGTGGGGATCCCATTCCACGAAGGGGCCGGCCGATCGGGGCCGACGGATCGAACTCGACGGGGACGTCGAGGACGCGGAGCCAAGCCAGGGAGGACGGCTCGAACATGACCGACGCCGAGGAGACGACGGAGGGAGGACGCCGCGCGGCGCGGGAGGGCGGCCGGGGGTTCCGGCTGACGGCCCTGGCGTGGCTGATCGTGGCGGCGTCGCCGTTTTACCTGAACTTCGTCCTGTCGTTCGCCAGGGAGGACGCGGAGAAGCCGGCGACCGCCGCGACCGCGACCGTCGGCGCGCAGCAGGTGCTCACCGTCGCCCGGGGCGGCTCCAGCGGGGCCGACTCCAACCTCCCCACCGTGGCCCGGATCTACAACGACTCGCAGTGGACCATCCTGGCGGTCGTCCTGGGTCTGGCCCTGGTCGCGTATCGACGGCTGCTCCCGGTCCTCTGGCGAGCGGTCCACGCCGGCCTGGCGCCGCACGTCGCGATGTTCCTGGTCGCCTTCCTCTTGTGGCTGATCTACGGCGGACTCTCCAGCATGGGGATGCCCGGCCTGTTCTGGAGCCCCGAGCCCTGGGCGCAGTTCATGGCGGGGCTGGGCTCCACCCTGTTCGTCGCCTGGATGTTCTACCTGGTCTTCGTCAACGATTACGAGGCGAGGGTCGACGAGCCGGAGCAACGGTTGTGGGTCCGTCTGGCGCCGACCCTGCGGGCGTTCTTGCCGGCGCGGGTGGGGCTGTTGGTCCCCGGACGGGCGACGGCCAGCGGCCAGATGATCGGCTTCGTGTTCTTCGCGGCCTCGCCGGTCTTGCTCCCCCTGGCCTTGCCGGCGGTCCTGCCGGCGGTTCGCGAGGGGGACGTGCGGGACGTGGTGGCGGAGCACTGGCTGCTGGGCCTCGTCGCCGGCGTGGCGGCGGCCGGCGTGGTGGTGACGACCCGAATCCCCACCCGGCTCAACGAGTTCTGCCGCCAGGCGGCCCGGCGTCGGCTCGACCTCCGCCAACTGTGGCGGCTGGATCCCGAGCAGCTCGACCCCGGCGGCAACGCCAAGAACATGGTGATCATCGTCGGGATCCTGTACGCCGCGTCCTGGCTCTTCCCGGGCGCGACCCGTCGGCTGCTGCCGCCGGCGTTCTCGCTCTGCATCCTGATGGGAGTGACGGCCACGGCCGTCGCCTGGCTGGGGGTGCGCGGACACAAGAAGTCGCGGGCGATCGTCTTCGGGGTCGGCCTGACCCTGGTGGCGGCCTCGGGGATGCTCGACTACGACGTCGTCGTCCGCGACCTGGCCGGCCGCTCCCCGGGCGCGCCGAACCTCTACCCGAGCGTGGGCGAGCAATACCGCTACCACCTGAGCCAAAGCCGCTCCAAGCCCCGCTCCTACGGCGCGGTCGTGGACCTGGCGGAGTTCCAGAGGTCCCACCGCCTGGTCGCCGACGGCCGCGTCGATCGGGAGGCCCGCGAGAAGATGCTCGACGCCTGGCTCGCCGGCCTGAGATGGGGGTCCGGAGGAGCGGGGGCGGCCCCCGGCGGCGCCGCGGGCAAGCCGATCGTCGCGGTGGTGACCACCAGCGGCGGAGCGCTTCGGGCGTCGATCTGGACCCAGACGGTGCTCCGCAAGCTCGACGAGACGATCCCCGGCTTCCACCGCCACGTCCGGATGATCACCGGCGCCTCCGGCGGCATGCTCGGCGCGGCGCGGTACGTCGCCCTGCACGCCGACGACCCCAGGGCCCTCTCGGTCCTGAAGGCCGGCGGCCCCCGGCCGAACTTCCTGGGGCCGATCGCCTGGCAGATCGCCTTCCGCGACTTCTTCCCCAACGCCCTGCTCCCCTTCCCGGTCTACAACCGCGGCGACGTTTTGGAAGACGCCTGGCGCGACTTCGCGCCGGAATTGAACACGACCTTCGGCGAGCTGGCCGCCGCCGAGCGCGTCGGCGCCGTCCCCTCGGTCGTCTTCTCCCCCATGCTCGTGGAGGACGGCCGCCGCGTCCTCATCGGCAACCCGCCGATGGCCGATCTGACCGTCCACCTCGACGGCGTCCTGCTGGACGAAAGCCGCGACGAGCTGATGAAGCAGTACCTGGCGAAGAAGCCCCGGACCAAGGACGGCCGCCTCAAGACCGCGGACGACGTCGACGACTACGACCTGGAATACCCGGCGCTCAGTTCGTTCTCGGCGGTCGAGTTCTCCAAGCTCTTCGGCGACAGCCACGCGCTGGACCACCTCAAGCTGGCCTCGGCGGTGCGGATGAGCGCCACGTTCCCGTTCGTCACGTCGGTGGTCGCCCTGCCGACGTTCCCCGCCCGCCACGTCGTCGACGCCGGCTACTACGACAACTACGGCGTCAACCTGGGCGCCGCCTGGATCGACAGCCACCGCGAATGGCTCCGCAAGAACGCCGCCGGCGTCCTGGTGGTGCAGGTCCGGGCGTTCCGCAACGAGAAGCGGCTGAAGATCCTCGACGAGGAGGTCTACGCCCCCCTGGCCGATCCCAGGGCCGAGGCGTCGTCCGCCAGGATCTACGACTGGATCGCCTGGGGCGTCGGCCTGGCCCCCCGCCTCCTGACCCTCCTGGGCGACGGCGCCGGCGCCGTCGCCATCCCCGCCCGCGGCGTCGCCATGGCCCGCGAGTCCTCCATGTTCTTCCGCAACGACGAGGAACTCGAAACCCTCCACGAGACCTTCCGCCGCCTCACCGGCGACGACGCCTTCTTCCGCACCGTCGTCTTCACCTGCGACACCATCCAGGTCGGCCAGAACGCCCAGAACGTCGAGACCCTCAACTGGTACATCGACCCCGTCGAATACGACCAGATCGAGCAGAACATGAACCCCCACGACGCCGAGCGCCAGACCGGCCGCGAACGCAACCACCTCCGCCTCCAACGCCTCCAGGACTGGTGGCGCTCCCGCGGCGGCGCCGTCGCGCAAGACGTCCCCTGACCCCGGCTCGAAGTCCGCCTCATGTAGCGTGAACGAGGGTCAGCGCGGTCTTCCCCCCTCGCGGGGGAAGACGGACGCCGAAGGCGTCAGATGAGGGGGAGGACGCGACCGGAAGCCGTCGCGAAGTCGAAAGCCAGCCCGGACGGCTTGGGATATCACGACGGCCCTCTGAACCGCCTCCCCCCCGTCCGGCCCTTCGGGCCACCTTCCCCCGCGAGGGGGGAAGGCCGTTATTCCGGCCGCGACGCCCTTATGGGACGGACTCTCAACGGCTCGACGTCACCCCCACCCGCCGGCACATCGAGCGCAGCGGGCACGTCGAGCATCGGGGAGCGGTCCCCGTGCAAACGAACTTGCCGAACGGGACCAGCAACTCGTTGGTCTCGATCCAGTACCGGCGCGGGAGGACCTCCTCAAGCGCCGTCATCGTCCGCTCGGGCGTCCGCGTCGCCACCAAACCCCAGCGGTTGACGATCCGATGGACGTGGACGTCGACCGGGACGATGGGGATCCCGAAGGCGACGGCCAGCGTCAAGGCGGCGATCTTCGGTCCCACGCCGCGGAAGGCGGTCAGCCCCTCCATCGTCGCCGGCACCTCGCCGTCGCGCTCGTCCCGGACGCGGCGGGCGATCTCCAGGACGTCGCGCGCCTTCGTCTCGGCGAACGTCGCCGGCCGAATCCGCTCGGCCAGGTCCGCCGCCTCCAACTTCAGGACGTCCCCGGGCGTCGGAGCCTCGGCGAAGAGCCGAAGACTCACCCTCAACGTGACCTCGTCCCGCGTCCGCGCCGAGATCAAACTGGCGACCAGCACCTGAAACGGCGCGCCGAACCCCCGGTCGCGAAGCTCGAAGACGGCCGCCCTCGGCCTTTCCCGCACCGCCTCGCGCAGCCTCCGAAACGCCTCGTCCGCGTCCCAGGGCTCCTCGACGTCGTCCGCCGTCCGCCTCGCCTTCATCGCCGCGCCCTCCCCGACCGACGACGCAACCGCCGCGCCCGGCGATGAATATTTCTCAATCATGCGGGCGACGATTTACAGGGCGACGACTCCGACATTATTCTATCCATCGGAGAACGGCGGCGGTCGATGAACGAACGAATTCAATCGGACATAAGCGTCGCCGCCTCCTCGACCCTGGACGTCGCCTTTCCTTACCCGGCAGTCACTCCTCAATCCGTGGGAGCACGCCATGACGATCTGGAATCGAAGCTCCGCGAAGGGACAGAATCGACTCGGGTTCACGTTGATCGAACTGCTCGTGGTCATCGCGATCATCGCCGTGTTGATCGCGCTGTTGCTGCCCGCGGTGCAGGCGGCGCGGGAGGCGGCCCGCCGCGCGCAATGCACCAACAACCTGAAGCAACTCGGCCTGGCCGCGGCCAACTACACGGACGTCAACGGCACGACCCCGCTGCACATGTTCCGACGCGCCGGGGAGTGGGACGGCGCGGCGGCCGGATCCTCCGGCAACCGCTCGTGGTACTGCGTGATCCTGCCGTTCGTGGAACAGACCGGGATGTACGACGCGCTGAACTTCTCGTATTCGGCGGGTTGGAGCGAGATCGGCTACGCCGGATCGGACCCGCACGCCACGGGGCCCAACGCCACGGTGATCCTCGCGGGCGTCTCGTCGTTCCTCTGCCCGTCCGACGGCGAGCGGAACACCTACGGCGGGATCAACTGGGCGAACTTCAACTACGTCGCCAGTTGCGGCGTGCCCCGCAACATGCTGTGGCCCGGCGCGCCCTCGACCAACGCCGCCTCCCCGCCGCCGCCGACCGGCTTCATCTCCACGTCTCGGATGAACGTCGGCGGCCCGTGGAGCACCAAGTGGCGGCAGAACACCGCCAAGAGCTTCAGCATGGGCGCGTTCACCGACGGCCTGTCCAACACCCTGGCGTTTTCCGAGTCGCTGATCTCCAACGGCACCGGCGAGAACCGCGACCCGCGCCGCAACCTCCGCACCGCCGTCGACGGCTACATGGACAACTACGATCCCTACCTCGACATCGTCGTCCGCTCCGGCTTGGCCACCGCCTACAACTGGCCGGCCTGGACCGAGGAGCGGGGGATGACCTGGGCGTTCTCCGACGCCTGGCAGAAGCACACCTTCGCCAGCGTCTTCCCCCCCAACGCCGTGCCGGTGGTCTGCTACTCCAGCGACACCTTCCGCTGCGAGGAGTGCGACGGCGCCATGAATCCCACCAGCAACCATCCCGGCGGCGTCATGGTCGCCATGGGCGACGGCTCGGCCCGGTTCATCAAGAACTCGATCAGCCTCCCCGCCTGGTGGGCCCTCGGCACCCGCGCCGGCGGCGAGGTCGTCAGCGCCGACTCCTACTGACACGGCCCCCGTCACCCCCAACGAGCGCGAACCATGCGAAGATTACCCATCGTCGTCGCCCTGGCGACGGCGCTCGCGATCCCCGTCGCCGGCTGTTCCGACGACGACGCCCACCTCAAGGAACTGGCCCGCTACACCCCCGAGATCCTGGCGCAAGAGCTACTGACGGTCTACAAGACCTCGGTCAAGGGCCCCGCGGCCGCCAAGGCGGCCGCGGCCAAGGGGAAGGCCGGTCCCGGCGACGGCAAGGAACTCCAGGCCGCCAAGAAGTACGGCCCGGAATTCGCCCCCCACGACGCGCCCGGGACCGAGAAAGCGACGATGTCGCTTGACGAACTCGCCGCCAGCGCCGCCAAGAAGGCCAAGCTCGTCGAGGGCCAGACCCCGGCGCAGGTGCTCGAAAAACTCGTCGCCATCATCGACTCGGAATTGAGCCTCCCCCAGGCCGACAAGGACGAGATCACCGCCGCGCTTAAGACGGCCTTCAACGACGCCTGACCCTCGCCCCGACGCGGATGGCGGGCGGGCCCGTCAGGCCCCCGCCCGCCGCCGCCATTCGACGTACCGCCGCAAGCCCTCGGCCAGCGTCGTCTTGGGGCGATAGCCCAGCTCGGCCTCCGCCAGCGAGACGTCGGCGAAGGTCTGCCGCACGTCGCCGGGCTGCTCGGGGCGCCGCTCGACGATCGGCTCCCTCCCCAGCGCCGCGCCCAGGGCCGCGATCAACTCGCGCAGCTCGATCGGATGGGAATTCCCCAGGTTGTACAGATGCAGCCCGCGACAGCGCTCGACCGCGGCGACGATCCCGCCGACCACGTCGTCGACGTAGGTGTAGTCGCGACGGGTGGAGCCGTCGCCGAACATGGGGACGGGCTGGCCGCGGTCGATCAGGTCGGCGAACTTGGCGATGGCCAGGTCCGGCCGGTTGCGGGGACCGTAGGCGGTGAAGAACCGCAGGCCGGTCACGGGCAGGCCGTGAAGGTGGTGGAAGGCGTGGGCCATCAACTCGCACGCCTTCTTGGTCGCCGCGTAGGGGCTCACCGGGTCGTCGACCGGGTCGGTCTCGCGAAACGGGACCGACTCGCGATCGCCGTAGACGCTGGAGCTGGAGGCGTAGACGAACCGCGGCATCGGATCGAGCCGACGGGCCGCCTCCAGCATCCGAACCGTGCCGACGACGTTGACGTCGGCGTAATCCGCCGGCCGCTCGATGCTGGGCCGGACCCCGGCCTTGGCCGCCAGGTGGACGATCGCGTCCGGGGCCGTCTCGCGGACCACCCGGTCGACGAGGTCGGCGTCGCGGACGTCCCCCTCCACCAGCCGAAACCCCGGCGACCGCGCGGCGTCGGCCAGATTGGCGCGCTTCACCGCCTCGGGATAGTAGGGGTCGAAGTCGTCCAGGACCGTGACCCGGCCGCCGTCGGCGAGCAGACGATCGACCAGGCGCGAGCCGATGAACCCCGCGCCGCCGGTTACCAACGTGTTCATAGATCGATTCCACCGCGGACGGTCGACGGCTCCCGATCGTCCCCTCGGGAGTCGACCGCGGCCGCGACGGGGCCCAAATGTTCCTTGATGAGGTCGCCGCGACGGCGGAAGACGGCGACGTCCGAGTAATCCGCCCCCAACTCGTAACTCCGCTCGATCAGCGCGCCCAGGACCTCGCGATCCGCGTCCAACTCCGCGATCCGACGCGCCAGCGCGGCGGGATCGTCGACGGGGGTGAGCGGGGCGTCCCCCGCGCCCGCCAGCAGGTCGCGCTGATACGCGCCGTCGTAGCCGACGATCGGACAGGCCGCGATCAGGGCCTCGATCAGACAGCGCGGCGACTCCGGCGTCTTGTGGCAGAAGACGAACAGGTCCGCCTCGCGGAACGCCCGCGTCACCGCCTCCCGATCGCCGACGAACCCCGGCAACTCGACGAACCCTCCCAGATCCAGCCGCTCGACCTCCCGCTTCATCTCGTCCAGAAGCGGACCCTCGCCAAGCCAACGGGCCTGGAACCGAACCCCGCGGCCTTTCAGGTCCGCCAGGGCCCGCAACCAGTCGATCGGCCCCTTCATGGCCGCGGCCCGCCCCGCGTACACGAGCCGCAACGGCTCGCCGGCCCGCGCCCGACGCGCCTTCCCCCGCATCGTCTCGACGTCGACGCGGTCCTCGGGCTTCAGGTGGACGTTATGCACCAAAAACGGCCGCGGGCAGAACGCCGCGTAAGCCTCGTAGCAGTCCGCCCCGTGAAACAGGCCGAGGTTCGACCGCCGGATCAAATGCCGCTCCAGCCGCTTCATCAACGGCGAGACGATCAAGTCCCCTCGAAGCTTCCGGTACGCCCGCCTGACCCCCCGCACGTCGCCGTGCGACGTCCGCGCCACCCGATGCTCCACCCGATCCGTCCAGATCGCGAACCGCCGACGTTGCCGAATCGCCTCCAACGCGGCGACGCTCGCCCAGTCCCCGACCAGCCCGCCGATCGCGAACTGGAGGAAGTCGCACCGCCGGATCGCGTCCGCCAACGTCTTCCGAACGCCGCGATACGCCTTGAGAAACGAGAGCGTCCTGTACGCCCAGGGCAGCGGGACGAACTCGATTCGATCCCGCGAGGGGAGCGCGTCCACGGGAAGATACGTCGCGTTCCGATCGCCCCGCGCCCACTCCCGCTCGGGCGCGAGGGGGCAGGCGACGACCAGCCGGTCGAAATTCTCCGCCCAGCGCTCCAGGCCGTTGCAAGCCTGCGACTCGAACTCGAGCGCCCCCCCGACGCCGCGACGCAGCGGTACGGGGAGCACCAGCAACAAGGAACCGGATCGCGTCTCCACCTTCGCCCTCGCCTCGTTCGATCTCCCGGTTCCGGGACCGCCAGGCGGCCCGGACCCCGGCTCCGTCCCGACCTCGTCCGCCGTCGCGACGAAACGAAGATAAGCCGCGGCCATCCCCCAAGTCAATCCGCGCCGAAACCTCGACGGACGCCGCGACTACCGCGCGATCCGCAAAAGCGCCCCCTGCCCAGGCGCCAGCCAGACGCCCTCGCCGCCGAAGGGCTGCAACCCGCCCGAGTAGGGGGAGACCTGCTCCAGATTCGCCTCGGCCCTCAGCTTCGGCCGGCAGGGCTTCGAGTCCGTGAAGCTCTTGTTGACGATCATCAGATACCGCGAGCCGTCCTCGTGGGTGAACTCCCCCACCAGCATCGGCCCGTCGATCGACTCGATCAACGAATCGGCCGGCGGCCCCTGCGCGCCTTGAGGGACGTCGCCGTGGTGGTAGACCCGGTCGGAATGGAGCTTGAGGAGCGTCGGCCCCAGCTTCGCCACTTGCAGGTTGACCGTCCGCAGCTTGCCCCACGTCGGCGTCTCGTGGCCGAACTGGTCGATCGGCCCCAGCCGGTAGTTGCCCCACGTCGGCGTGAAGTAGGTGAAGAAGGCGATCCCGCGCGCCCCGTAGGCCAGCGACGTGTAGATCTGAAACCGAATGTCGGCGTCGTTGGGTTCCCGGTAGTTGAAGTGGGCCACCGTCAGGATGATGTTCCAGAACGGTAGTTTGGATTCGAGCGCGGCCTTGCGGATCGACTCCAGGTTGGCGAAGTAGCTCTCGCGAAGCCCGCCCCCCTCGAACGGGGCGTAGTGGTCGTAGCTCAGGGCCGTCGGCTTGCAGGTTTCCACGAACATCTTGACATGCGTATCATAGTCCGGCGCGCCGAGTTGGTCGGAATCGGCGTAGTTGGGGAAGAGGTTGATGTACGGCCACGCGCCGGGATGGAACTCCTTGACCGCCGCGGCGACCGCCCCCAGCCCCGGAAACATCGCCGCCGACGGCTCGTCGCGCAGCAGATAGCCGAAGACCGCCGGGTGGTCCTTGACCTCCTTGGTGAGCGCCTCGACGTTCGCCCGCGCGACGGCCGGGTCGACGTTCCTCCAATCGTAATTGGTGGTCCGAGGGTCGGCGACGATCGCCTTGAGTCCGGCGTCGCGGCAGGCGTCCAGGTCCTTGGGCGCGACGAACCCCGCCACGGTGATGCCGCAATCGCGCATCTTCTGGAGCACGGCCGGATCGCCCGGCGTGTGCCCCCAGGCCATCAGCGGAAACGTCGGCTCCTCGCCGCGGCCGGGGGCCGCCGCCACGCAAACCACCGCCGCCAAAATCGCGAGTCGTCGAATCATCGTTGGATCTCCTTCCACGCTGGGACGAACCGCCTCGACGCCGAGACGGCCTCGATCCTACCTCGCGCGGAGGCCCGAGTCATGACCCCGGCGGTCGTCGCGGATCGATCCGCGGCCGTTCGCGGCGGATCGGAGAAGCTCCGCGATTTCGACGTGCCCGGCGCGTTCGGCGTGGATCGCGGGCGTCGCGCCGGCGTCGTCGGGTTGGCCCGGATCGAAGCCGAATTCGAGGAGGAGCCTTGTGACGTCCAGCCGACCCGCCGCCGCGGCCTCATGAAGGACCGTTCCGCCGAAAACGCGCGGTCTCGCGTCCGCCTTCGACCAGGCCGCGAGAAGGGGCCGCAGGACGTCGACGCCGAGGCGGTGAACGTTGCGTTCACATATGTGGAAAATCTGATCGATTCCAGGGCCGTCCTCCTCGCCCGCGGGCGACAACTCCGCGACCAGGGCCGGGTCGTTCAGGAGTATGGCGTCGATCAGGGTCCGGCGGGCGCCGCGGTCCAGGAGCAGCCGAACGACGTCCGCCCGCCCTTCGGACGCGGCGACCGCCAGGGGAGTGGTCTCGTTCCAATCGACGTGGTCGAGATCGGCTCCGCGGTCCAGGAGCAGGGCGACGACGTCGGCCCTCCCGTCGGCGGCGGCCACGGTAAGGGCCGTTTGGTGGAGATCGTCGATCCCATCCACGTCCGCGCCACGGTCCAGAAGGAACCGCGTCATGTCGAGACGTCCGGACCCGGCCGCGACCATGAGAAAGGGGTACTCGAAGCAGAGTCCGGCGTCGCCGGAGACGTCGATCGTCGGGTCGGCGTCGAGGATCCGCCGGGCGAGCTCGACGTCGCCGAGGACGGCGGCCTCGCGAAGACCGTACCGCCCGCCCGCGGCCAGCAGCAGTCGCGCGACCTCGTCGTCGGCGCTCCATCCCGGACGGATCGACCGAGTCGCGGCCATGGTCATCGGCGTCCGGCCGCGCGCGTCGGATCGGTTGGGATCGGCCCCGCGCTCCAGCAGAAGGCGGACCATGGCGGCGTCGCCGTCGCGAGCGGCCAGGAACAGCGCGGACTCCCCGTCCCGATCCTCGGCGTCGACCGGGACTCCCTGGTCGATCAGCCCGCGAACGGCGGCGACGTCCCCGCGGGCGACGGCCTCCCGCCAGGCCAGCCGGCGATCGATCCCGAGCAAGGCGTCCGGACCAAGGGGCACCCGAACGCCGAGGAACACCGCCTCGACGTCCGGCTCCAGGCCGAACCCCCGCAGCCCCTCGTGAAGCACGATGCCGTTGACCAGACGCGATTTCACGTCGCTCGTCGCCACCGATCCCATCATGGACCCCAGCGCCTCGATCGTCTCGTACCGCACGCGGCCCTCGACGGGCGGCGCCTCGGGGCCCATGAGGCGCGCGAGGATCGCTCCCAGGTCGCGGTGGAGCCGTGCCAGCGCCGCCTCGTCGACTTCGATCCGACGCGCGGGGAAGGTGGCGAGCGGGCCGAAAGGCTCCTCGTCGAGATCCAGCACCGCCACGGCGTCGGCCCGCGTTCGCGCCTCCGCGAGCGTTCGAAACGCTCGATACTCCATCGACTCATGCGAGTGTTCGGCGAGCCACTTTCTGAGCTGGTTCTCGTGCGGAGGGCCCGCCTCCGGGATGTCGAACATGGATCGATCCTCCGGAGAATTTTGACTTCGCGACGGAATCATGAAATCCCGACCCGGCCGCCGCGGATCATGGGAGTGATCGGGGATTCCGTCGCTCTTTGACAAGCCGCGTGGATCGAAACCGGGCCGCCGGGCGGAACGACGTCGCCCAAGCCCGTCGGACGACGAGGCCCGTCGAAAAGACCGTCCGTCACGGATTTCGGGGTGGTGAACACTACGGCCTTCCCCCCTCGCGGGGGAAGGTGGCCCGAAGGGCCGGATGAGGGGGGGCGAATCAAAAGGCCGTCGGCGCCCACCGCCTGTCGGACTGGCCTTCGCGAATTCCAACGGTCGTCTCGCGCGTCATCCCCCTCATCTGACCGCCGCGCGGTCTGTCTTCCCCCGCGAGGGGGGAAGACCGTTTGCAGCCCCCAAAAACCGTGACGGCCCGTCGAAAAGACATTCGAAAACGACGAGCGAACCCAACCGGCCGGATTCGCAAGTCGTTGTCTTTAACACGTTTACCTATCTGTCACGGCGAACTCGCCGGCGCGAACGAACCCGTCAGAGGCCCTCGACCTCCCAGCCCTTGCGGTAGGTCTTGCGGACGAAGGCGTTGGCCTCGGCCACGTTGGGCGACTTGAGCGCCTGGGGGTCCCATCGCAGGGTCGTCCGGGGGAAGCGGGTGGCGAGGCAGCCCAGAAGGACCATCTCCGTCAGCGGGCCGGCGTAGGCGAAGGGGGCGGACGTCTTCCCCTCGCCGCGGCAGGCGTCGACGAACTGGCGGTAGTGGTCGCTCCCGCCGGGTTCGGGGAGCTTCGTCTCCTTGAACTTCTCCTCCGGCAACAACACCGGCGCGTCGATGTACGGGGAGTACAAAACCCCGTCGGTGCCGATGTAGATCGACCCCTGATGCGAGATCTTGCGCGTGCCGAGCAACGCCTGGACCCACTCGGAGGGGCGGGCGCCGCCGTTGTACCAGTGGAGCGAAAGTTCCTCGGTCGTGTGCGCCGTGCCGGGGAAGACGTAGTGGACGTGGACGTCCAGGCTCCACGAGTCCGAGCCGGGGCCGTCGAGCGCCGAGCGGATCGACTTGGGCTTGGTCAGCCCGGTCGACTCGAAGACCGGGTCGAGGATGTGGCAGCCCATGTCGCCGAAGGTGCCGGTGCCGAAGTCCAGCCGCTTCCGCCAGACTCCCGGATGATAGTAGTCCTTGATGAACGGTCGCTCGGCCGCCACCCCCACCCAGCCGTTCCAGTCCAGCCCCTCGGGAACGGGGTCGACGCGGTCGGGACGGGGGTTCAGGTCGCCCCAGTCCTTGCCGCTCCAACTGTGGATCTCCTTGACCTTGCCGATCGCCCCCGACTGGATCGTCGCCACCACTTGCCGATGCACCGGATGCGAGTGGATCTGGATGCCCATCTGGGTGACGAGGTTCGGATGACCGGCGGCGAACTCGGTCAGCCGGCGCGCCTCGTAAATCGTCTGCGTCAAGGGCTTCTGCGTGTAGACGTGAAGACCCCTTTGCATGGCGCTCATGGTGATTGGAGCGTGCATGTGGTCGGGGGTCGAGACGTTGACCGAGTCCAGCCCCTTCTCCTCGTCGAGCAGCTTCCGCCAGTCCTGGTAGACCTTCGCGTCGGGGAACCGCGCCTTGATCTCGCCGACGCGGGACCGGTCGACGTCGGCCACGGCGACCAGCTTGAAATACGGGCTCCCCGCCAGGCTCTGGACGTCCGCCCACGCCATCCCCGAGGCCCCGAAGCTGGCGTGCCGCACCGTCTCGCTGGGCGCCGCCAGCGCGTGGCGACGGAACACGGCCGGCGCGGCGAAGGCCGCGACCATCCCCTTCAAGGCGGCGCGTCGGTTCAAGTCATGGACGGACATGGAGACGTCTCCGGTCGTGGGTGGGTGTTGGGCTCGGGAAGGATCGGGCCCATCGTAAGACCGGCGCGAGACCGACGCAACGAGTCGGCGGACCACGATGGCGACGGGGCGAGGGCCCAGTCCCGCCCCCCGCCCCCTCCGCTCTCGCTCAAACCCGTAGGAACGTCTTGGTCCGATACAGATGATAGAGGAACAGCCATTTGACGGCGAGCGTCCCGACCGCCGCGACGATCGGGACGACCGGGTCGCTCAGGAGCTTGAGGGTGCCTTCCAGGAAGAAGTCGCGGATTTCGCCGAAGGGGATGACGCTCTGGGCCATGTAGATGGTGATCGCGTTCATGCCGATGACCACGAAGAAGAACGACCAGCCGCGGAGCCTCCAGACGTCGATCACCAGGTAAAACAGCCCCAGAAGCAGCATGCTGAAGCCGCCGGCGACCAGGACGAAGGAGCTGGTCCACAGGTTCTTGATGATCGGGAAGTATGGATTCCAGCCGTAGCCCGCGGCGACCGAGACCACCCCCGCGGCCAGCAGGCCGACGACCTTGATCCCGCCTCCTCGCGACGAGAGGAGCCACTCGCCGGCCAGGACGCCGATCAGGGTGGTGGCGACGGCCGGGACGGTCGAGAGGATCCCCTCGTTGTCGCCGTAGCCGTAGTAGCTCTGGAAGATCCGCCCCGGCAGGACGTGGCGGTCGACCCAGCCGGAGAGGTTCGTCTCCTTGGAGTAGTCGCCCCGGATCCCGGTCTCGGGGGCGGGAACCAGCCCCAGCAGGGCCCAGTAGCCCAGGAGGATCGCCACCGCGGCGACGACCTGACCGCGCGTCTTCGTGAACATATAGATGAACGCGGCGATCCCGTAGCAGATCGCGATCCGCTGGAGCACCCCGGCGTACCGCAGGTTGGCGAAGTCCCACCGCTGGACGTGGTTGTAGAGGAACGCCAAGAGGAGCAAGAGCGCCACGCGGCGGACGGTTCGGACGACCGCGAACTTCCGGGGGTGCTCGCCGGTCTGGTACTTCTTCAAGGAGAACGGGATCACCGCGCCGACGACGAACAGGAAGAGGGGGAAGATCAGGTCGTAGAACCGGAAGCCCTCCCATTCGACGTGATGGAACTGCTCGCCGATCGCGGCGGCCTCGGGGGTGGCCCACCACTTGCAGAGGGCGCGCGCCAGGGAGTCGCCGCCGATGATCCAGAACATGTCGAAGCCGCGGAGGGCGTCGATGGAGACCAGCCGCGGCGGCTTGGTCGACGGCCCCGGCGTCGGCGGGGGCTCGGCGGTCGCCGTCGCGGTCGCGACCGCCTCGTCGGGGGCTTCGTGGAACTCATCGCCGATCGCGTCGCTCTGGATGTCTGTCATGGTTCCCCCGTCGTCGGGCGTCGGTCGTCGCGGACGGCGACGATTTTAACCCGGCGGCGGGGGCGCGTCGATCGGACGGCTCGGTCATTTCGCCAGGGGGGGGAAGTCGGCGGGGACCGGGAGCGTAACGTCGCCGGTGGCGGCCCACTCGGCGCAGCGGACGATCAGGGCGCGGAAGTCGGCCGCCTCGATGGCGCCCAGGTCGTCCCCCTGGGCGTGGCCCATGACGTTGGTGACGACCCGACCCTTGCCGAAGGGGACGGTCCAGAGCATCGGCTCGTTGGCGCCGGTCCCTCCCTTGGCCTTGTCTGAGAAGGCGGCGGCGAGCACGTCCATGTTCCTGGCCGGCCCGCGCTGGCCGTGGTACAACTCGTCGACGGCGTGGGTCCACTTCGCCGGCAGGCCGCGGGTGATGGGGTGGCCGGGCTTGAGCACGGTGACGACGAAGGCGTGCCGCGCCCCGTGGCCGGCGCCGGGGCCCTCGCCCTTGGGGGCGCGGACGATCCCGCCGTGGTCGTCGACGGTGATCCGGTCGCCGAAGTCGGCCCCGCGCCAGCCCAGGCCGATCATCTCGTTGTACGCCGGCCAGTCCGGGAAGGCGTTGTTCGCCGCGTGCATCACCACCAACCCGCCGCCGTCGGTCACGTACTCCTCAAGCGCCTCGCGGACGGGGGCCGGCCAGGCTTCGCCGTTGTAGTTGGTCAGGACGACGTCGAACTTCTGGAACTCCGGTCGGAACGAGTCCCACTCCGACTCCTTCGCCCCCGCCGGAGGCGACGTGACCACCATCGCCTGGAACCGCCCCGACCGCTCCAACTCGTTCTTCAAAAGGGGCGTGGTGGTCTTCCAGGAGTGGTTGTTCTGGCCCTCGACGATCAAGACCTTCAACTCGTCCGCCGCCTCGGCCCCGATCGCGAGCGCCGCCAGCGCCGCGCCGAACATCGCCCGCATCAACATCCGTCGCATGTCGCCGCCTCCCGAGTGGTGGGAACCGTCCCAAACGCGAACCGTCCCCAGGATACCGCGACGGCCGGCCGCCGCAACCGCCCCGCCGCCGAAGCGCGACGGGGTGGGGGACCGGATCACTCGACCGGATCGTTCGCCGCGCGGAGGTGTTCGGCGACCTCCTCGGCCGACAGCGCCCGGTCGTAAACGGCGATCTCGTCCAACAACCCCTCGAAGCTGTTCGCGTGGTCGCGGCGATCGCCGAAGGTGAAGGACGCCGCCGCGGCCTGGGGCGCGGGGTCGGCGTCCGTCTCGATATCGAGCGCTCCGTCGAGATAGACGCGGACGCGCCGACCTTCGCGGACGAAGGCCAGGTGGCGCCACGTCTTCGGCGTCACCTCGGCCTCGCCGTCCGCCGGGGAGAGCGAGTACGGCTCGCATTCGGCGAAGGTCAGGCGGTTGGGCCGGTGGCCGACGCCCGTGCCGGTGATGGCGACCGAATCGCCCGCGGCGTCGTCCCGGCCGCGCTCGAACAGCACGCCGGCGACGACGCGGCCGGCGGGTTCCAGGCCGTTCCAGAACCAGAGCTCGACGGAGTAGACCTCCGGCGAGACGGGCAAATCGGCCGTCAAGGAGCCGCCGGCCAGGTGCGAGGCGCGGTCGATCCGGCCGTCGGGCGCGCGGAAGCCGGGTGTGGGGGGGCCGGGGAGGAACAGGGCGACGCCGCCGCGGCGGGTCGCCGGCCGCTCGTGGCCGGAAGCGTCGCGGGCCTCCGCGCCGTCCATCTCGTCGAGTCGCCAGAACGCGGCGGGCCGCGAGGCGAGGACGACCTCGGCGTAGCGGGTGGCGGCGGGCGCTTCGCGACGTCGGGGCCGGCCGGAGACCTCCTCCAACAGACCGACCGCGGCGTCGACGATCCTCGGCTCCGCCTGGACCTCAAGCCCGGCGGTGCGCGCCGGCCATGTGGTGTAGCCTCCCAGCGCGTGCTGCTCGGGGGTGGGGATGTAGCCCTCGCCGCCGTTGGCCAGTTCCATGTTCATCGTCAAGGGGAGGGGGCTTCGCGCCTTGATCTTCAGCCCGGAGAGGGCGTAGACCTCGTTGGGGATCGCCGCGATCCCCAGGTCGCCGATGCGGATCGCCTGGAGCTTCAGCGTCCGCTCGGGCTCGTCGTGGAGGAAGACGGCCTCCGCGGCGTAGACCTCGGGGATCGACTTCGGCGGCCGGTCGCCCATCGCCGCGACGATCGGCCGCGCCCACGCCAACCGTTCCGCGCTCGGCAAGCGGCGGCCCAGCGTCAGCGTCGACTCGACCATCGCCAGCTTCGGATCGCGCTCATACGTCTTGATCGATCGATACGCCTTCAGCGCCGAGTCGGCCACCTGGTCGGCGAAACCGTCCAGGCCGGGGTCGACCCTGGGCTTGCCGTAGTCCATCCACTGCTGGTCGCCGCTGGTCCCCTGCGACATGATGCAGGCCGGGGCCGGGCCCTCCGGCGCGATCTTCCGCGCCAGGGCGTCGGCGAACCGGCCGTAGTAGTCGGCCGAGACGGGGCTGGAGCCGAAGTAGTGCATCGAGTAGTTGGCCAAGACGGCGATCGGCCGTCCCCCCGGCTCGCGCAAGGCCAGCACGGTGAGCGCGGGGTCGGACGGGCCGGAGGGGGCGATCACGTCCGGGTCGACGTGGCCGGGGTGCATGTTGGCCCGGACGGTCTTCGCGCCGAAGGGATCGTCGATGATCCGATCCGGACGGCGAATCCAGCGCCTGGAGTGGGTGTGTTCGGGGTCGTCGACGGCGGCCCAGCCGGCCTCGGCCGGGACGACCGCGGCGGCGGCCTTCTCGATCGCCTCGGCGATCTTGCCGGGGAGGAACGCCGCGTAGGCCGGGTCGACGGGGGTCCCCAGGGCGCCCATGCTGGAGGCGGCCGTGTGGGTGTGGGTCGCCGAGACCAGCATCCGGTCGACGGGGATCCCGGTCGCCTTCGACGCCCTCGCCTTGGCGTCGTCGATCAGTTCGCGGGGCATCATGCAACTGTCGACGACGACGATCGCCAGCCGGGTCATGCCCTTCTCCAGCACGATGCAGCGCGCGTGCAAGGGGTCGCGGACCTGGTCGGCGACCGCCTGAAGGAAGCCGCCGTTGACGATCGCCGGCAGCGTCGTCGGCGAGACGTCCACCACGGCCGCCCCCGCGCGCAGGCCCGCCTCCTCGGCGGCCGCGACGGGGCCCGCGAGGGTCGCGGCGGACATCGCAAGCGTCAGCGCGGCTCGGATCGTCGTCTTCATCGAACGACCTCCATTCATCAATGGCGAATCCACTCGTCCCGATTTCAATCGACGTCCTCGCCCAACTCCCGCAGCCGCGCCGCCAACCGCTCGGCGCGGAGACGTTCGGCCTCCTTGGCGCGCTCGGCCGTCTCGGCGCGAAGGCGTTCGGCCTCCTGGACGCGCGCGGCGGCGAGGGCTCGACGTTCGGCCTCGGCGGCGCGCTCCCGGGCGTCGGCGGCGGCCTCCTGCATTTCCAGGGCGGTGAGGAAGGGGGAGCCGTCGGGGTGATGGAGCTTGAGGGCCTCCGGCCCCTCGTCGGGGACGAAGCGGACGCCCAGCAGGGGGCTGACCCAGCCGTCGAGTTCGGCCGCGGCGATCTCGTGAAGCCGGCCGTCGCGCCGGAGCCAGCCTTGAAGCGAGCCCTTGTCGGGGTCGTAGACGTAGTATTCCTCGACGCCCAGGTCGTCGTAGGTCTGGAACTTGCGCGCCATCTCCAAGTCGCGGTTGTTCGGCGAGAGGACCTCGAAGACGACCTGGGGGGCGACCCCGTCCTCTTCCCACTGGCGGTACGAGCCGCGGTCCCCCTTGGGCCGGCCGAAGACGACCATCGCGTCGGGGGCGATCCGCGACTTGACGTCCCCCTCCTTGTAGTACCAGAGCAGGTCGCCGGCGACGAAGACGTCGGGGCGGTCGCGGAACAGGTATTCCAACCCTTCCTTGATCAGAAAGATCCAGCGGAACTGGACCGTGTTGTCGGACATCGGCTCTCCGTCACTGTCGGGGTAGAGGGCCTGGTCCTGTCGAGATCTCAGGGTCGTGCTCATGTCGGGTCCGCCTTTTGCGTTTCGGGTCGCGCTTCCCGCTCGCGCCGTCAGTATGGCGTGAAGGCGCGTACAGATCAAGTCGTGGAAAGTCCGCGGCGCTTGGGGATGGAATCGCGGTCGTCCGCTTGAATACGATGGCGACGTGGCGAGGCGCTTCGGGGCCGTTCGGAAACGGGGTGGTTCGTGGCGGTCATCTGGATCGTGGGCGGGACGGCGGCGCTGGCGTTGGTCTACCTGGCGTGGACCTACAACCGACTCGTCGCCCTGAGCCGGCGGGCGGACGGGGCGTGGAGCGACATCGACGTCCAACTCAAGCGGCGGTGGGACCTGGTTCCGGCGCTGGTGGAGACGGTCAAGGGCTACGCCAGGCACGAGTCCGCGGCGCTTGAGGACGTCGTCCGCGCCCGCGCCGAGGCGACCCGCGCGGCCACCGTGCCGGAGCGCGGCGCGTCGGAACTGGGGCTTTCCGGCGCCGTCGGCCGGTTGTTCGCGGTGGCCGAGGCTTATCCGGACCTCAAGGCCGGCCAGAACTTCCAGGAGTTGCAGCGGGCGCTGGTGGACGTGGAGGACCACGTCCAGTACGCCCGGCGATACTACAACGCCGTGGTCCGCGACCTCAACACGCTGATCGAGGGATTTCCGTCGTCGCTGGCGGCGTCGGCCGCGGGGTTCGCGCCGCGGTCGTTCTTCCAGATCGACGAGGGGGAGCGGGCCGCCCCTCGCGTCTCGTTCGACGCCCCGCCCGCGCCCGAGGCGGGGGAGGCGCGACCTTGAACGCGACCATGGGACGCGCGGCGAGGCTGGCGGTCGTCCTGGCGGTCGTCCTGGCGGCGGCCGGTCCCCGACGGGCGTGGGCGGTCGACGACGGCTGGACGATCGCCGGCTTCGACGTCGACTTGACCATCCGGCCCGACGGCGCGCTCGACGTCGTGGAGACCATCGACGCCGACTTCTCCGCCCCCAGGCACGGCATCCTCCGCGAGATCCCCGTCCGCTACGACGTGGGAATGCACCAGTACGACCTGCGGTTCCGGCTCCTGGGGGTCGACGACGGCGAAGGGTCGCCCTGGCCGACGTCGGTCGCCTTCCAGGAGAACCTGGCGCGGATCTGGATCGGCGACCCCGAACGGACGGTCGACGGCCGACGGCGATATCGGATCCGCTACCGCGTCGATCGGGCCGTGATCCGGGAGGGGAACCAGGCCTGGTCCGAGGGGGGCCACGCGGTCCTGCGCTGGAACGCCACCGGCACGGAGTGGCAAGTCCCCATCGGCGGATCGCGGGTGACGGTCCATCTACCGCGCGATCTGGACGACTCCCAACTCGCCTACGAAGCCTGGGTCGGCCGGTTCGGGACGTCCGGCGGCGCGTTCCGCAAGCGCCGGGTGGACGCCCGGACGATCGAGTTCCAGACCGGGCCGCTGCGTCCTCGCGAGGGGATCACCGTCGAGGTGGTCATGCCCGACGACGCCGTCGCCCGGCCGGGGGTCTTGCGACGCCTGCGGTGGTGGCTGACGGACAACTTCCCCTACGCCGTCTTCCCGATCACCGCCGCGCTCTGCTTCCTCGCCTGGTTCTCCAGGGGTCGCGACGCGGAGGGGATGGGCTCGATCGTCGTCGGCTACGAGCCCCCCGACGGCCTCTCGCCCGCGGAGGTCGGCACGTTGATCGACGAGCGCGTGGATTTGAAGGACATCTCGGCGTCGATCATCGACCTGGCCGTTCGCGGCCACGTCCGGATCGAGGCCCAGGACCGCGGCGGCTGGTTCTCGGCCGGGCCCGACTACCGCTTCGTCAAGCTCCGCGGCCCCGACGGCCTCAAACCGTTCGAGAAGCGGCTGTACGACCAGATCTTCCGGGGGGGCGCGGACTCGGTCCTCCTGAGCGACCTTCGGGAGAAGTTCTTCCCGGTCCTGCCGGGCGTCAAGGACGACCTTTACCGGACGCTGAGCCGAAACAAGTACTTCGCCGGCAATCCCGAATACGTCCGCAACGGGGCGCTCGCGGTGGGTCTGCTGCTGGTGGCGGCGGCGACGGGACTGGCGGCGGTGGTCCAACTCGCGATGATCGACCGGATATTCTGGGTCCCGGTGGCGATCGCCGGGATCCTGTCGGCCCTGACCGTCGCGGCGACGAGCCGCTACATGCCGCGCAAGACCCGCAAGGGGCGGATCGCCTGGGAGAAGGTCGCCGGGTTGGAGGAGTACATCCGCCGGGCCGAGGTCGACGACCTGCGCGAGCAGGAGCGCCGGGGAGTCTTCGAGCGCTTGCTTCCTTACGCGATCATATTCGGGTTGTCGGATCGCTGGGGCAAGGCGTTCGCCGACCTGTACCGGACGCCCCCGGACTGGTATCGCCCCGCCCGCGGCGACGACTTCTCGACGTGGGTGCTGGTCGACGACCTGGACCGCTCCATCTGGATGATGAACCGGACGTTCCCCACCCGCCCCCGCGCCGAGCCGTCGACCCTCTCCGGCCGCGGCGGCGGCTACTCGTGGTCGTCCGGCGGCTTCGGCGGCGGCGGCCGATCCGGCGGCGGCTTCGGCGGCGGCGGCGGATCGTCTTGGTGAGCCCGCCATAAAGGATGACATTGACAAACATTCCTTCTCCCCTTGAGGGAGAAGGTGGCCGAAGGCCGGATGAGGGGTGGGCGGGACCGGAAGCCATCGGACTCGAAGTCGCTTTCCTCCCATGGCTTCCGCCGAAACGCGACGCCGGTCGACCCCTCATCCGGCCCTTCGGGCCACCTTCTCCCTCAAGGGGAGAAGGGAGTACGCATGCTCACTTGCGATGATTTCTATTGGAGGAAGCCATGACGCGACGATGGACGATGGCGGCGGTCGGGTTGGCGTTGGCGCTGGCGGGCCCGATCGAGGCTCGGGCGCAAGCCGTGGTGAAGGTCGAGGGTCGCGTCGTCGACGCCGACGGCAAGGCCGTCGCGGGCGCGGACGTGGCCTCGTTCTGGAGCGTGGACGAGAAGACGGGCGACCTGAAACCGTTCGGTGGCGCGAAGACCGACGCCGACGGCCGGTTCGCGTTCAAGGAGGAAGTCTACTTCCCCGAACTCGCCCTGGCCGCCTACGACGCCGGCCGCGAGCGCGCGGGCCTGGCCGTCGTCCCCAAGGCCGACTTCGACAAGCCGGTGGAGGTCCGTCTGGCTCCGGTCGTCCGCGTCCACGGCAAGCTCGACAGCAAGGGACTGGGTCACGCGCCGCCGTGGGCCAACATCTACCTCTTCACGCTCCCCGAGAAGGCGCGATTCCTTAGTCGAGCGAGCCAGGACATGGAGTTCTCGCTCGTCGCCCCGGCGGGCGAGTACGTCCTGGACGCCTACGGCAGCGACGTCCTGAATGTAAAAAAGCCCCTGACCCTCAAGCCCGATCAACCCGACGTCGACCTGGGGACGATCGACCTCCCCGCGCAGGCGCTGGCGTTGCTGAAGGGGAAGCCGTTTCCGGATTGGAAATTGGCCGACGCCCGCGGGGTGGACAAGGACGTTTCGATCGCGGACTTCAAGGGCAAGTGGGTGCTCGTCGACGTCTGGGGCTACTGGTGCGGCCCCTGCGTCCGCCAACTCGGCGAGCTGATCGACTTCTACGAGGAACACGAGGCCGACCGCGACAAGTTCGAGATCCTCGCCCTCCACGACGGCTCCGTGAAGGACCTCGCCGAGATGGACGCGAAGACCGAGGGGACGAAGCGATCCGTCTGGCGCGGTCGCGACCTGCCGTTTCCGGTCCTGCTCGATGTTGGCGAGGGCGGCGAGCAAGGCGCGGGTCACGGCGAGACGATCGACGTCCTCCAGATCCAGGGGTTCCCCACGTCCCTCCTGATCGACCCCGAGGGCGTCCTCGTGGGCCAGACGAACGCGGCGATGCTGGCGAAGAAGCTGCCGCCGATCCCGATCGCCCGCCGCATTCCCCGGGCGCTCGACCGCTTCGTCGCGCTGGGGACGGACTCGACGCCGCTGGAGAAGGCGATGGAGTTCTTCTCCCGGGAGGCCGACATCCCCATCATCCTCGACGAGGAATCGCTCAAGGCCGCCGGGGTGAAGCGCGACGAGAAGACCTGGCTGAAGCTCGGCGCCGGGTTGTCGCTGCGAAGTTGGCTGGGGCTGTCGCTCGACGCCCTGGGGCTGGACGTGAAGCCGGCCGACGACGGCCTCCACGTCGTCAAGGCCGAGGGCCCTCGCGAGCAATCGCCGCTGCAACAGGCGACCAACCGCGCCCTCGTGGAGAAGCTCGCCAGGCCGGGCTCGTTCACGATCGAGAACGCCGAGCTTGAGGACGTCCCCGGCATCCTGGAGGCGGCGACCGGCGAAAGCTTCGTCCTGGATCCCGTCGCCCTCAAGGCCGGCCGCCTCGACCCCCACGCCCGAGTCTCCGGCGCGGTGAAGGACGCCCCGCTGGACAAGGCGATCGAAGACCTTCTCAAGCCGATCGGCGTCCGCCACGTCGTCCGAGACGAGGCGATCCTGTTCACGAAGTGAGCCGGCGGCGGGCGGGGGTCGCGGCGCTTCGGAGCGAGCGGCGAGTCGACGGACTGCAAACCGATGCTCGTCCCGAAGCGCAACGACCCTCACCCGGTCCTGCGGACCACCCTCTCCCGGTGGGAGAGGGGATTCCATCATCATGTCTTCGGAAATCGATCTTCAGATCAATTCCGCGATCGGCTCGTTCTCCATCGGCAGGATGGGGATGGGGCGGCCGGCCTTGTCGTTGATGAAGGCGTGGGGGTCGAGGCCGAGGTTGTGGTAGACGGTCGCCAGGACGTCGCGGTAGTGGACCGGGCGGCCGACGGCCTGGGCGGCGATCTTGTCGGTCGAGCCGATCACCTGGCCCACCTTCATGCCGCCGCCGGCGAGGATCGCCGAGTTCACCGGCGCCCAGTGGTCGCGGCCGGCGTCCTTGTTGATCCGAGGCGTCCGGCCGAACTCGCCCCAGACGACCAGCGTGCAGTCGCGGTCCAACCCGCGCTGGTACAGATCCTCGACCAGCGCCGAAACCCCCTGGTCGAACAGGGGCATGACGTTGCGAAGATGGCCGAAGTTGTTGCCGTGGGTGTCCCAGAAGCCGTAGGACAGGGTCACGCACCGCGCGCCGGCCTCGACCAACCGACGCGCCACCAGGAACTGATCGTTCCACATCGGGCCGCCGTCGCCCAGGTGCTTCGGCGAGCCGATCCCGTAGCGGGCGCGGAGCCGGGGGTCTTCTTGCTCGACGTCGAGCGCCTTCGCCAGCGCGTCGGAGGTCAGGACGTCGAACGCCTGCTTGTAGCACGACTCCATGCCGTCGACCGCCGCGGCGTCGACCGAGCGTCGGAAGTCGTCGAACTGGTCCAGCAGGCCGCGACGCTCGGCGAACCGATCCGGCGAGATTCCTTGCGGGAGTTGCAAAAGGGCCAGGTCGTCCCCCTCCATCCGCGCCCCCTTGAACGCCTGACCGAGGATGCCGGCGTCCGGAGTGTTGTACGGCCGGTGCTGCATCACCGGGGCGAGGTCCACGAACGGCGGCGTCACCGGGTTGACCGCCCCCTGGACCCTGGCGACCACCGACCCGAAGTGCGGCTTCCCCTCGCGCTGGGAGACCACCATCGGGAAGCCGGTCATGCTCTGGAAGCTGGAATGCTCGTCGATCTGGCCGACCAGCGACCGGATGATCGCCATCTTGTCCAGCGCCAGAGCCGTCCGGGGCATGGTCTCGCTCAGGAACACGCCGGGGAGGCATGTGGCGATGGGTTTGAACTCGCCTCGGATGCCGTCGGGGGCGTCGGGCTTGGGGTCGACGGTGTCCTGATGGGCCAACCCGCCGGTGAGGTAGATCATGATGACCGACTTGTGGTTGTCGGCCGTCGCCCCCTTCCCCTGGGCCGCCAGCAGTTGCGGCAGCGCCAGCCCCCCCATCGCCAGGCCGCCGACCTGGAGGAACGACCGCCTGGAAACCCCGTCGCAATACCGCCCGCCGCCGCGCGGTCCCCAAAGCGTGAGCATGATGGCGTGCCTTTCGTCGTCCGTCCCGACGGGAAATTGTTTAACGGGAGTGTAACGTGGCGCGTCCCCCCTGACAACCCGCGGCGCGGGAATCGCATCCGGATACGACGATCGCCATCGACGAACCCCGCCCCATCTGGAGGACCCGACCATGTCGACCACCGAGAAGACCGACGCGGAGCACATGACCGGCGCCAGCGCCCAGCGCTGGGAGCCGGCCGACGAAGGCGCGGTCTCCGTGGCCGCGAACCAGTCCCCGCCGGGAAGCGAGCGTCGCCCCGAGCGCGACAAGAGCGAATCCAAGCCGTCGGAGGACCGGCCGAGGCGGGACCGGGAACGGGGCGGGGGGCCGTCGCGACCCTAATGGATCGGGCTTTCCCATTCGTCCCGTCCGGGAAGCGGGCGGTCGGCGCGAATCTCGCGCTGCCATTCGACGGGGTCTTCGATACTCGACGGGCCGCCGGCCGCGGCGAGGGCCTCAAGCGCCGCGGCCATCGCCCGACCGTCGCTTTTCGAGACGGCGGGCGTCAGGACCGTGACGTGGACCGGAACGTCTCCGGGGGGCAAGGGCGGCGGCCCGTCCTTCCCCCAGTCGAGCTTGCCGTCGCGCAAGACGGCGGTATATGTCGGCAACATGGCGCGGCCTCGATTTGCAGGGGTACTCTCCATGAGCGTATCCCGGCCGTCGTCGCCCGGCTACGCCAGCAGCTTGGCGACGACGTCGCCGTCGACGTCGGTGAGGCGGAACTGGCGGCCCTGGGACTTGAACGTCAGCCGGGTGTGGTCGAAGCCCAACAGGTGCAGGATGGTGGCCTGAAGGTCGTGGACGTGGACCGGATCCTCCACGACGTTGAAGCCCAAATCGTCGGTCTGGCCGATCGTCTGGCCTCCCTTGATCCCGCCGCCGGCCATCCACATGGTGAACGCCTGGGGATGGTGGTCGCGGCCCATGCTGCGACCCAACGCGGCGTTGGACTCGGCCATCGGCGTGCGGCCGAACTCGCCCCCCCAGACGACCAGCGTGTCCTCCAACAGCCCGCGCTGCTTGAGGTCCATGACCAGGGCCGCGGCCCCGCGATCGGTCAAGCCGCACTGGACCTTGAGGCCGCCGGCGACGTTGGAATGATGGTCCCAACCCTCGTGGAACAGGTTGACGAAACGGACCCCGCGCTCGATCAGGCGGCGGGCCAAAAGGCAGTTCATGGCGAACGACGGCTTGCCGGGCTCGGCGCCGTACATGGCCAGGGTGGCGGGGGACTCGCCGGAGAGGTCCATCAACTCCGGGGCGCTCGCCTGCATCCGGAAGGCCATCTCGTAGGCGTTGACCCTGGTGGAGATCTCGGGGTCGCCGACGACGCCCAGGTGCTCGCGGTTGAGGTCGCGGATCAAATCCAAGGAGTCGCGGTCGAACCGACGGTCGACCCCCGCGGGGCTGGCGACGTCGAGGATTGGATCGCCCTTGGAGCGGAACGGGACGCCCTGGAACGAGGTGGGCAGGAAGCCGCTGGACCAAAGCGCCGCGCCGCCGCTGAGGCCGCTGCCGGAGGAGAAGACGACGAAGCCGGGAAGGTCGGCCGACTCGCTCCCCAGTCCGTAGACGGACCAGGCGCCGATGCAAGGGCGGCCTGGGAACGGCGATCCGGTCTGAACCAGGATCTGCGCCGGGGCGTGGTTGAACTGGTCGGTGGTCATCGACTTGACGATGGCCACGTCGTCGACGATCTCGGCCAGGCGCGGAAGCATCTCGGAGAGTTCCGCGCCGGACTGGCCGTGCCGCGAGAAGCGATAGCGCGACGACATCAGGCTGGCGTCGGATCGGATGAAGGCGTAGCGCTGGTCCTTGACGACCTCGGCGGGGATCGGCTTGCCGTCGAAGCGGGTCAGCGCGGGCTTGGAGTCGAACAGGTCGAGTTGGCTGGGGGCGCCGGCCATGAACATGAAGATGACCCGCTTGGCCTTGGCGGGGAAGTGCGGCGCGCGCGGCGCCAGCGGGTCGGCGGCGGCGAGTTCGGCGAGGTCGGCGGCGGAGGAGGCGAGGTCGGCGGCCGACGACCGGCCCTGGGACTGGACCAACAGGCTGGCCAGCGCGATCTTGCCGACGCCGACGCCGCAGTCGCGGAAGAAGTGGCGGCGCGTCCGCGCCAGGTTCCAGGCCGCCAGGCGGTCGAGTCGGGGATCGTGGTTCATGGCGGGGCGCCTCCGGGGATCGGGCGGGGGGCGTCACGGATTTTGAGGAGCGATCTTAACGGCCTTCCCCCCTCGCGGGGGAAGGTGGCCCGAAGGGCCGGATGAG
>CALCIB010000081.1 GCA_937907525.1 uncultured Planctomycetales bacterium | reverse complement strand
CCTCATCCGGCCCTTCGGGCCACCTTCCCCCGCGAGGGGGGAAGGCCGTTATTCCAATCGCAGCACCTTTACGCGACAGGGTTTGAGTCGTGGCGCCTACTCCGGGGCCGACTTCGAGAAGTCGAGCCCCGGATCGTCGCCGCCGCCGCCGAGGGCCTGGAGGACGAACCGGGAGGGGCCGCGCCACGTCGTCCGGCCGACGAGCGAGTCGACCTCGGCGCCGGCGCGGACCAGGGTCAGGACGCCGTCGGCGTGGGCGTAGGTTCCCGTGATCGGCTGGACCTCTCCCTTTCGAACGATGTTCCAGACGAACCCGCCGTCGTCCTTGAGCGTCAGCTCGATGGACGTCGCCGCGTCGGCGGCGGCCCTCCACGTTCCGACGACGCTCGGCTCGTCGGTCGTCGGGGCGGCCGGCGGGGTCCGCTCCGGGTTTCCGGCCAGGTCGGCGACGATCCGTCGCGAGAGGGCGTCGGCCGGCTGGAGTTCGGCCGCCTTCGCGAACTCGCGAGCGGCGGATTGCGTGAAGTTCTCGGTCAGGTAGTGGGCCCCCAGCAGGAACCGGGCGGCCGCGGAGTCGGGGTTGGCCGAGCGGTACGCCTCAAGCGCCTGGATCTGGGCGGAGTAGGCGTCGATGTCGGGGTAGAGGCGGGCCAGGGTCGTCCAGTCCCAGCCGGGACCGGCGGCGAGGACGACGTAGAGCGTCGCCGCGGCCTGGTCGTACATTCGAAGCGCGAAGAGGCACAAGGCGCGGAATTCGTGGATCGCCGCGTCGTCGGGATTGTTCTTCAGCGCGGCGTCCGCGTGCTGGAGGGCCGAGGCGTAGTCTCCGGCCCGGAACGCGACGCGCGCGGCGTCGAAGTCCGGCAGCGCCCGCGGGACGTCGGTGGGCGGTACGGCCGCCAGCGGTTGGGAATAGTCGTGGGCCCCTTGCTCGGCGGCGGCCGCGTAGGGGTTGACGAAGGCGCGATATCCCCAGTCGTGGATCGCCGGGTTGAGCCCCCAGCCGGCGCCGGCCGCGTTGCGGCCGTGCCAGTAGCCGTGAATCCAGTCTTGATGGTCGCTCCAGCCCGGCCGGCTCGCCCAGGCGGGAGGCGGCGAGACGGGCGCGAGCCCGGTCGCGACGGCCGGCGCTTGCGGCTGGAGCGCGCCTGGGGCGACGACGGCCGGCGTCGGCCGTCGCGCGAGGCCCGGCGTGAACGTCGGCGTTCGGTTGAACGCCCGGGAGAGGGGCGTCGTTCCCGACCCCGGAACGTACCCGCCGGCACCGCGGAGGCCGGCGCTGGGGCGACCGCCGCCGCCGCCGGGGGCCGACGACCGGGTCGACGTCCGCGACGACGGCGCGTATCCCCCGCCGCCGCGATGTTCGGCGCTGGGGCGGCCCGTGCCGCGGATGGTCGTCGAGGTGGACGACGACCGCGACGGCGGCGTGTACCCCCCGCCGCCGCGATGGGGGATGGAACCGCCCCCGCCGCGCTGGGCGTGGACCGAAGGCGAGTACGCGCCCACCGCGGCGGCGACGCAGCCCGCGAGGGCCAGGCGAGTCATCGGTTTCATTGCTCTTGCGCCCCCGAGGGTTTGTCGGGTCGGACTTCGGCCGCGGGTTGGGGCGGTCGGCGGACGAGGGTGGTCGTTTCGGAATCGTCCAGGGCGCGACCGCCGATGGTCCGGTCGCTGGAGGTCCAGACCGCCACGTCGCGGCCCTCGCGAGTCACGACGTTGGTGGCCGTCGCGGTTCGGCCGTCGCTCAAAACGCCGGTCGTCTTGACGATCCAGCGGTCGGAATCCTCCCCGCGCGACCAGAAGCCCTCGGAGAACCCCCCCTCGGAGTCGAACGACCAGGAGCGGATCTGCTTGAGGCGGGCGTCCCAGCCGATCCTTTGGACGCCGCCGGCGACGTCCTCGCGGTCGGACTCCACGCGGTATTTGCGGAGGATGAACGCGCCCCCCTCGGCCCATTCGCAGGAGGTGTGGACCACCGCGTCGTCGTCCTCGTCGATCCACTCGCCGATCATCCATTCCAGCTCGGCGAGCCGTTCGCGGGGGGACCTGTCGGGGTCGGGGACGAGATAGTCGTGGATGGCGTCCTGAAGCCAGCGACCGTCTCGGCGGACGTAGACGGCGCCGTACTGGTAGTGGTCGACCTCCGCGGGTCCGCCCTCGGCGCCGACGGGCGTGGCGATGGCGGCGATCCCCTCCTCAAGGGCCGTGTCGGCGGTCGGGAACCGCAGGGAGGTCGTCTTGAGCGTGATCGTCTGGCCGGGCGCGGCGGCGAACCGCTCGGCGAACCGCGCCTCGATCGCGGCGCGGCCCGCGATGGTCGGCGCCCCCTCGGTCTCGATTCGGGCGTCCTCGGTGAACAGCGCGGCGACGGCCTTGGCGTCGCCGGCGTCGAACGCCTTGACGAATTCGGCCGCGGCGGCCTCCACGGCCGCGCGCTGGGGGTCCGGCGGCCGTTCCGCCAGGGCGGCCGTCGCGTTGACAATCAAGAAGCCCGTCAGCACCGTCGCGGCGCGTCTCGACATGACCGACCCGCCTTGAACATGGGGAAGGACGGCGAGGCGCGGCGCGCCCCGCGATCATTGGAAACCGGTCTCCCTAAGATGATATGTGATCGGGATCCGCGCGGCGAGTCGCCGCCGGGGGAAATTCGACGGGACCGTTTCGGATTTCCGGGTCGGACGGCCCGATCGGGTTCCCAGCGGTGAAGCGGCGGCGGTATGATGGGCCCTTTCGTCGCGGGCCGGCTCCCGCGTCCCGCGCCGCCCGCCTCTAGCCTCGGACATGGCATGGTTTTCGACCTCGCGCACCTGATCTCGGTCGGCAAGATCATCCTTTACGACCTGGTCCTCTCGGGCGACAACGCCGCCGTGATCGGCCTGGCGGCGCACCGACTGCCGGCTCGGCAGCGACGTCAGGCGATGATCTGGGGCTGCGGCGTGGCGATCGTGATGCGGATCGCCTTCACGCTGGTCGTCTACGAGATGTTGGGCATCCCCGGCCTGCGGTTCGTCGGGGCGCTTCTGCTGGTCTGGATCGCCTGCAAGCTGATGCAGGAGGAGGTCCAGTCCGCCGCCGACCCGACCGCCGCGCCCACCTCGCTATGGAAGGCCGTCCAGAGGATCGCCATGGCCGACCTGGTCATGAGCCTGGACAACGTCCTGGCCATCGCCAGCGCGTCGCGGACGTGGGAGGTGATCGTCTTCGGACTGATCGTTTCCATCATCATGCTTTTGTTCCTCAGCGCGCTCATCACCGAGTTCATGGCGCGGTACCGATGGATCGCCTACGCCGCGGTGGCGCTCCTGGCGGCCGCGGCCGGCGAGATGATGGCCCACGACCTGCACGACCTGTTCGCCTACGTCCAGACCCATCGCGACCCGACCTGGCCCGACTTCCCCTACTGGGCGAACTGGGCCTTGCGGCTCTTCCTGGTGGCGATGTGCCTTTCCGTCAACTGGTGGCTCCCGGGCCCGCGGCCCGAACCCGGGGAGGACGCGGCGACGGAGCCCGCCGAGACCTCGGCGGGCGGGGCCGAGTCCTGATCGGGGCGGGCCCCGATTGAAACGAAACGCGAAACGCCCCGCGCCGTTTCCGGCCGGGGCGTTTCGCTCGGGTGTCGGGTTCGCGAGGCGACGGGTCGCCGCGGTCAGGAGCGCCGGGGCGGCGGGGACCGGGGGTGATGGCGGCGGGCGCCCTGGCTGAAGCGGCGGCGGTGGCGATCGGTCCCACGGACGCGGGCGTCGTCGCGACGGCCCGAACGGGCCGGGCGGGCGACGGTCCCGCGGGGGCGCGGGGCCCGAACGCGGTCGAGACGCTCCCTCGACCTCGCGACCCGGCGGACCAGTCCGAGCCCGCGCGCCGGGACGACCCGCCTCGAAGCGGTCGCCGTCGCCCCGGCCCCGGGCGCGGAGCGCTCGGAGACGGGCGACGCGACCGTCGCGGGAGTCGTGGGCTGGGTTTCGGATCGGACGTCCGGTTCGTCGGCCGGGGGCTCGGCCTTCGCTTCGTCCACGACGTATGATCGCGCTTCGATCCACGTCTCGTCCTCGGCGGCCGGGGCCGGTTCGATCGGCTCGGCGTCGGGCTCGGGCTCGTCGTCGGCGACGTCGTCCGGGAGGGCCTCGATGATCCGCGGCTCGACGAGTGCAGTGGGCGCGTTGCCGTGCTCCTCGTCGACGGTCCCGGCGAGTGTAGAGGGCGCGTTGCCGTGCTCCTCGTCGGGTTCCACGGGTCTTGAGTCCTCGGGCGTCGTCGCGGCGGCGGCCCAGGCGTCGGCGTCGGGCTCGACGTCGGCGGCGGCGGTCGCCTCGGGCTCGATCGTGGGATCGGCGGCGGTCGCGATCGTGGGAACGGCGTCGGCCGGGGGCTCGGCCCGGACGTCGTCGGCCCGGACGAACTTGCCCGGCCCGACGCGGATCCAGGTCGGCTCCGTCGCGGGGGCCTCGGCCGCTTGGGCCGACTTGCGCGAGCGCTTCGCCTTGGCCCGACGCTTGCGGGGCTTGGCGGTCGCCTGCTCGTCGGCCGCGGCCGGGTCGGCGACGGCCTCGGCGTCCCTCGCGGGCGTCGTCGCGACGTCGTCCGCGCGGGGCGGCGCGACGTCCTCGGGCGATTCGGCGGGGGAAGCCTCGGGCGTCGTCGCCGCGGCGGCCGGCCGTGGCGACCGGGGCGCGGCGAAGATCAGGACCATGGCCGTCATGTAGACGGGGACCAGCCAGACCGAGATCGTCGCCACCACCAGGCTGGTCACGGCCGTCAGGACCACGAGGCCGATCAGTCCCCAGATCCTCCCCGGTCCCGACCGGCCGGAGCCGGCCTGGTCGGAGGGAGAGGGGACGTTGCGACCGTCGCGGCCCCGGTCGACGCGCGACCCGGGCTCGGCGGGGGTTGTGATCGAAGTCTCGTTCAAGGCCGGACCATCCTACGTGACGAAGCCGACGCGAGCCCGCCGCCGCCCGGCTTTCCCCAGGCGTCGCGAGTCGTCGAGCCGGCAAGGCTTGCTCGTCCCGATCCTTCGTCGGAGGGCCGTCGGGACGTCTCGCGACGCCTCCCGGCCCCTTACCGTTGATCGGCCCTCCCCACGGGTCGATTGACGTTTTCGAAGCCCCCCGCGCCGTCGCGCCCGCTCGCCGAGGCGCGGAACGCGAAGAACCGCCCCAGCCGTCGCGACCGCCGCGCGGCGACCTCGCGACGGCTGATTTCCAGGCGACTCCAGCCGTTCGCCCCCTCGCCGCGACGACCACGACGGGTTACGATGACGGCACGCGAGACCGACTCGATCCGAAGGCCGAAGGCGGGGCGAATGACGACCGATACCGCCGCCACCTCGGAGGGCTTGACGATGGGAGTGAAGTTTGAAGACGTCCTGGCCTCCTTCCCCCCCGATAGGCGGGCCAAAATCGCGGACGGCGCCGCGCGGCTGGAAGCCGAATACCTCGGCTTCGAGTCGTTGAAGGGGGCCGACCTGGACTCGCCCGAGGCGCGGGCGAAATTCGCGTCCCTCTCCGAGGAGTACCGGGCCGAACTCCTGCGCCTGGAGGCGGACAAGCTCCGAAGATACGCCCGGGCGATGGGGGGCGAAGTCCGAATCACGGCCGAGTTCCCCGGCTCCACGGTGGTCCTCGACGATTGAGGGACGCGCCCGCCGGGCCTTCTTGTCGCGCCGCCCTCGACGATGAGCGGATCGTCCTCTAGGATCCGACGCGGGTCGAGGACCGATGGAAGACGACCCCACTTCCGACGCCTCCACGAGCAGGACCCGGAGAAAGGACGCCCGCGCGATGGCCCAGACGACCCGGACCTTCCTGGCGATCGACGTCCCCCACGACGTCGCCGAACGGATCAGGAAACTTCAGCGCGAACTCGCCCCGCTGGTCCCCGGCTTCCGCTGGGGCGACGCGACCCCGTTCCACCTGACGCTCGCGTTCCTCGGCGACGTCCCGTTCGCCGAACTCAACGACGTCTGCGAGGCCGCCCGGTTGACCGCCCGAAGTTGCAAGCGGTTCGAGGTCCAGTTCCGCGGCCTGGGCGCGTTCCCCAAACCCGAACGCCCCCGCGTCGCCTGGGTCGGGTTCGACGGGCCCGGCCTGGAGCCGCTCGCCGAACTGCACCGAACCCTCGTCGCCAACCTCCGCCAGATCGGCCGACCCCCCGACGACTCGCGGTTCACCCCCCACGTCACCCTCGGCCGGCTCAAGACCGGCGCCGGCCGCGGCAAGACGCCTTCGCCGGCCCCGGACCTCGCCGCGATCGTCGCCGACCGCCGCGACTGGTCGCCAGGCGCGATGACCGTCGGCGAGATCGTCGCCTACTCCTCCACCCTCACCCCCGAGGGCCCCACTTACGCCGCTTTGGCCCGCGCCCCGCTGGCCTCCGCGAAATCCCGCGCCGACTCTTGACCGACGCGGTTTGTCGTGATACTCTACTGACCGTGTGTTCAGAATACGGGTGGACATCCGAGGGGGTCGAGGCCGTGGCGAAGCGACAGAGTGCGACGGAGGCGAAGGCGGCGCCGGCGACCGCCGAGGCGAAGGCGCTGAGCACGGCGATCGGTCAGATCGAGAAGGCGTTCGGCGCCGGCTCGATCATGAAGCTGGGCGAGAACAGCCATTTGGAGGTCGAGGGGATCTCGACGGGGGCGTTGTCGCTGGACCTGGCGCTTGGCGGCAAGGGGTTGCCGCGGGGTCGGATCGTGGAGTTGTTCGGGCCGGAGTCCAGCGGCAAGACGACGATCGCCTTGCAGACGATCGCCAACGCCCAGAAGGGGAACGGAGTGGCGGCGTTCATCGACGCCGAGCACGCCCTGGATCCGTCGTGGTGCAAGAAGCTGGGGGTGGACATCGAGTCGCTGCTGGTCAGCCAGCCGGGGAGCGCCGAGGAGGCGCTTCAGATCGCCGAGATGCTGGTGATGTCCAACGCGGTGGACATCGTGGTGATCGATTCGGTGGCGGCGCTGGTGCCCAAGGCGGAGATCGAGGGGGAGATCGGCGACAGCCACGTCGGGCTTCAGGCGCGGTTGATGAGCCAGGCGCTTCGGAAGTTGACCGGCGGGGTGTCGCGGTCGAAGTGCGTGTTGATCTTCATCAACCAGATCCGCGAGAAGATCGGCGTGATGTTCGGCAGTCCGGAGACGACGCCGGGGGGGCGGGCGCTGAAGTTCTACAGCTCGTGCCGGATCGACGTGCGTCGGATCGGGCCGGTGAAGGACGGCGAGGAGATCGTCGGCTCGCGAGTGAAGGTGAAGGTGGTCAAGAACAAGGTCGCGCCGCCGTTTAGGGTCTGCGAGTTCGACATGATGTACTCCCACGGCATCTCGCGCGAGGGCGACTTGCTGGACATGGCGCTTTCCGACAAGATCGTGGAGAAGTCGGGCTCGTGGTTCAACTACGGCGACGTCCGCCTGGGCCAGGGTCGCGAGAAGGCCAAGGACCACCTCCGCGAGAACCCCGCCGTGGCCGAGGAGATCGCCGCCAGGGTCCTGGCCAACCGCGCCGGCCACCTCGCCGCCGCCGCCATCGGCCCCGGCGTGGACGAGGACGCGGAGGGCCCGCCGGAGGAGGCGTGAGCCCGATCCGAGCGAGCCGCCCCCGCGCCCTTCTTCGCCGATTCCCACGCGCGGCCGACGGACCTTTGACGGGATGATTCGTCATGAATCGCGTTCTCGTGATTGACGCCCTGACGGAGCTCGGCCGTCGAGACGTCCAGGAGGAATTGTGGTTGTCCGACGGGTCCGGCGGGGCCTTGGTGTCGTCGTTCGTCGAGGCGTGGGAACGCCTGGCGGACGATTCGGGATTGCGCTGGGAGATCGAGGCCGGGTCCGACGAACTCGGCGAGGGGTTTTTGACATGGTACAAGCGCCTTGAGGGCCTGCTTCGCGATCTCGAACGCGCGGAGCTCGATCCGCGCGCGTTGATCGACGACGACCGAATGGTCGAGGTACGGCGCGTTTGCAATAGACTTCTTGATATAATCGCCTAGTCGCATCATCGGCGGGTCTCCGAATCGGGGGCCGCGGCTTCGGTTCGTATTCAGCCCTCGACGGCGTGGTTTCGGAATACCATGGAGGAAGGGGAGGAAGCCGCATGGGAACTCAAACCGCCAGCCTCGCTTCCCGCGTCCTCGATCGGCTCCTGGATCCGGTGCGTGACGTCCTGACGCCCGAGGTCGCCCGAGCGATCGCCGACCTTCGGGCCGATGCGACGACTCGGGAACGGCTCGACGAACTGGCCGAGCGACACCACGAGGGACGACTCTCGCCCGACGAACTGGCCGAGTATCAGGCTCTCGTCAACGGCGTCAACCTGATCTCGGTGCTTCAGGCCAAGGCCCGTTCGGTGCTGAAGTCCAGGCCGTCGGCGTGATCGGCGCGGCGATCCGGCGGCGCGTCCACGAACGGGCGGGAGGACGTTGCGAGTATTGCCGGACTCGGCAGGTCGACGAGCCGTTCGTCCCGTATCAGATCGAGCACGTCGTCCCGAAACAGCACGGCGGAGGGGATGAAGAAGACAACCTCGCCCTGGCGTGTCCCCAGTGCAATTTGCACAAGGGACCGAACCTGACGGGCGTCGACCCTGAAACCCGGTCCATCGAACCTCTGTTCAACCCGCGCCGGCGGTCCTGGGAAGAGCATTTCGAAACCCATGGGCCGTATATCGTCGGGAAGACCGCGACCGGGCGGACCACCGCGCGCGCTCGCCATGAACGACGACGCGCGGCTCGATCTACGGCGGGAGGCAAGTGGCGCGTCGTAGACTGGCGGGCGTCAGTTCGCCCCCATCGTCCTTGTCGGTCGGACGGCTCCGGGGGCGACGGGAAGGCAGAGCAGGACGCGCGATTCGGACGTCAAGGGGACCAGGACGCCGGGCTTGCCGTCGGAGGGGACCAGGGCCTTGATGAGGCCGTGGACGCTGGAGGCGCCCTCGGGCGCGTGCAGGAGCGGGTGGGCGCCGGCGGCCAGGACCGCGTCGGGGGGATGCTCGACGCCGAGGCCGCCGGAGAGGACGATCGCGCCGTCGGGCCGCATGTCGAAGGCCAGGCCCAGGCCGCCGAAATCCACGTCGTTCGTTTTCGGGTCGATTCGAAGGTGGCGCGACGACGGCCGGAACCTCATCTCGCGGGCCAGGGCCGAGAGCAACTCCGCGTCGACGCTCCCGGACCCGGCGCTAATCCGCCCCTTGGCCGCGATCCAGCCGGCCCCCTGCCCCGGTCGCTCTCCCCAGCGCGCCGAGTCCACCGCCACCCGCGCGTTGCCGCTCAGGCGATGGCCGGGGAACCGCGAGGAGACCAACGCCGACAGGTCGACGTCGTGCAGCTCGCCGGCGAACTCCCCTTCCCACGGTCCCGCCCCGGCCTGGCGGAGCGTCAGTTTGCCGTCGACCCTGGCCTTCGGCCCGATCCAGTCGGAGGCGTCCAGGAAGACGTCGAGCGTCCGGCCGGGGAGCGGCCGACCCTCCATCGTCTTGAGCGCCAACGTCGTCACGACCGGATCGGCGCGGCGGTCTCGGGAAAGGGCCATCTCGCAGCGCGTTTTGGACGCCGAGTCGACCAGGACGTAGGCCGCCTTGAGCGTGGGACCGGCGTCCGTTGTCGCGAGGGTCGCGGCGACGTCGCGCGCCTGGAACGCCAGGCCGGGGCCGAGGTCGACGCGACATGACGCCGCGGTCAGCGCGACGCGGTCGCAAGGAACCTCGCCGGAGCGCCGGAGGAAGCCGCCCAGGCGGGTCATGGCCTCGGCCGGGCCGTCGCCGCGGAGGGCCAGATCCTCGGCGTGGGCGATCAGGTCGCGGCCGGAGGGGACCAGGTGGAGCGACTTGGCGCGGGCGATCTCGGCCAGTTCCTTGCCCCGCGGCTCCTCCTGGCGCAGGACGATGCCGCGGTAGAGGACCTCGCCGGGTCGGGGGTAGACGACCGATTCCAGCGTCACCTGCAAGCCCAGGGCGCGGCCGAGGACGATCTCGACGTCGCGGACGTGTCCGGGCCGGTTGATCCGCCAGGCGTGCTGCGCCATGTAGGCCGTGGGGACCATCGTCAAGGCGACCATCGCCGCGGTCGCCAGCCCCTGGCGGGCCGGTCGCGAAAGGGGGACCATCCCTGCCTCCCTCGTTTCGATTCGATTCCAAAGTCGGGGCGTCGGCCAATCCCGGCGGCCTCCCGGTTCCCTCGGGCGGACGCCGACCGTCGCCGCGCCTATCCTCTATCGAGCGGCCCGGCGGTCGGAATCCAGCGTCTGGGGGCGGCGGCGGTTCGGCTCGCGCCGGTCGTCACGGACGATCGGCCCAGGAGGCCAGTTTCTCGCGGTTCAGGGCGTGGACCGCGGCCATCGTCGCCTTGAGCGAATCGAGGCTGGAGCCGTCGAATCGCTCCAGAAGGGCCGAGGCGATCTCGAAGCCGACGACGTTCTCGACGATCACGCTGGCCGCGGGGACGGCGCAGACGTCGGAACGCTCGTAGTTGGCGGGGGACTCTTGCTTGGTCGCCATGTTGATCGACGGCCCGCGTTTGGCCAACGTGCTGATCGGCTTCTTGGCGGCGCGGACGACGATCGGCTCGCCGTTGGACGTCCCCCCCTCGATGCCCCCGGCGTTGTTGGAGGGGCGTCGGAAGCCGAAGCGGCGGTCGTCGGCGTCGTGGTCCGGGTCGTAGCGAACCGGGTCCATGACTTTCGATCCCGGTCGGTGGGCGGCCTCGAAGCCCAGGCCGATCTCCACCCCCTTGATCGCCTGGATTCCCATCACGGCGCACGCCAGTCGGGCGTCGAGGCGGCGGTCGGGCTGGACGTGGCTTCCCAGGCCGATCGGGCAGCCCTCGACGATCGTCTCGACGATTCCGCCCAGGGTGTCGCCGGCCTCGCGGGCCGCGTCGACCGCCGCGACGATGGCGGCGTCGGCCTCGGGATTGAGGGTGTAGACCGGGCTGGCGTCGCGGACGGCCGGGTCGCGCGACAGCGGAGGCGCGGCGACCCCGCCCAACTCCGCGACGTAGCCGAAAACGTGAATCCCGACCTCGCGCAACACCAGCCTCGCGAGCGCCCCCGCGGCCACCCGCACGGCCGTCTCGCGGGCGCTGGCGCGTTCGAGCACCTGGCGGATGCCGGTCTGGTAGCTGATCGCGCCGGCAAGGTCGACGTGTCCTCCCCGGGGGGCGGCGGGCTCCTGAAGGCGTTCGAGCTTGGCGTCGTTGTTGACCAGCCGCAGGGTGATCGGCGCGCCGGTGCTGACCCCCTTGAACGTCCCGGAGTCGATGAAGACGCGGTCGGTCTCCAGCTTCTGGCGCTTGCCGCGGCCGTAGCCCCCCTGCCTCCGTTCCAACTCGCGGTCGATGAACGCCTTGTCGAGCGTCACTCCGGCGGGGAAGCCCTCCACGATGGCGGTCAGGGCGTTGCCGTGCGATTCACCGGCGGTCAGCATGCGGAGCATGGGAGGGGTCTTTCGATTCGCGAGACGGACGTCGTCGTTCCACGGGGAGAGAGGCATCCACAGATTACGCAGATTAACACAGATTAAAGAGGAATGTTTGAAAAAAATCTGCGTTAATCTGTGTAATCTGTGGATCGATTATAGCTTTGTACCATGGATGTGCGTCTTGTGTTCGTGCCGTTCAGGCCAATCCTCTTTTCCAGTCTTCAGAGCCACGGGAACGCGCGGTCGGTGAGTCGTTCGTAGGCGTCGACGTAGCGGGAGCGGGTGCCGGCCACGACGTCGGCGGGGAGTTGGGGGGGCTCGCCGGCCTTGTCCCAGCCGGTCGTCTCCAGCCAGTCGCGGACGAACTGCTTGTCGAACGACGGCTGCGCGCCGCCGGGCTTGTAGGTTTCCACGTCCCAGTAGCGCGAGCTGTCGGGGGTGAGGACTTCATCAATCAGCAGGAGTTCGCCGGTCTGTTCGTCGAAGCCCCATTCGAATTTGGTGTCGACCAGGATGAGGCCCTTGGAGAGGGCCAGTTCGGCGCCCTTGCGGTAGGCGTCGAGGCTGACGTCGCGGAGCCGTCCGGCGACGTCCGCGCCCAGGGCGTCGGCCATGGCGTCGAACGAGACGTTCTCGTCGTGGCCGGTCTCGGCCTTGGTGGCGGGGGTGAAGATCGGCTCTGGGAGGCGGTCGCTTTCGACCAGCCCGGCCGGCAACTTCACGCCGCAAACCGCCCCCGTCTTGCGGTACTCCCTCCACCCCGAACCGGAGAGATAGCCCCGGACGACGCACTCGAACGGCGCGACCCGCGCCTTGCGGACGAGCATCGCCCGCCCTCGCAAGTATTCGCGAGCGTCGTCGTCGAGCGCGACGGGGAAGTCGTCGATGTTCGTGGAGATCAGGTGGTCGGGGATTCCCAGGCGCTGGAACCAGAATTCGCTTAAACCGGAGAGGACGCGGCCCTTGTCGGGGATCGGCGTGGGGAGGATCCAATCGAACGCGCTGATGCGATCGGAGGCGACCAGCAAGAGCCGGTCGCCCAGGTCGTACACGTCGCGCACCTTGCCGCTTCTCTTGGGGAGCCCGTCGAGCCCCTTGACCGTGGTCGCCACGTCCGTCTCTCCGCGACATCCGTTCATCAGCGCCGAGGGTGTACTGTAATCGATGGGGTTCCCGGAGGCAAGATCGTCCGCCGGGTCTTCGCCGGCGCGAGGGAGTCGAGGGCGGAACAGGAGCATCAGCGCGCCGACGAGGTTGAGCTTGGCCCCGAACCGGCCGACGTCGGCGCCGATCTGGATCTCCCAGGGCCAGCCGACCCGCGCCGAGTCGACTCGCAGCCCCACCGAATAAAGCGCCAGGAACGCCAGCAGAAGCGGTTGCGCGGCGATCCCCGTCCGGATCGCCCGGTAGCCGCCGACCAGTCCGCAGACGACGCCGACCGTCGCGACCGTCATCCAGCCCCAAAACAAGGCGATCGCGGCGTCGGAGGGCCGCGGATCCATCCCGCTCGCGGCGAGGGCCGTTGGCCATCCAGACTGCAACAGGGGCGCGCAGCTTCCGATCAGGAACAGGGCCGCGACCAGGAAGCCGGCGTGGCGCGCTCGCACGGGCGCGCGCCCGCGGTCGGCCGACGTCGCCGATTCGTCCGCGCGCCAGGGCCAGGGGCCGTCGAGCCGAAGCGCCCAGAGGAGCAAGGCCAGGCCGACGTAGTTGACCCCCGGGGTCACGTCGCCGACTCGGATCCCGATCCCCATCGAGAACGGCCAGGCGAAGCCGACGCCGTCGACGGTCAGGCTCACGGAAAGCGCCGCGAGGAAGGCCCAGAGGATCGGCTGACGAACCGTCCCGGATCGGATCGCGCGGGAGCCGCCGACCAACCCGTAAACGACGGCCGCCGACGCCGCGAACGCCCAGAGCTTCGCCACGACCGCGGCCCGCGGGCTCAGCCCCGCCGCGCCGCCGCGGATCAGGAACGCCCCCAGGGTCCAAAGCCCCCCCGCCGAGGCCCCCGCCAGCACCATCGCCGCCACGATCAAGAACGCCCGCGATCGACTCATCGCCTCCCCCCTCGAACCGCCCGCCCCTCGCCTCCGCGCCGAATCCATTTTATTCCTGACCGTCACGGATTTTGGGGGTGGTGGACATAACGGCCTTCCCCCCTCGCGGGGGAAGGTGGCCCGAAGGGCCGGATGAGGGGGGGCGAGACAAAACGCCATCGACGTCCAGGGCCTCCCGGACGGGTTTTCGCGAATCGCGACGGTCGCCTCGCGCGTCCTCCCCCTCATCTGACCGCTTCGCGGTCTGTCTTCCCCCGCAAGGGGGGAAGATTCGTTCAGGACCCCGAAATCCGTGACGGTCAGGGAAAAAAGACGACCTCCGCGTTGACCGCGCCGCGGGCGGCGGATGGGCCTGGCGTCGATTCTGCGCCGCGCCGCGTCGGAAGACGCGGGAGCGGACGCGCCGCCTGGAGCGAAATGAGTCGGCGCTGCTTTGTCGAAAACCACCGTGAGCAAGCACGCCTCCCCCCTTCTCCCACGAGGGGAGAAGGTGCCCCGAAGGGGCGGATGAGGGGGGCGCGATCGAAATCCCCGGACTTCAAGGTCATGGCCGGACGCGGGATGCGACGCCGGTCGACCCCTCATCCGGCCTTCGGCCACCTTCTCCCACAAGGGGAGAAGGGATGTCTGTCATCATCCGGTGTTTAGGTTTTCGACAGAGCAAGTCGGCGCGGTTCGGCATCGTCCCAACCGGCTCGTGGAGCGCGTTGACGGATGCCGGAATTGGAGCCGCCGGGGACGCCGAGAAGAGGAAGACCCGAGACAAGGATTGATCAAGGGATCGAGCCGTCCGCCGGCTTGGTCCCTCCTTCATTCCCATTCGGCGTCCTCGGCGTCTCGGCGGTTCCTCGAATCGGTCGTCGGGCGTGGGCCGTCATCATCGCGAGCCGATGGAGATCGGCCGAATGGCGCGACGCCGAGCAAAGCCCGATCGTCCGACCTTACGCTCGCTCCATCGGCGGTTCCAGGGGGCCGCGACCTTTTCGTCGTCAAGCCGCGCGTCGTCGTCGGGGCGCGGCGCGCCAGCCGCCGACGCCGCAGAGGCCCAGGGCGAGGGCGACGATCGAGGCGGGTTCCGGCACCGCCGCGGGCCCTTGGCCGTAGACCAGGGCGCGGCCGGCGGCGGTCAACTCGTAGCCCAGATCGGCCAGGACGCCGACGTCCACGCCCGAGAGCTCGTAATCCTTCTTCCCCAACTTGGATTGGACGCCGTTCATCACGTCGTTCACCAGATCGGAGCCTGAATTGCCGACGTGGGAATAGTTCCCGCCGGTCAGCGCCACGGGGGCGCCGCCGTTGGCGATCGTCGCGAAGGTTCCGTCGAAGTAGTAGCCGCCGCCGATCTTCACGGTCTCGGCGTCGAACGTGTATTGCCTGGGGGATCCGCCGACGCTCGTCAGCGAGCCGTCCGCCTGGCGGTACGAGACGAACCCGAGGATGTGGCCGAGCTCGTGCATGAAGACGAAGTTGGAATCGAGCTTGTTCGATGGCAGGTTCGCGACGGGTCCGAACCACATGAGGTCCTTCAGCCAGTGGTCGCTCAGGTTGAAGACCGCGTCGAGGCCGCCCGGCCCGACGAGGCCGGGGGAGCGCGTCAGCTTGGCCAGGGTCCCCGACTCATAGGTCCTGACGCCCCCGACGGAGGGGACGGACTGGTCGAAGATGAGGCTGCCGGCGTTGGCGGTCGGGATCCGGCTCGGGTCGCTGGAGAACTCGAACCGGATGGCGAGCGTCGTCGACGCCGTCTGGACGTACCGGCTCCACTCGTCGGCCGCCTTCTGGAGTCCGCTTCTGATGTCGGCGTAGTAGCTCGAGTACGCGCCGGTCGCGTCGCCGTCGAAATTGACGGCGACGGTGAAGCCCGCCCGGGCTTGCGATCCGGCGAGCACGGCGCCGGCCGTGAAAACGAACGTAAGAAACCGCGGCTTGCTCGTCATGGTGGCTCTCGTCGCCTCGGTGCGTGACGGGGGTGGTCAAGCGGAGATGAGCGTCAAGGATAACACGGAAAACGTTGATTGCAATGCCCTAGTGTTGTATTACGGCGACGCGCGTCGAATTTCGGCCACGCGCCCCCTGAAACCCGAGGGCGTTCGCGCTACGCCGCGTGGAACGCCGCCGAAACAACTTGTCGAATCCATGGGCGGAAGATGGGGAACCACGGAGTCACGGAGAGTGAAGACGAGGAGCGGTTCGTCCGTCATCAACCTTTTAATTCACAATTTCTCAATTCTCCAATTCTCGATTTCATATCCGTGTCCTCCGTGACTCCGTGGTTAAATTCCGGGAAGTTGTTTCGGCGGCGTTCCTCGCGGCGGCCGCGGGCTTGCACGCCTCGGGGCGCGGACTCACAATCGAGGTTTCGGCGGCGTGGTTTCCAAGTGATCGTCCCGGGGGGTTCGACATGAGCGGGCATGCGGATACGAGCAGGCGCGGGTTTCTCAAGGGCGTCGGCGCGGCGTGGGCTTTCCCGATGGTCTGGACCGGCCGGACGCGGGGGGCGTGGGCGCCGTCGGAGCGGATCCGGCTGGGGTTCGTCGGGGTCGGCGGCCGGGGGACGGAGAACCTCAAGGCGTTCCTCAAGCGGCCGGGGGTGGAGGTCGTCGCCCTGGCGGACGTCGACGCCAACCACGTCGCCGCCGCGGCCAAGGTGGTCGAGGGGGCCGGCGGCGATCCCGCGGTCTTCCGCGACTACCGCAAGCTCCTGGACGACCCGTCCGTCGACGCCGTCGTCGTCTCCACGCCCGACCACTGGCACGCCCTGGCGACCGTCGACGCCTGCCTGGCCGGCAAGGACGTCTATTGCGAGAAGCCCCTGACCCTCTTCGTCGCCGAGGGGCGGCGGATGGTCGAGGTCGCCCGCGCCACCGGCCGCGTCGTCCAGACCGGCAGCCAGCAGCGCTCCGACAAGAACTTCCGCCTGGCCTGCGAGTTGGTCCGCGGCGGCCGGCTGGGGAGGATCCAGGAGGTCCGCGTGCTTCTGCCGAAGGTCAACTTCAGCGGCCCGGCCGTCGCCGACTCCGCCCCGCCGCCGGAGCTGGACTACGAATTCTGGCTCGGCCCCGCCCCCGATCGGCCTTACAACGCCAAGCGCGTCCACTACCTGTTCCGGTTCTTCTGGGATTATTCCGGCGGTCAGATGACCAACTTCGGCGCGCACCATCTGGACATCGCCCAGTGGGGGCTGGGGCGCGACGACTCCGGGCCCGCGACGATCGAGGCGACCGCCACCTTCAACAAGGACCACTGGTTCGAGGTCGCCGAGACCAGCCGGATCGAGTACGGCTACGACGACGGCGTGAAACTCGTCTGCCTCCAGGGCGAGGGGAAGGGCCGCTCGGTGGAGTTCCAGGGCGAGCGCGGGACCATCGGCGTCTGGCGCGGCGGGATCGAGGCCAGCGACCCCGAGATCCTCAAGGCGAAGCCGGGCGAGGGGCGGACGCCGCTTTACGTCAGCGACGACCACCACCGGAACTGGCTGGACTGCGTCAAGTCGCGCGAGAAGCCGATTTGCGACGTGGAGATCGGCCATCGCTCGGCGACGGTCTGCCACCTGGGGAACATCGCGATCCGTACCGGCCGCAAGATCGCCTGGGATCCCGGGGCCGAGACGATCACCGGCGACTCCGACGCCGCCGCGATGCTCTCCCGTCCCTATCGCGAGCCCTGGAAGCTCCCCGAGGCCCCCGAGGGCCCGACGACCGCGAGGGCCGTCGGGCGGTCGTGAGCGGAGCCGATGAGGCCGCCGCGGCCGCGGATCAGTTCGCGGCCGCGGCCTCGTCGGTCTTCGGCGCGTCCTTGGGGAGTTCGAAGTCGATGGCGCCCCCCTTGGCGGCGACCTCGATGTCGAAGGCGTATTCGCCCTCGATGACGACGGGGCCCCCCTTCTTCTTGGGGGCGGTCTTTCCGGCGCCGGCGGAGAGCGCGGCCATGAACGGGTCGTCCGCGAAGGCGGGGTTGGAGGCGGCGGCGAGTTCGGGGGGGAGTTCGCCGGCGGCGCGGCTGATGACGACGTGGTACTTGCCGGGGACGCCGCCGTTGCGTTCGTCGGAGATCAGGCGGTAGCGGCCCTCGGCGTCGGTGACCCCCTCGCCGGCGAGCATGGGGGCGTTGGAGGGGTCGGGGCTGAATATGACCGCGGCGTGGGCGACCGGCTGGCCCTCTTGGGTCACGAGCCCCGAGACGGTAACGAGGTCGGGGCCTGATGCGCCGCAACCGGCGGCGGACGCCGCCGCCGCGGCGAGGATCGCGGCGAGCGGCAAGAAACGACTCAGGGACATCATGAACTCCGAGGCGTGCGATGGCCCGCGCGACGCGGGCCGCGCGAGCCGGGGTGAATGGTCCAGGCGCGGGCCGATCAGTACGAATCGGCGCTGATGACCTCGCCGCCGCCGATCGTGTTGAGGTTGAACCAGGTGAGCGGGTTGACGGAGTTTTTGATGAACCTCACGCTGCCGTCGGCGAAAGCGGCGTTGATCCCGCCGGGATGGCGGCTGCTGACCGACCAGGCGTAGCCCAGCCGCTTGGGGTTGGGGTGGAACTCGGCCACGGTCGCCGGGCCATTGGGAATCGTGGCCGACCAGTTGGCGCTGTAGCCGGGGGCCCCCACGACGGGGGTGTAGCTCAGCGCGTGGGTGGACGTCCAGAGGCCCTGGCCCCAGTACGGGCCGTATCGGTTGTGGGTTTCGGTCTTCTCCTGCTTCGACTCCAGGATCAGGGTGGTGTTGGAGAGACCGTCGGTGACGTTGGCGAGCTTGGTGCCGACGTCCGACCCGGCGAAGACGCCGCCCAGGGGCGGGCGGGCGCCGCCGAGGTTCCGGCCGTTGTACGCCTCGTAGTAGTAAGTACAGGGCAGCAGGTAGTTGCCGCGGGACGGGCGGTAGCCGTTATACGGGCCGGCGGTCGTGGCGGCCGTCGTCGCCGTGTCCGGCGGGCCGATCAGAGTGTCGGACGGGCACTCGAAGGCCGCGACGGTCGCGGTCGTGACGGTCGTGTTGGCCATGTAGGACGTCGGCCCGCCGACCGGGGTCATGTTGGGCGCGGCGTTGACGGCCGGGCAGGACGGCAGGTTGTAATTGTAGGCGTTGGCCAGCGTCCCCCCTTCGAGGTAGGGGAGGATCAACACGAAGGCGGTGGTGTTGAGCACCAAGCCCTGGCCGCCGGGATCGTTGGCGGACATGGCGCCGGACGTGGCCGAGAAGATCTTCGCGGGCGGGAACGAACTGGTGGACGACTCGTAGTTGTGCATCGCCAGGCCCATCTGCTTCAAGTTGTTCGTGCATTGGGCGCGGCGGGCGGCCTCGCGGGCCGCCTGCACGGCGGGCAACAGAAGCGCGATCAGGACCGCGATGATGGCGATGACGACCAAGAGCTCGATCAGGGTGAAGCCGCGGCGGGGGCGGCGGGGAGGTGACGCGGTCTTCATCTTCACGGGAATTCCTCCTCGACGGGGCGTGGGATGACGGCGCGGGACCGACGTCGTCGCGGAAGACGTCCGCGGCGATTAAGGGTATGGGGCCCGAGCTAAAGAAATGCTAGCGTCATTGAGGATAGGTCGTTCCCGGAGTCGCGACAATTCAATATCCGCCATTCCTTTTTCACTTTTCGGTCGGCCGGCGGTTGTCCGGCCGGTCGGTTCCGATTACGCTGACGAATCGCCAGGCGAGTCCCAGCAGCCCCCCGCGTCGAGGCGAGAGGCGGCCCTCATGTCCAACTTCTCGAGTACCCCGCGGAAGCCCGGCGAGCCCCCCCACGTCGCGCTGGTGGTTCAGACGTCGATGGCCTACGGCCGTCGCATCCTGGAGGGGGTCGCCCGCTACGCGCGCGAGAACGGGCCCTGGAGCTTCTATCTGGAGCCGCGGTCGCGGCAGGACCCGTTCCCCGCCTGGCTCGATTCGTGGGACGGCGACGGCGTCATCGCCGCGGTCTCGCGGCCCCAGGGCGCGCCCCCCTTGCGGGTGCCGACGGTCGACCTGGACGATCAGGGGGGACGGCCCGACGTCCAGAGCGACCACCAGGCCATCGGCGCCCTGGCGGCCGATCATCTGCTGGAACGGGGGTTCAAGAAGTTCGCCTTCTTCGGCTATCCCGGCTTCCGATGGTCGAGGGCCAACTTCGAGGGCTTCGCCGCCAGGGTCCGTCGCGAGGGCTTCGACTGCCATCACTACAGCGGCGGCCAGACGGCCTCGTGGGGCCATCAGATTCCGGCCTGGGAAGAGGAGATGGAGACCGTCGCGCGCTGGGTCGCCGCCCTGCCCAAGCCGCTGGGGATGATGGCCTGCAACGACTTCCGCGGCGTCCAGGCGCTAGAGGCCTGCCGCCGCGCGGGGGTCTCCGTCCCCGAGGAGGTCGCGGTCGTCGGCGCCGACGACGACCCCATCGCCTGCGAGATGGCCCACCCCGCGCTTTCCAGCGTGGTCCCCGACTGCCCCGCGATCGGCTTCGAGGCCGCCGCCCGGCTCGACCGCATGATGCGCGGGGAGCGCGTGCCGCGGCGCCCCGCGGTCGTCCCCCCCCTGGGCGTCGCCGTCCGCCATTCCTCCGAATTCACCGCCATCGAGGAGCCCTGTTTGGCCGAGGCGCTCCGCTACATCCGCGCGAACGCCTGCCAGGGCATCCGGGTCGACGACGTGCTGGAATCGGTGACGGTCTCGCGCTCCAAGCTCCAACGCCTCTTCCGCGCGGAACTGGGCCGGACGATCCACGAGGTCATCGCCCGCGAGCGGATCCGACGGATCGAGCGGCTGCTGATCGAAACCGAGCTGGCCTACGAGGAGATCGCCCGCCGCTCGGGCTTCGCGTATCTTGGGTACATGTCGACGGCGTTCCGCCGCGCCACCGGCAGCACGCCCGCGGCCTACCGTCGGCAACATTCCCGCGCCCGTCCGCCGGGCCCGACCTTGTGACCCGCCCCGCCCCTGGAGAACGTCATGACGAACGGGTTTCCACTCTCCACGCCGCTGCTCGCGATGGTCCTGGCCCTGGCGCCGACCTCGGCGCGCGCCCAGGGCAAGCCGACGACCGCCGCCGCGGAGGAGGCCGCCCGCGCGGAGGTCCTGGCGCTTAAGGGCGACGGCCTGATCGCGGTCCCGCCCTGGGTGGAGATCCTCGCCGGCGACTCCATGGGCGTCGGCTGGATGACCGCCGAGCCCGCCGACGGCCACGTCGAGTGGACCCAGAAGCCCGGCGAGGCCGCCGACTCGGATTGGAGGCGGTCGACGGCCTCCAAACACGGGTTGGTCCAGGCCAACTCGACGATCCAGAAGGCCGTCCTCAAGGGCTACGACCCGACCAAACCCCTGCGCCTCCGCGCCGTCTCCCGGCCGATCGTCAAGTTCCAGCCCTACAAGGTCGAGTACGGCGAGCCGGTCAAGTCCGTCGAGGTCGAGATCCGCCCCTTGCGCCGCGGCGACGGCTCGGCGTCGTTCGTCGTCCTCAACGACGTCCATGATCATATCCAGTTTTATCCCCTGCTCACCCCCCTGCCCGGCTCCGACTTCGACTTCGCGGTCCTCGCCGGCGACATCGTCACCGACCCGATGACCGAGAAGCAGGTGGTCGAAAGCCTGCTGTTGCCGATGGCCTGGCTCGCCTCCAGGGGAATCCCCTGCTTCTTCCTCCGCGGCAACCACGAGACCCGAGGGGCGATGGCCCGTCGGCTGCACGAATACCTTGTGCTCCCCTTCGACCGCTACTACGCCGCCATGACCTTCGGCCCGATGCGGCTGCTGCTCCTGGACACCGGCGAGGACAAGCCCGACTCCAGCGTCGAGTATTCCGGCCTCGTCGACTTCGACGCCTACATGGAGGACCAGCGCGACTGGCTCGCCGCCGAGATCACCTCCGACGCCCACGAGGCCGCGACCTGGCATGTCGCCGTCCAGCACATCCCGCCCGACTACCGCACCCCCCCCGAGAAGAAATGGTACGGCCCGACCCGGATCGAGACGCTCTTCGGCCCCCTCTACGACGCCGGCAAGCTCGACCTGATCGTCGCCGCCCACAACCACCGCGCCGCGGTCGTCCCCCCCAACCCCGACCCGTCCAGGGGGGCCCAGTATTACGTCTTCATCGGCGACGCCCACCCGCTTGCGAAGGCGACGATCCAGCGCGTCGACGCCACTCCGAAGACGCTTCGCGTCCGCCGCTTCCAGTCCGACGGCACCGTCGGCGCGGAGCACTCCTGGACGCGGCCTTAACCGCGAACGCCGCCGAGGAACCCAGGCGTTCGACATCCAGGCCGGCCGTCGTCCTCGCGCGCCGGTCTCTCGACCCGCGAGGAGAAGATCGATGTCCCGTCGAGCGATCCTCCGCACAGCGCTATTGGCCCTCGCGTTCGTGGCGCTGGACTTCGTGCCGCGTTACGGGCGGCCGGCGTTCCGATACACGGGGAGCGACCTGGCGGTCCCCGTCTGGAACGTCGGCTGGCCCGTTCCGCTTTGGATTTACGACGCTCGGAACGGCTGGCATGATTGGCCGCTCACCTACGTCGTCCCTCCGGCGCAGGTGTTTCTCGTGCTCGTGTGGAGCGCCGGCGAGCGCGTCGCCGCCCGCCTCCCGCGCCGGGCGAGGATTCGAGCCGCGGTTTTGGCCGCGGCGTTCCTCGCGATGAACCTCGTCCCGCATCGCGGGACGCCGTCATTCCTCGATCCCCCGGCCTCCGTCTGGATGATCGGCTGGCCGCTCGCCGTGTGGTTCGACGACCCCAACCAAGGCTGGAGCGCCGGTCCGGGGGCCCTCCTGGCGCCACCCATTCAGATGTTCTTGGTCGTCGCCTGGATGCTGGGCGAGAGCGTCGTCCCCCGCCTCTCGCGTCGGGCGAGGATTCGAACCGCGGTCTTGGCCGCGGCGTTCCTCGCGATGGATCTCGTTCCGAATTACGGGACGCTGGCGCATCCCTTCCCGCGCGTCCCCGTCTGGATGCTCGGCTGGCCGTTCGCCCTATGGATCGACGACCCGGACGTCGGCTGGAGCGCCACTTCGAACATCGTCCTCGCGCCTTCCTTCCAGGCGCTCATCCTGGCGTTCTGGATGAGCGGCGAAGCCGATCAAGCGCCGGGGACGTCGCCGGCCGATCCGAGGCGGTGGGATTGAAAGTCCGTGGCGGCCGGGCGGGGCAAGGTTTGCGGTTTTTGCCGGCGCCGAAAATACGGCCTGTGACGCCTAGAAGTTATTCTGGATCGTTTGTATAGTAGGCTTGTATTGTCAACGACGTCATCACGAAGCCAGGAAGTGTCACGCCGGAGGGTCGTCGACACCGATAGTTCGGTGAGACCGATCGTTTCCCCTGGGAATGGATCGAGGGCCCTATCCCCTCCAATCTGGGGACATGGGGCCCTGGTGTTCCATCCGTCGCCGGCAAGGAGTTACCAATGGACAAGGGAACGGTCGTATCCATCTCCTGCACCTTCGAGCCGGGTGGGTTCCCGAGCGAGCGGGTTTTCGTGATCTCCGATCATGGGGCGGAATTCCGCGGCGTGACGGACCTGGGGTATTGCTACGGCCGGGAGGGGAACCCGCTCGGCGACGCGGCGGCCTTGAGCGATCCCGTCGCGGGGCAATTGCTGGGGCTCGTCGTGCGCCCCCTTGAGAATCAGCAAGTCCGAGTCCACCTCCCGGACGGCGAGGTCTACGATTTGAACCGATCCATCCTCCACCCGGCCCGGGAGACGATCAACAGGCATGTATCTGTCAAATCGTGACATCAAATGGGCGATCGATTGCGGGAAACTCTAGGGCGACGCCGTTCCGAGCGATCAAGGGGGGTGGGATGGCCGAAGTCTCCATCAAGACCTTGATGCGCCTCGGCCCGCATCGCTTCATCCCCGTCGAGGAGTACGTCGGCCCCGCGCCGCGGGCCTACGTCGAGGGGGCCCTCGTCATCGCGGTCGGCGGCGTGGTCCTGCTGGACGAGAAGCAGTGGGACCTGATCGACCAACTCTGGTATTACCTCGTCGAGGCGATCGAGCGTTTGTCTCGGGGCGAGGGTTCCGAGACGTACTTTCCCGACGATCCCGCCTGGCTCCGAATCGACGTCGATCGCGACGGAGCGACGGCGACCGTGACCGTCAAGACCGACGTCCAGCGCCAGGCGCGAGCGAAGACGACCGCATGGCTCGCCGCGTTCGGCGGTGCCGCAATCGTCTTTTTCGAGCGCTTCGCCCATGTCCCCCATTCCGGCGGGAATCATCGGGCGATCTGCGAGGAAGCCCTGACGCGGTTGCGAGCGGCCCTCTCCCGCGAGCGTCCGCGGCAGTCCCGCCGTCATCATCATCGGTGAATAAGCCGAGCGCCGAGACTCCACGGACTTTCGCCGACGCCGGCGTCAGTTCGAGGGTTCGCCGACGAGCTTCAGCCACCGAGTCAACTCTTCCACGTCCTCGGCTGAAATCCCTTCCGCGGCCGGGCGACACGGTTCGTCGCGACCGCGACGGACGTCGATGGCCGCGCCGTTGCGCCGCGCGTCGAGGATCAACGGCAGCAGATGGGGCTTCTCGGCCCAGAGACGGTATTCGACGTTGCTCAAGCCGAGAAAGTCGGCAAGCGACTCCTCGGGATCGCCCTCTCCTTCATGCCAACGGTCCACGAAGTCATCGACCTCGTCGGCGAGCGCCTCGCCCGCCAGGCACTTTTGCATGAACGTCAATCGAGACTTAGACATCGATCTTCCTCCCGCGAACGGCCGGCTTGATCAGGGCCCCGGTTACGGGGTGGAAGACTCCGACATGTCTTCCACGCTTGTTATAGCCTTCGATTTCGCCGTGCAAGTCGTCCCACTCGTAAAGGCGTCGGCCGTCCGGCGACCTCCAACGCCTCCTTCCACCGGGAGCGCTGAGGGGGACCATGGCGTCGAGGAAGCAAGGCTTTGGTCTTGGCACTCCCACCTACCGACCTCCGCCATGAACGCCGACTCGGTCGATCCGGCCCAACGACCCCCACGCCGAGAAGGCCCGCTCGGGGAACATCCCCAAACACATTGTACGACGTAGTTCGGTGGCGATTCCAGTTTCGCGGATCGGGGCGCGCTTCGCTTCATCGATCGGGGCGCGCTTCGCTTCATCGATGAAGAAGCAGCCCGTGGAAGCGCCTGCGCCCGCCCTGTAGAATCGACCCGCGCCAATGCGACGGACTCGATCGCCGGGGATCGAGGGCGGGCGGCCAACCGCGGGGGAGGGGACGGCGATGAAGCGCGTGGGGATCGGGCTGGTCGGGTGCGGGTCGTTCGGCGAGAGCCATCTGCGGACGTTGCGGGGGATACCCAACGCCGAGGTCCGGGCCGTCCTCGACGTCGACCGCGCCGCCGCGGAACGGGTCGCCGCGGAGTACGGCGCGGGGCGGGTGTGCCAGTCCCTCGACGAGATTTGCGGGCTGGCCGACATCGACGTCATCGACGTCGTGACCCCGGAGGCCGGACACCTCGAACCGGTCCTCAAGGCCCTGGCCAGCGGCAAGCACGTCTTCGTCGAAAAGCCGATGGCGACCGACCCGGCCGACTGCAAGACGATGATCGAGGCCGCTCGAACCGCGAATAGGGCGCTCATGGTCGGCCACGTCCTGCGGTTCGAGGCCAAGTACGCCGCGCTCAAGGACGAACTGGCGTCCGGACGACTGGGCGACGTCGTCTCGATGCACGCCCGACGGAACCGCCCCAGGCATCTGCTCGCCCGCTACGGCCGCGTCCACCCCGTGCTTGAAAACGGGGTCCATGATATTGATATGATGCTCTGGTACGTCGGCCGCCCCGTGCGCCGGGTCCGCGGGTTCGCGCGGTCGGTCACGGGAGGGAAGAACCCGGATACCTTCTGGGGCGTCCTGGAGTTCGACGGCGGCGCGATCGGCGTCGTGGAGACGATCTGGCTCTTGCCGACCGCCGGCGGCGTCGCGCTCGACGACGCCTTCCGCCTGGTCGGCTCGCGCGGCGTCGGCGACCTCCGCCTGACTCCCGGCGCCTTGAGCTTCTGGCGCGAGGACGGCCACGAGATCCCCGACGTCGGCTACGAACCCCAGGTGATGGGCGCGACCCGAGGCGCGCTTCGGGACGAACTGGCCTACTTCTGCGATTGCGTGGCCGAGGGCAAGACGCCGGAAGTCAACTCCGGCCTCGACGGCCTGCGGGCGGTTCGGGTCGCGCTGGCCCTGATCGAGTCGTCCCAGACCGGCGCGGACGTCGCGATCGAGGACTGGGACTGAACCGAACCGCCGCGACGGCGCGTCAGTGGCCCGCGGCCTCGGAGGGGCGGGGTTCGGGACGTTCGGGGGCGGGCTTGCGGGGGAGCTTCTCGTCCCTCACGGCCGTGTTATAAACGAACGCGGCCATGATGATCGAGGCTTGCTTCAGGTCGTCGGCCTGGAGGCGGTCGAACAGGTCCATGTTGGAGTGGTGCGTCCGCGAGCCGTACTCGATCTCGTCCTGGATGAACTGGAAGCCGGGGAGGCCGACGGCGTCGAAGGAGAGATGGTCGGTGCCGCCGGTGTTGGCGATCGAGAGCGTTTGCGCGCCCATGTCCTTGAACGGCTGGAGCCAGCGCCGGAAGATCGGCCGGACGGCCTCGTTGCCCTGAAGGTAGACGCCTCGGATCTTGCCCGTGCCGTTGTCCAGGTTGAAGTAGCCGGCGAGCTTGTCGTACTCCGGCTTCGTCTCCTCCTTCTCGTCGGCCTCGGAGGGGGGTTCGGCGTAGCCTCCCGCGCGCTTGCGGAAGTGGGCGTCGACGTATCCCTTGGAGCCGAAGATGCCTTGTTCCTCGCCGGTCCAAAGCGCGACGCGGATCGTGCGGCGGGGCTTCAAATCGAGCGCCTTGAGGATACGGGCCGCCTCCATGACCACGGCGCAGCCCGCGGCGTTGTCGGTGGCGCCGGTGCCGCCGTGCCAGGAGTCGAGATGTCCTCCCAGCATCACGAGTTCATCCTTCAGGTCGGTCCCAGGGATCTCGGCGACCGTGTTGTAGCATTTCATGTCCTCGTCTTGATACTCGACGGCCAGGTCGACGGCTATCCTGAGTTTCTCGCCGGCCGCGATCACGCGGACGAGCCGGTTGTAGTGTTCCTTGGCCATCGTCAGCTGCGGGACGACCCGGGCGTCACGGTCCCAGGGCCGGACCCGCTTGGGGGCCGGGCCGTCGCCCTCCGCCTCGCGCTCCGGCTCGGGGACGCTCGCCGATTGGACGAAGAGGGTGCCGCCGTCGCCGTTGCGGCTGGGTTCGATCCAGAGCGCCGCGCCCTCGTCGACGAGGAACCTCAGCTTCCTGGCGGCCAGGTCGACGGGCGGCCGCCGCCGCTGGGGCGGCGTCTGGCGAGGGCCGCGGGCGCGGGAGGCTCCGGGCTCGGGGGCGTCGGCCAGGTCGAGCAATTGCTTGTCGGTCTTGCGGCGGGCGAGCGGTTCGAAGCGGGCGGGCGTCTCGACGGCGGGGCCGTTCAGGACGATCGCGCCCTTGAGCTTCCCCTTGTACTTCTTGAAATCGGCCTCGTCCTTGACGTCGAAATGGACGACGTCGGCGACGAACCCCTCCGCCAGCGAGGGCGACCACGCCTTGGGGACGGCGATCAGGGGGATGCAGTGGGGCTCGACGACCTGGGCGGAGAACCGCTTGAGCGTCCAGCCGCGGCCGAAGTCGCCCCAGGCTTCCAGACGGGTGTTTTCCAGGCCCCATTCGGTCATCTTGTCGCGAGTCCATTCGTTGGCGCGTTTCAGGGCGGGCGAGCCGGTCAGCCGCGGGCCGATGACGTCGGTGAGCGTCCCGGCGGTGGCCATCACTTGGGATCGGTTCAGGCCCTCGTCCTTGATCCGGGCGATCGGGTCGGCCGCCTGCTCGGCCTTCTTTTCCGACTCGGCGGCGGGAGCCTGGGCCCTAACGGGCGCGACGAAGCCGATCAGGCCGGCGACGGCGAGCGCCGCGGCCGTTTCCAGGATGCGAGGCATGAGCGTTCTCCAGGGGGTCGTTCCGACGGCGAGCGCGCCCCGAGGAGACGGAGTGGACGGCGCGCGACTCGGCCCATCATAGCCGGTCGCGACGGGCGAAACGACGCCCCCGAACGCCGACGGGCCGGCCCTCTCCGCGAGGAAAGGACCGGCTCGGGAAGTGGACGTCGTGGTCGTCGCGTCCCGCATCACGCGCGACGCTTGCGGAGCCGCGCGCCAAGGCCGACGAGTCCGCCGGCCAGGCCCAGCATCAACGCCGAGGACGGCTCGGGAACCGCGGCGGTCTGGTAGGTGTAGGTGACGGTCACCACGCCGCCGGCCTGCGTGTCCTGATTGAGGTTGATGTTGCCGCCCGTGTTGGAGTTGGAGGCCGAGGTCGCGGTCGTGACCAGGAAGGTCAACGGGCCGGAACCGATGAACCGGGCCAGGTCGCCCGCGCTGGTGAACGTCGCGGACTGGCTCACGTCGTAGGTGTACGGGCCGAACGTCCCCGACGCGCCCGACGCCAGGTTGTTCACCCCGGAGTCCGACGTGCCGGTGAAGGTCAGGGAGCCGAGCAGGCCGTCGACCCCCGTGTCGCCGCTGCCCAGGGTGTAGACGACGTTGGTCGTGTTGTGGAAGGTCCCGGCGCTCGCCGAGGTGTTCTTGGCGGTGATGGACGTCGTGCCGGTCCCCTGATAGGTGACGTCGACCTGGATCAGAAGACCCAGAGAGGAGTCGAACTTCGTCAAGGGAGGCGCGAAGGTCGCGGCGACGCCGGTAAGGTCGGTCGTCTGCTGGTCGACCGTCCCGACGTAGGTGGCGGTCATGGTCGCGGCCTGGACCGAGGACGAGGCGACGAGCAACGGGACCACGAACAGGGCTTTGGACAGGTTCAATTTCATGGTTTCTCCAGGAGGTTCCCAATGCGGGAGCCGTTCGACCGCGACCTCGCGATCGCCTCAACCCCCGGGGCGGGCCGATCGACGTCGACCCACGGCCAACTAAAGCCTGGAGACGGCGAGCCATCAAGCATTGGTGCAACAAAGCCCCCCAGGGTCTCCGAATTCCATCGGAACCGCGTCGCGCGTGGAACCTCCGCGTCGTCGCGTCACGCCGTCGGGGGGCGATTCGGCGCTTTGTCAAGGCGCTTCCGGCGGGGCTCATAACGGCCTTCCCCCCTCGCGGGGGGAGGTGGCCCGAAGGGCCGGATGAGGGGGGCGAGCAAGAAGGCCCTCGGGATCCCGAGCCGCCTGGTCTGGCTTTCGACGTTCCGACGGCTTCCGGTCGCGTCGTCCCCCTCATCTGACCGCTTCGCGGTCTGTCTT
>CALCIB010000080.1 GCA_937907525.1 uncultured Planctomycetales bacterium | reverse complement strand
CGTGAGAGTCGCATGCGGGATCCGATAAGTGTCGGGTCGTCAGCCCGGTGGGAGAAGGGACGAAACGGGTGAGCGGCCGTCTCACGGCGCGCCGGCCCCTTCGCCCTTCAGGTACGACAGCAGATCGGCGAACTCCTGGCGGGCGATGGTCTTCTCCAGGCCGTCCGGCATCAACGAGTGCTTGCTCGCCGAGACTTCCTCGACGTCGCCCCGCGGCACGACGTCCTCCTTGCCGAGCGCCTGACGCAGCACGATCGCCTGGTCGGTTTCCGAGGCGATCAGTCCGGTGAGGACGCGGCCGTCTCGGGTCGCCACCGAGTAGGCCGTGAACCCCGGCGTGATCTCGTGGTCCGGCGCCAGGACGTGCAGCAGGATCGCCTCCTTGGACTGGTTGCGGATGTCGAACAGGTCGGGACCGACGTTCACCCCCTCCTGGTCGAGGCGGTGGCACTGCGCGCACTCGCGACGGAACACGACCCGGCCGGCCGCCGGGTCCGCCTTCAAGTCGATGACGTCCTTGTAGGCGTCGTAGACCTTCGCCCGATCGCCGGCGACCGCGCCGAAGAGGGCCTCGGCGCGGGTTCGGATCGCCTCGTCGCGGCTGTTGGAGAGTTGGCGGCGGTGCAAGGCGTCGATCGCGCCGACGGGGACGCGGCCGTCGGCGATGGCGTCGAGCACCGCGGGGACGTGGTCCGCCCGCGACTGCAAAATCGACAGCGTCTCCTCGCGAACCGCCGGCGTGTACCGCGCGAACCGCTCCGCGTCCAGGAGGGCCGACGCCACCCGAGGATCGCGCTGGGTCCCCAGCGCCCGGACGGCCGCGGATTGCAGGATCGGGGAAGCTTCGGAATCGACGAACTTGAGGAGCGTCTCGCCGCCGCGGTCGAACCCGGCGAAGCCGAGGAAGCCGATGGCGGCGCGTCTTGGGACCAGGTTGGCCGAGTCGTCCTCCGCAAGCTTCCGCATGGCCGCGACGACCGAGCCGACCGCCGCGGCCGTCTCGGCGTCGCCGCCGGTCAGGGCGTGGAGCACGTCGTCCCCCTCGTCGGCCTTCAGTTTGCCGCGGGTCGACTCGGCCAGCCCCGTCAACAGGGCCGCCTGGTCGGCGGCCGCGAACGCGCGGCCGTCGCGAGGGACCACGACCAGCCTCGCCAGCGCCGGCCACTGGTCGCGGGCGGCCGACAGCCCCAGCATCCGGCCGAGTTCGACGAGCAGTTCGGGGGCGAGGGCGCGCTCGCCGTCGGCGAGGTCGCGAAGCGCCTCCAGGAACGGCGTCTCGCGATCGCGAAGCGAACTGAAGACCGCCGCTCGGGCCCAGCGGTCGCCGCCGTCGCGGGCCGCCACGCGGGCAAGCGCCCTGGCGACGCGGTCGATCGGCGCGTCGGTCGCGTCGCCGAGGGTGATCGCGGCCTGGAACCGGACGCGCGGGTCGTCGTCGTCGGTCGCCTCAAGCGCCGTCTCGACCAGCGCGGGGTCGGCCTTGAGGCGAGCCTCGACGAGTCGCAGGGCGATCTCGCGGACGCCGGCCGTCGGATGACTCGTGGCGCGGCGGACGGTCGCGGCGTCCAGCCCTCCCAGCGAATCGAGCAGCCCCAGGGCGACGGCCGCGGAGTAGCCGGGCGCGTCGGCGTCGTGGAGGATCGCCTTCAGCGGCTCGACCGCCGCGGCGTCGGCCCGTTCCAGGAGCAGCCGTTGCGCCGTGTCGCGGCGCCAGGCGTCGGGATCCAGGAGCGTCCGGCAGAGCTCGGCGGTTTCGGCGTTCCTCAGATCGACCCGGCGGAGCTTGCGGGCGTCCTCGGGCGCGAGGTCGTCGCGGACCAGCCGCCAGATCCGGCCCATGTCCTTGCCGGAGTCGAAGTTCGTCCGCTTGCGGATCTCCACGGGGAGGTAGTCGGGGTGTTCGATCGTCTTGCGGTACATGTCGACGACGTAGAGCGCCCCCTCGGGGCCGTGGGTCAGGAAGACGGGGCGGAACCAGTCGTCGGTGCTGGCGAGGAACTCGGCCCCGTCCCTGGCGCCGCCGCGGGCGCCGAAGGTCGCGCCGGCCTGGTCCAGGTAGTCGAAGTGGACGAGGTTGCCGGTCGGGTCGCACGAGAACGCGCCGCCACGGTATTCGTCGGGGAGGCCGTCGCCGCGGAAGACGGTCACGGCGCAGGCGGCGGTGAAGGTGCCGGCGTGGGAGTCGGCCGTGGTGACGTTGCGGCTGATCGGATAAATCCGGGCGGCCCGGCCGTGGCCCTTGAGCGGTTCCGGGGTCATCTCCACCGGGCAGTTCTGGACGGTCTCGGAGAAGGCCAGCCCGGGGTTGCGCTTGAGGGCCGATGAAGGGATGACGACGTGTTGCACTTGAACACGGTTGTAGCAGATGAAGCGGCGGCCGAAGTCGTCGATCGTCTGGCCGAACTGGGCGCCGCCGTCGGCGGCCTCGAAGGCGCTTCGGTCGGGCTTGAAGCGGAAGTCGGTGCGGCCGAGCGTGACCGGGGGATGGTCCGGCCTGTCGGGCGCGGTGACGGACCCGCCGGTCAGGCCGCTGGTGAGGTAGATCCAGCCGTCGATGGAGAGCAACGGATGGCTGACCCGCAGTTGGGTGCTTCCCTTGGTGGAGAAGCCGGTGAAGAGGACCTCGCGGACGTCGGCCCTGCCGTCGCCGTCGGTGTCTTTCATCCAGTAGACTTCAGGCGAGCAGGTGACGATGACGCCGCCGTTCCAGGGGAGCACGCCGTTGGGGTAGGTCAGCCCCTCGGCGAATTCCGTCCGCTTGTCCATCTCGCCGTCGCCGTCGGTGTCCTCCAGAAGCGCCACGCGGCCGACCGGCGGCTCGCCCTCGCCGGGTCCGGTGGGGTAGCCGCGGTCCTCGGCGACGTACATCCGGCCCCGTTCGTCGAAGGCGCACGCCGCGGGGCTGACGACCATGGGCTCGCTCGCCACCAGTTCGACCCGGACCCCCGGCGCGACCCGGAACGACCGGGGCGCGACGTCGGCCGTCAGCGGCCCGGTCAAAAGCTCGTCCGCCTTGGCCGGTTCGTCCCCGCGAGCCGCCGCGCCCAGCGAAACCATCAACCCGATCGAAAACCCGACGCCCCATCGCATGGCAAGCATGACGCGGCCCCTCGGTCCAGCGCGTTGCGAATCGACCCGTCGAACGTCCTCGAAGCCGGGCCGTCGCCATGCCAGCATACGCGCGTCCGCCCGCGACGGCCAGAAGCCGCCGACCCTCGAAGTCGTCAGGGCTCCGCGACGTCCAGGTCCCGGCAAATCTTACGAACCAGGAGGTCCGGGATTTCGGAATGGCGAGGGACCGCCGATCGCCGGCCGTTCGCCGGGTTGCCCCACCAAGAATGCCGCGCGCCCTCGCGGACGAGTTCGCAGCCGTTGCGCCTGAGGTGGCGGATCTCGTCTTGGCGCTTCAAGGGGCGAGGCTCACTTCCTCGAACGCGCCGCGCGCCGCGGCGCGGGCGTCCTCGCGGTTCATCTCCAGGGCTTCCCTCAAGGCGTCGCGCAGGTTCTCCAGCAGTTCCTCGCGAGTGGCCCCCTGGGAGTTCACGCCGGGCACTTCCTCGACCCAGCCGATCCACCATTCGCCGTCGCGCTGGATGACGGCCGTGTAGTCCTGTCTCATCCCTCCCCCTCCCCCGGGCGGTTCGAAACCTCGCCTCGCCCGCCTCCGTCACGATACCAAGGCGGAGCGATCGCCGCGCCGATGATCCTCGGCCTTACTTCGCGGGCGGCCCGCCGGTCGCCTGGTTGACGACGACTCGCCGGCGGGCCGAGGGGGAATTCCAGGCCCCTTGGATCACGTCGTCCTCGTCGAAGACGGCCATGAGGATCTGCTTGTCCCCGGTTCGCTGGTAATCGTAAATCAAGTGGATCCGGCCGTCGGGCCCTTCGACGCCGTCGGGGTACGAGACGCCGGGGCGCTCGTCGATCGTCAGGCCCCCCCGCCAGGTCTGGCCGTCGTCGTCGGAGACGTGGGCGGTCAGATGCGAGCGGGTCTTGCCGTCGGGGGGGCGGTGGGTCACGAGCAAGAGCCGGCCGGAGGCGAGCCGCCGGACGAAGAACCGGGAGACGACGTTGGGGATCGACGACCGCCGCCCCGGTTCCCAGGTTCGTCCGCCGTCTCGGGAAACGCTCTCGCCGATCCCGTACCCGGCCCGAACCAGCATCCAGAGCGAGCCGTCCCGTCGCTCGATCACCGAGTGCTCGTCGAAATCCCGGTTCGGCACGATCGCCCCGCCGAGGAAGGCGAACGTCTCGCCCCGGTCCTTCGAGATCAGGACGTTGGCGCCGGTCCGCTCGCCGAGGTCGTGGCGGTGGGCCGGATCGGTTTGCGGGGCGCGCTCCCAGACGGCGACGGGCAAGAGCCAGTCGCCGTTTTCAAGCGCCGTGGGCTTGTTCATCATGATGCCGTCGCCCAGCCGCCGGGGAGCCGACCACCGCGGGGTTTCGTCGCCCGGGTTCTCGGTCGTGATCGCCCAGACGCCGGCGCGGCCGTCCCACCAGCCGTGGGACTGCGCCCAGAACAGCCAGAGCCGGCCCGAGGGGTCGCGCCAGAGGCAAGGGTCGTAGGCGCGAACCGGCCCCGGGGGGTCGATGACGAGCTTCGGGCCCGACCAGGTTCGGCCGTCGTCGCCGCTGGTCGCGATCAAGACGTAGTTCTCGCCCCCTTCCCCCGGCCCTCCCGCGTACCAGACCGCCCAGAGCCGGCCGTTGGACGCGCGCTCGACGCCGGGGATCCCCTGGAACGCCCGCGCGTCGTCGGCGTACTCGGGCCCCGGTCGAAGGTTGACCGTCGGCGCCTCCAGCGCCGGGTCGTCGGCCCTCGCCGACGTCGCGAGCGCCAGGACCGACGCGGTCGAAAGGACGAGGGCGGGGACGAGCCTTGGATATCGAATCATGATGACGATCTCAAACGACGCGCGACGCGATGCGAGGCGGCGACTTCGCGGCCTTCGCGACGACCGATCCCGACATCATGGACCGGCCGCGAGCGAGGGGCAACCGGGCGGTCGGGAAGGATCCGCGAGCCGACGGCCCCGTGCCAAGCGAAGTCGTCCGGCGGGACGTCGAAAGCATGCGGGAACCGTTGATCGGCTCCCGGCGCGAGCCCCGTCGCGGAAGAACGAATCGACGTCGATGGCCCCGACGACCCTCGCGAGGGGAGGTCAGTCGGATGAGATGGAGACCCCCGCGTTCTCCAATTGCCATTGGATCGCGTAGGCGCTGACCCGAAACTCATTGCCGAGTCGTTCCACGTGATCGGGGCCCGCGTAACTCCCTGGCAGTTTATCAAGAAGCGCCTTGCGAGGAGCGAGGAACTCGGCGGCGAAGGCTCTTGAGGCCTTTTGGTCGAGCGAATAGGCCCCGGTGACGAGTCGTGGACTTTCCGTGCTTGTGGCAAGGGCGTGAAACAAGCTCCTCGCGTCCATGAATCGCCGTCCCCGGGATGACGGGGGCGCCGGACCGGCGGCGATGAATTCGCCCGAACCGGCTTGCCCGACGATCGCCTTGATCTCTCGTCCGGGGACGTCGTTCCTGGGCAGGACTCGGAAATCGCGCCCGATCGCCGCGCCCGCGGTTTTCTCGACCGATTCGATCGGGGAATCCCCGACGCCGACGAAAGCTCGAACCCGGCGGGCGAGTTCGTAGCCGTATTCGGCGGGGGAACCCTCCGACGGCGGAAGGTCGAACGGCAAGTCGATGGATCGCGGGCCGAGCTGGAGCGATCGACTGACGTCGCCGATCCAATTCCACTGGGCCTCGACGGTTCCGGGCTTCGCCGCTTCCGTCAAGTCGCGGACGACGGGGCGGTCCCCATCCGAAAGAATGGCCTCGAAGAGGTCGGAGAGGCTCTCGGATACTTCCTCCGGATCGTACGGATCCAGTCCCATCCGACCGGAGAGCCCGCAGAACTCGATTTCCTCGGGGTCCGCGTTCACGATCGCATGCCACTGGCCGACCGCCCGCTCAACCCTGTCGTCGTCGATCCCCTCGACTTTGCGCAGGGTTTGGTTGATGAACTGGACGAGTGCCGCTTCGGTGCCGACGGGGTCGATCGACGCGACGCCGTCCGTCAAAAACTCGCCGGGCATGTTCGGCAACGACCCGGGACGGTCGGCGCGTGACTCCGCGACGAGGCCGCGACCGTCGGCGTAGAGATAGAGCTTGGGTAGGAACAAGGAGGAATCCGCCGAACGAATGCAATGCCGCCCGGCCCAACCGAGCCACGCGGAATCCATGGCGCGACTTTCAGGAATCGAGTTTCCAGGGCACAACTCGTTGAAGAGTTGCCACCAGTTCTTAATCAGCCATTCCGCGATTGGAAACGTCGGGACGTCCAACGCGACTCGTTCGTCATCGAGCGTCTTGTCCCAGAGACGCGACGCGAGACGGTTCCCAATCTGGATGCGCAGCGAAGACCATGTCTGACGCTCAAGAGGGTCCTTGGCGGCGGGCTGGCTGATCGGGTCGGATTTAAGCGACAGGGATTCGGACACGGGGCGCCGCCTCCACTCGCTCAAGCGGTTCGGGGTACTGGCCGCGGTCGTTGATTGGAAAACCGTGGTAATCGCCCGTGGCCTCGTTGGTAAGCCGGGCCTCGTGTAGCACGTCGTTGATCCACAGCCACGCGCGGAAGGGGAAGTCGCCCCGGAAGTCGCTGACGCAGCCGGCTCGAATCGCGTCTTGCAATCTCGGCCAGTCAGCCGTCGCATATCGATCGCACTTCGCCGCGTCCGATCTCCAGGCGGGCGGCCCCGCCGGGGAGGGATAAGTCTTGTGTTTCGGGTTCCCCGTGTAGGTGACTCGGGCCGCCACCTCGTCGGGCGTGGAGGCCGTCGTCGGCCAATCGCGTATTTTGACTCGTTTTATCCCGTGCTGGAACGAGGGCCTACGCGCCATGGCCTGATTACACCTCGGAAAGGGCTCGTGGTCCGCCCCGGCATCGCCTTGTCAGCGGGATCGGGCTCGGGAGGCGCGGGCGGCGTGCCGACGGCTTCGGAACGGGTGGCGGCGGGCGGCCTGAAGCTCTCGAACCGTCGCCCCGGCTGATTTCCCAGCGATCCGTTCCTACGAGGCGGATCAGCCTGGATCATCGCTCGTCAGGCTTCATCCCCCTTCGCCGTCGACCTGGAGACCTTGATCCTCCTCCTTCATCATGCCATTCGCCCGGGCTTCCGAGAAGTCTCGTCTCGCGACCCGCCCGGTATGGAGCTTGGTGGTTTCGAGACCCCAATCCCGCCGTCGCCGCGATTCGCCGCAAGGCGGCGTCCAGCGAGGGGTCTCGATTCTTCGCCGGATTCCTGAAATCCCGCGCCGCCTCCCGCGGACCATACCGATGACCGTGGATTCCGCCGGCTCTTTGGCAACCCGAACGCAGCGAGGAACGTCGGCCGGAGGGCCGAACCCGACGCCGGGGCGGATCGGTCGCGGCGCGCGGAGGCGGATCGGCGTCGCGACGCCGACGCGCCGAGGGAGGGACGCGACGAAGACCACTTCGAGGTCGACGAACGAAGCCAGTCTCAAACGATCATCAAATCACGTCGTCGCATGAGGTTACGACGACGCCGAGATGGGGCCGCGGCCGGCGATCGAACCCGCCGCGGGGGTCACTCGGCGGCGACGGGGGGGGACCAGACGGGGAGGTCGCAGAGGCCGCCGCCCAGGAACAGGTGGTGCCAAAGCTGGGTGGTCGCCACGCCGGTCAGGCCGACGTCGAAGACGGCCCGCGGGACCGTCACCCGCGGGATCCGGGCCTGGATCGCCCGCTGGCGGGCCACCCCCTCGGGGTCGAAGTAGCCCGTCTTCCGGAGCGATTCCGGGCTGAGCAACTGGTCGACCCACGCCGGGCGATGGGGGCCGATGAAGGTCGCGGCCATGCTGGTCCGGAACATCGTCTTGGGGCGGTTCGCGATCTTCTCGGGAAGGATCCGGCGGGCGACCTGACGCAGGAGCCATTTCTCGGTGAAGCCCCGCAGCTTGTACTCGGGCGCGATCGACTGGGCGAAGGCGATCACGTCGTCGTCCAGGAACGGGTAGCGGCCCTCGACGGAGGAGCGCATCGCCACCCGGTCCCCCTTGGAGATCATCAGCAGCCCGGCCAGCATCACCTTGTAGCCGACGTAGAGCGACTGGTTCAGCGGCGCCCACCGGGCCATCCGGTCGTTGGGGACGTCCAGGTCGGCGTAAGGGTCGTGGCCGGCGAGGTCCAGGAGCGTCCGGTCGGAGTAGAGGATCGGTTTCGTTTGCGCGATCATCTCATACATGTCTTGCTGGGCCACGCGCGCGCCGTGGATGGCGCGTTCCGGGGGGACGGCGAAGCGCCCGCCGCTGATCGAGCGGGCGGCGAGGTCCCGCGCGATGCGCGGCAGGGTCCGGCCGACGACCTTGTAGGCGGCGTCGCGGACCTTCTGGGTCTTGTACCAGACGTAGCCGGCCAGGGCCTCGTCGGCCCCTTCGCCGGTGAGGGCCACCTTGTAGCCCTGGGCGTGGACCGCCTCGGCCAGCCGCATGATCGCGGCGCAGGAGGTGTCGACGACGGGCCCCTCGGCGGCGACGACCAGGGCGGGGGCGGCCTCGGCGACCTTCGCCCGGTCCATGACGACCGTCGTCAAGGGCGAGCCCAGCGTCTCGGCGGCCTCCGTGGAATGAGCCCGCTCGTCGGGCCCCGCGCGGTCCAGCCCGATCGTGAACGCCGGGATCGGATCCTTCCGAAGCCGGGAGCAGAGGCCCAGGACGACGGTGGAGTCGAGGCCGCCGCTTATATAAGTGACGACCGGGACGTCGCTCCGCAACCGGCGCTCGACGGCGGTTTCGAGCCGGCCCTGGAGTTCGTCGATCAGGGGCGCGGGATCCTTCATGCGGACCTCGTCGCCGGCGTCGGGGAAGTCGAAGTCCCAGTAGGTCCGCTTGTCGATCCGGTCGTCGCGGACCTTGAGGAAGCTCCCGGGGGGGATGGAGGAGACGCCCTGGAAGAAGGTCCGGGAGGTGCCGGAGCAGAAGAACGTGAACAGGTGATCGATCCCGCGGACGTCGGCCTCGGCGCGGAGGAGTCCGGAGGCGAGGATCGCCTTGACTTCCGAGCCCCAGAGGAGCCAGCCGTCGGCCCGGGCGTAATAGAGGGGGTGGATGCCGACGCGGTCGCGGCCGAGGATGAGGGTGCGGGAGTTTCGGTCCCAGAGCGAGACGGCGAACTGGCCGCGGGCCTCCTCGAACATGGCCTCGCCGCGGTCCTCGTAGAGGTGGACCCAGGCCTCGGTGTCGCAACGGGTGGCGAGTTGGTGGCCGCGGTCGAGGAGTTTTCGGCGGAGTTCGGGGTACTCGAACAACTCGCCGTTGAAGGCGACCCAGATCGAGCCGTCCTCGTTGGAGAGGGGTTGTCGGCCGCCGGCCAGGTCGATGATGGCGAGTCGACGGGCGCCGAGGGCGACGCCGGGCTCGATATGGACGTGCTCGTCGTCGGGCCCGCGGTGGGCGATGGCGGCGGTCATGGCGAGCAGGCGGCCGCGGGGGAACTCGCGACGGCCGGTCAGGTCGTAGGCCCCGGCGATGCCGCACATGGGGGAATCCTTTCCTTGGCGGTCAATCGGCGTGGAGGGCGTCGACCAGCGGCCTGGGGAGCGTGGGGTTGCGGAAGGCTCGGTCGCGACGGCGGCACGACAGGCGGTAGGCCACGCCCCCCATGAGGTCGTTCAAGAGGATGCCGAGACGGAATATTCCGCCTCGCGGGCCGAGGGGGACGTAAAATGCCACGACTTCACTCCTCGCGAATGGACGGTGACGGGGGCTATGAGAAGATCGGGGTCGAGGCCGGCCTTTCGAACCGTGCCGTGGCGGCCGTCGCAGATGCTGCTGAGGCCGGCGAAGCGGTCGCGGATGGTCACGTGCAGCAGGGGGACGCGGGTGTCGGTCTCGCCGCACTGGTTGGCGAAGACCACGGGAATGCCCAGGTCGTCGGCGGCCAGGGCCGGGATGTCGCCGCACATCGGGCCGACGCGGCCCAACAGCCAGTGGCCCTTGCCGGTCGCGCGGTCGGCGAACTCGGGCCATGCGGAGCAGATCACCGCCAGGTCGACGCGGTCGCGGTAGTCCCTCCAGACCTTGCGGTGGATCATGTCGGCGCAGACGGCGAAGCCGACTCGGCCGAAGGGAGTCTTCACCACCAGGGGGTCGCGGCCGGGGTGGAAGCGGAACCGCTCCCAGAAGACCAGGTGCCGCTTGCGGTAGACGCGCAGGCCGCCGTCGGGCTGGCAGAAGGCGATCGAGTTGTACAGGTGCCGACCCTCGCGCTCGACGTAGCCGGCGGCTATGTACATGTTCCAGCGACGGGCGCGGCCGCGGAGGTACGCGAGCGTGGGGCCCTCCGGGGACTCGCCGAGGGGGCCGAAGTCCGCCTGGGCGCCGTAGCCGGTGTTGAACAGCTCCGGCAGGACGACCAGCTCGGCCCCGGCGTCGCGGGCCTGGCGAAGCAGGCCGTCGGCGCGCTGGAGGTTGCCGGCGAGGTCGAGTAGGCCGCTGGTCATCTGCGCGGCGGCGGTCGTCAGCTTCACGAGAGTCCACCTCCACGTCCGTGAGGTCGGCGAACGCGACGGGTCGCCACGACGTGCTTCAGGCTATTGGGAAAATCGGCCGTCACGGCTCGGCGGCTCCAGCCCCATCCGTCGGAATGCGCGAGTCGCGCCGTTCGCGACGGTCAGTCGAAGCCGAGCCAGGCGAGAAAGCCGCGGCGACGGGGCTTGACCGGGGCCTGGGCCTCGGCCCGCATCGATTCGGCGCGGTCGAGCAGGTCGTTGGCGACGGGGGGTTGGGCGGGCTCCAGTTGATAGGTGAATTCGCGTTCGTCGCGGAGGGTGAACGGCACCACGTTCTCGCTGAAGAACTCGGTGATCAGGTTGTCCCACCAGGGCGCGGCGACGGGCTGGCGGACGGTCTTGGTGGCGAACCCGTCCTTGACGAGGGTGATCTCGCGGTCGCCGTAGTAGGTGAACGACTTGGAGACGGGGGTCGGGCCGATCTCCTCGTCGTTGACGATGACCGTCGCGCCGGGGGGGTCGGTTCGAATGGTGTAACGGCGGATCACGCAGCCCGAGTCCAGACTGAGGCACACGGTCGCCAGGACCGCGGCCGCCGCGCGACGGCCCGCTTTGGGGGGCTTCACCATCCTTGGCTCTCCCATCCGGCCGGCTTGATCCGATGCGACCCGGCCACGCGCTCGACGCCGCCCGGTCGTGGAGCCGCGGGGGGTCGTAAACGGCGGGATTCTAATCTTGAGCGTCGGATCCCGCAAGGCGGGTCGGGCCCCGTCCGGCGGAATCGCGGTTTCGCGTGTATGCTGGCGACGGCGGGCGTCGGGAGAAGCCGAGACCTGGGAGGGTTCGTCATGAGTCCGATCGTCCGGTCGGGGCGGTTCGCGGCGTTCGTCTGGCGGGCGTCGCGGGCGTTGCCGACGGCGGCCCTGACGCGGGCCGGCGAGGTCGCCAGGCAGTTCGAGCGGGTGGCGGTGATGAGCCTGCCGATCGTCGCCGGCTCCGGACTTTGCGTCGGGTTGGCGTTGTGGTTCCAGACTCGCCGCCTGCTGGCGGCGCAGGGAGCCGAGGCGGCGCTGCCGAGCTTCCTCGCGGTGGCCGTGGCGGTGGAGTTGGGGCCGCTGCTGGCCGGGATGCTGGTCGCCGGCCGCGTCGGCGCGGGGCTCGCGGCGGAGCTGGGCGTCATGAACCTCAACGAGGAGATCGACGCCCGGATCGTCCTGGGGGCCGACCCGATCGTCGGCCTGGTCGCCCCGCGGACGCTCGCCTGCGTGCTGGCCCTGCCGCTGTTGACGGTGCTGGTCGACGCCTTCGCCCTGCTCGGCGCCCTGACGGCGGAGGCGGCCTCGGGGGGGATGGCGGCCGGGACGTTCTGGCGGCGGTCGCTGGTCTTCCTCCGCCTCTCCGACGTCGTGCCGGCGACCCTCAAAACGGCCTTCTTCGGGCTGGCCGTGGGGCTCGTCGCCTGTCGGGTGGGGCTCGAATCGGAGCGTTCCGCCGAGGCCGTCGGCCGCGCGGCGACGCGGGGAGTCGTCTGGTCCACCCTGGCCGTCTTCGGGGTCGACGTGGCCTCGGCCCCGTTCTTGCACTGGATCCCGACGGCGCTCGGGGGCGCGTGATTTATGGATTTGTTGGAATTGATTCGACATGCGCGTTAGAATGAAGACGCGCCGTCGAGTCGCGCGGCGCGTTCCCCACGTCCTCTGATTACGGAGGATCGACATCATGAGACGACTCAGCCTGTTCGGCGCCGTCGCCGTTCTGGGAGGCGTTCCAGTCGCCGTCGCCTTGACGCTTGACGCGGTGCTCGACCCCATCCTGCCGTGGGTGCTCGCGACGGCCCTGGAGTTGTTGATCGGGGCGTGACTCCGGGATCGTTCGGCCGCGGCCGAAACCGCGCGTTAGAATGGAGCGAGGGACGGCTGGTCCGGGCCGTCCCCTTGCTCCCGCGCCCACTCCCTGGAAGACGCTCGCCATGAGACGACTCGCCTTGCTGGCCTCGGCCGCCGTTTTGGGGATCGCGCCGGCCGCGTTCGCCCAGACGGGGCCGTATCGCGTGAGCGACCACCACGCCGCGCCGGGGTTGTACGGCACGAGTTACGGGTTCGCCAGCCATGGCGTACCGCGGACGCACTCGGAGTTCACGGCGATGCCGTGGTCGCCGTACTACGCCAACTATCGGCCCTCCGGCTTCATGCCGGGGCCGTTCGGCGTGGGGCTCTGGAAGCCGGCGGGCTACTCCGCGGGGGGCGACGTCTACGGCCAGCCGACGGGGTACGGGTCGTACCGGACGTTCCCGGTGACGGCCGGGACGGGGCTGACCCCCGCCGACATCGCCCCGCCGCCGCCGATGGGCGTCTACGCGCCGGCCTACGGGCCGGGGATCGGCGCCTTCGGCGAGTGAGCCGGCTCGTCATCGGTTGATCTGGACGTTGTGGCCGTTGGCGCGGGCCTCGGTGTCCAGGCCGATGATCTTGCCGCGGGGGCGGCTGCGGTCGACGATGACGGGGGCGCCCTCGGGGGTTTCGGCGAAGCCCTTGTTGCCGGCCTCGTCAACGGCCTCGACGCGGACGTGGAACCTGGGGGGGAAGTTGGGCGGGACTGCCCAGACGAACTGGCCGATCCCCTCGCGGCCCTGGGCGTCGGCGATGGGGACCCAGGGATCGCCGGGGCGATCGGGGCGCCAGAAGAGGGAGACGGCCTTGGCCCCCAGGTGGGGGTCCTCGGCGCGCCAGGCGATGGCGATCTTGCCGGCGTGCTGGTCCCTGCCGATTTGCGGGGGGTAGAGGAACACGCGCGGGGGGGTGGAGTCGATCTCCACCCAGATGTCCGGGCGGTCGCCGGGCGCGGGGGGGAGGTCGCCCAGGCCCATGCTGGACTGGGCCACCAGGGTCAGGCCGATGGTCCCCTCGCCGTCGGGGAGGTAGACGTCGAAGGGGGAGACGCGGTCCTCGTCGCCGCCGAGTCGGCTCCAGTTCCGGCCGCCGTTGCGGGTGACCCAGAGTTCCACCAGCGCCGGCTTGCCGTCGGGCCCGGCGTCCTGAATGTCGTACTTGAGCCGGAACCGGGGGCCGCCGACGAGCATCGTCGGGACGTCGCCGCCGGAGTCGGTCGGGGTGGAGGGGGGCGGAGGCGCGGTCGCGGGGGGCGCGGCGTCGGTGAACGGATCGGCGAAGCCCGGAGGTCGCGCCGGGGTCGAGAAGTCCGCCGGAGGCGCGGGGGGCGGGGCCGCCGCGAAGCCGTCGCCGCCGGGCTCGGAGCCGACACCGGCGTCGGCGTTGGAGTTCGACGCCGAATCCCAGTCGGGCGTCGGCGGCGACGAGGTGACCAGGGAGTCCGCGTCGGCGCGGGCCGGCCGCGCGATCGGCCGTCGAACGGCCCCTTGCGACCCCCAACCCTCGGTCGTCCGCCGCGTCTGCGCCCGCGCCGGCGCGGGACGAGTCGCCACGTCGTCCTCGACCGGCGTGAAGTCGGGGCCGGCCTCGATGGGCGATCGGGGGCGGCCGATGGGACGGACGGGGGGCGGGCCGGAGTCGACGCCCAGCGACGCCATGTCCGGCGGGGCCGACGCGCCGTCGGGGAGTTCCACCTCGGTCTCCGTGACGTTCCCCGCCTTGTCCGCCACGCCGCCGCGGACCCGGACGGCCTCCACCGTGTTGGCGTCCCAGCTTTCCGAGCCCACCAGGGCGGGGCGTCGCAACGGGATCCGCTTCCAGTCCCGGGCCCCGGCCACCTGATATTCCAGAAACAGCGACTTGAGGTCCAGGTTCTCGTCCCTGGCCTCCCAGCGCGCCTTCGCGACACTCCCCTGGCGGCCGTCGGGTTCCAGGACCAGGCTCGGCGGGCGGGTGTCGACGATCACCTTCAGCGCCGGCCGGATCGTCTCCTCCGAGGGGGGCGAAAGCTGGCCGGCCGCGGACATCGTCCGCACGGCGAACCAGAACTCGCCGTCGCGTCGGGCCCGGAACATGAACTCCTTCTGATCGGGCGTGGCGCGGCTCTCAAGGTTCCAGTGGAACCCGGAATCCTCCGAGACCCAAAGCTGCAACTCCTTGATGAGCTTGACCCTTTGGCCGTCGAGGTCGAACGGGATGCGGAACGATCGGTCCTTGTGATGAATCGGGGCGACCTCGTCGCGGGACTCCTCGGCCGCGGCCGGGGCCCAGGGCGCGACGAGGCCGAGCGTCAGGGCCCAGGCCCCGACCGCCATCGACCTCCAAGCGCTTCCGGCCGCCGTTGTCGCCACGGGCTCCGTCCTCCGTCCACGGATCCGCCGCCCGGCGACGGCGCGGGCGTGCGGTTCATGCCGGCTTTATCGTCCCGATCCAAGGAGCGGCTTGAAGCGATTCGCCGGGATGGGGCGCGCCCGGCCTATTCCCGTCGGTGAACCAATCACCTCTCCGGCCATTCAAAATCTCCGCAAGCTAGCACGCGCGATCCCTTCTCCCCTTGTGGGAGAAGGTGCCCCGAAGGGGCGGATGAGGGGTGGCGCGACCGGAAGTCCCAGGAAACGCCCCCCTCATCCGGCCTTCGGCCACCTTCTCCCACAAGGGGAGAAGGAATGATCGCCATCACTCTTTTGCTGGTTCTTGATGGAGTGGTCGCCTTTCCTTTTCCAGGTCCCGACCGTCTCGGCCGCGGTCGCCGGAGACCGGGTTGGCGCGGGCGACGACCCGACCGGGGAGTTCGACGCGGTAGTCGCTGAACCGCGGATCCGGCGAGGCGTAGTCGGTGCTGACGAACTGGGCCCCGCTGGCGAGGGCGCGGTCGCGCATGGCGGTGGAGCCGTCGCGGGCCGCTCGGGTGTCGGCGTCGGCGCGGGTCCGGACCAGGAAGCCCTTCTCGACCAGGCGCTGGATCTCGTCGAAGCCGCCGATCGGGTCGTTGCGCTTGAACCAGGCGGCGGCCGGGTCGTCCTCGGCGACGCTGGCGAACATCAGCCGGCCGGCGAGCGCCCGATGCCCCTTCAAATAGAGGTCGCGCGTCTGGTCCGTGTTGTCCAGGGCGAACATGACCTTGCCGCGGACGGCGTCCAGCCGGGGCCAGCCGCGGGCCTTGATGGCGTCGGGGAGCGTGGCTAGGTCGCCGCGGACGTCGTCGGGGGCGAGGATCTCGTCGCGCCGGAAGACCGAGAGGATCTCGGCCTCCAGGGCCGCGAGCATGGGCGCGTCGAACGGGACGATGGGGGCCAGCCGGGGTTCGTCGGGGGTCTTCAGTTCCAGAAGGATGAGGATCGGGACGTGCCGGGGGTGGGCGCGCGACCAGTCGCGGACTTGCTCAAGGGCGTCGATCAGGGTGAGGGCCGTGGTCCGGTAGTCGATCCCGGCGACGTGCAGCACCTTCATTCCCGGCTTCTTGAGCTTGCCGTCGGGGTCCGGGTCGGGACCGGCGTCCTTCCCCGTCAGGAGGGCGAGCTTGCGGATCGCGGGATCGGCGAACAGGCCCCCCTCGGGATCGGCGAAGACGTCCAGCTCGATCTGGCGGACTCCCTGGCGCTCGAATTGCTCGGCCAGGGGAGGGTGGGTGTATCGGAGCGTTTCGGCGTCGTCGGGCCGGGCCCGGGCGATGACGGCCAGGACGCCCGCCGCGGGCTCGACGTGGTACGAGTTGTGCGAGCCGATCACCTGGATCTGGTTGAGTCGGACGTCGTCCGGCGGGGCGGCCCCCAGCAAGGTCGACAGGATCGGGGCGAGTAAGCGCGGGTTCACGGGGTCGTCCTCGGGGTGGTCCGGGGGTTGTCGGCCGGCGTCGTCATGCGATGATAGGACGGCGAGGCCGCCCGCCGCCAACGGAGAAGCGGCGACGGCCCGCGAGCCTCGGAGCGTTCATGGACCGCGAACCCCCCCGCCCGGTTGACGACCCCCGCGTCTATCTGGCCGCGGAGCGCACCTACCTGGCCTGGGTGCGGACGTCGCTGGGGTTGATCGGCTTCGGCTTCCTGATCGCCCGCTTCGGGTATCTGATGCGGCGGTTGGAGTTCCTGGAGTCGAAGCACACCCGGCATGCGTCCTATTCCTCCTGGGTCGGCGGCGCGATCGTGGTCTTCGGCGTGGTCGTCTGCGCCGCGGCGGCGACGCGGCACCTGGCCTACGTCCGGGACCTTCGCGCCGGCGTCGCCAACCCCGACCTCAACCTGCGGACCCCCGTCGTCGTGGCCGCCGTCCTGGCGCTTGCCGGCATGGTCATGACGCTTTTGATTTTAACGTCCTAGCTCTTGCGGTAGGCCGTCGCGCTTAAGTCCATGAGGCCCTGTCGTTGAAAACCATCGCGAGCGAGCATGCGTAATCCCTTCTCCCCTTGTGGGAGAAGGTGCCCCGAAGGGGCGGATGAGGGGTGGGCGCGACCGGAAGCCCCTGGAAGCGCCCCCCTCATCCGGCCTTCGGCCACCTTCTCCCACAAGGGGAGAAGGGATGATCGCCATCACTCGTCCTCGGGGTTTTCAGCGAAGTGTTAAGCGCGGTGATCCAGCCTACCGGGACATTCGCGAGTCATCTCATGAACGTCGATCTGTGGAAGCGGTTCCAGTCCTCGCTGTGCCAGGTCCCCGCGCTGGGGATCTCGCTGGACGTCAGCCGGATGGGGTTCGACGACGGGTTCGTCGAGCGGATGCGGCCGGCGCTTGACGAGGCGTTCGCGGCGATGGACGCCCTGGAGAAGGGCGCGATCGCCAACCCCGACGAGGATCGGATGGTCGGCCACTACTGGCTGCGCGCGCCGGAACTGGCGCCGACGCCGGAGATCGCCGCCGAGATCCGCGACGCCCTGGCCGCGGCCAGGGACTTCGCCGCCAAGGTCCACTCCGGCGCGGTCAAGCCCCAGCGGAAGCCGCGGTTTACGAAACTGCTGTCGATCGGCATCGGCGGCTCGGCCCTGGGGCCGGAGTTCGTCGCCGACGCCCTGGGAGGGCCCGGCGTCGACAAGCTCCAGCCCCACTTCATCGACAACACCGACCCCGACGGCATCGCCCGCGAACTGGCGCGGATCGGCGACGCGCTCGACGAGACCCTGACGATCGTGATGAGCAAGTCGGGCGGCACGCCGGAAACCCGAAACGGCATGCTGGAGGTCGCCGACGTCTACGAGAAGGCCGGGCTCGACTTCGCCAAACACGCCGCGGCCGTCACCGGCGCGGGCTCCAAGCTGGACAAGACCGCGGCCGAGCAAGGCTGGCTGGCGCGGTTTCCGATGTGGGACTGGGTTGGCGGTCGGACGTCGGAGACCTCGGCGGTGGGGATCGCGCCGGGGCTCTTGCAGGGGATCGACATGGAGGAACTCCTGGCCGGCGCCGCGGCGATGGACGTCGCCACCCGCGTCCATGACGTCGCCGCCAACCCGGCGGCGCTGCTGGCCCTGACCTGGTATCTGGCCACCGACGGCAAGGGCGCCAAGGACATGGTGGTCCTGCCGTACAAGGACCGCCTGCTGTTGTTCAGCCGCTACTTGCAGCAGTTGGTGATGGAGTCGCTGGGCAAGCGGCTGGACCTGGGGGGGAACCGGGTCGACCAGGGGATCAACGTCTTCGGCAACAAGGGGTCGACCGACCAGCACGCCTACGTCCAGCAGCTTCGCGACGGCGTCAACAACTTCTTCGTGACGTTCGTCCGGGTGCTGGAGGACGGCGGCTCGGCCCTGGAGGTGGAGTCGGGCGCGACCGCCGGCGACTTCCTTCACGGCTTCCTCCTGGGAACGCGCGAGGCCCTCTTCGCCAACGATCGCGGCTCGTTGACGATCACCGTCCCTCGGGTCGATCCCAGGACGGTCGGGGCCCTGATCGCGCTTTTCGAGCGGGCCGTCGGGCTGTACGCGAGCCTGATCTTCATCAACGCCTACAACCAGCCGGGCGTCGAGGCCGGCAAGAAGGCCGCCGCCGGCGTGCTGTCGCTGCAAGCCAAGGCCAGGGCCGCGCTGTCCGCGACTCCCCAGACGGCCGACCAGATCGCCGCGGCCGTCGGTGCGCCGGAGGCCGCGGAAACGCTCTACCTGGTGCTGGAGCATCTCGCCGCCAACGGTCGGGCCGTCATGACGCCCGGCGCGAACCCAGGGCTTTCGACGTTCCGCTCGAAGTGATCGAACGCAGAGTCGGCGGGTTGTCCGCCTTGACGACTCCATGCTACGATCGTCCCACCCGCGAACCCCTGGGAACGGACCCGAGGGGCGCGGAGTCGCGGCGATCGGACGATCCTTTCTCCCGGGAGCCTCATCGGTGCGGTCCATCCCCTCTCGCGGTATCTCCGTCGCGGCGCTGGCCGCGGCGGCCCTGACGTTCGCGGCGGCCTCTTGCCGCGCGGACCTGGACGAGTACGTCAAGCAGCCCGACCCGGCCTACGAGTGGAAACGACTCGACTCCCAGGACACGCTCCTGGGCAAGGTCTCCAACCTGGAGTTGACCTCGCAGGTCTGGCAAGGGATCACCTGGAAGCACAACCTCCGCGTCTACGAGTCCGGCAAGTCCGCCCATGACGACGCCGTGCTTCTGTTCATCACCGGCGGCAGCACCGGCAAGAAGCCCGGCCCCGACATGGACCTGCTCTGCCTGACCCTCTCCAAGCTCGCCGGCGCGCGGGTCGCCCTGCTCAGCCAGGTGCCCAACCAGCCGCTTCTGGACGGCAAGAAGGAAGACGACCTGATCGCCGAGACCTTCGTCAAGTACCTGGAGACCAAGGACGAGACCTGGCCGTTGCTCTTCCCCATGGTCAAAAGCGCCGTGCGCGCCATGGACGCCGTCCAGGCGTGGGCCAAGGAGGAGCGGCAAGTCGACGTGACCCGGTTCGTGGTCACGGGGGCGTCGAAGCGGGGCTGGACGACCTGGCTGACCGCCGAGGTCGACGACCGCGTCGTCGCCCTGGCGCCGATGGTCATCGTCATGCTCAACCTGGGCGAGCAGGGCCCCAACCAGCTCGACGTTTGGGGCGCGTACAGCGAGCAGATCGACGACTACGTCCGTCGCGGGCTGATGGAGGAGATGCAGAAGCCGGGCCCCGGCACCAAGCTCTGGAAGATGGTCGACCCCTACACTCTTCGCGACCGCCTGGCGGAGAAACCCAAGTTCCTCGTCAACGGCGCCAACGACCCGTACTGGACCCAGAACGCGCTCGACCTGTACTGGGACGGCCTCCCCGGCGACAAGCACGTCATGTTCCTGCCCAACGCCGGCCACGGCCTCGACGGCGACCGCTCGTGGGTGGTCAACGGCATCGCCGCCTTCTTCCGAAGCAGCGTCGAGGGGAAGCCCCTGCCCAGGCTCGACTGGAAGCTGGAGCCGGGCTCCAAGGACCAGTACTCGCTTAAGATCAACGCCGACCCCGCGCCCAAGTCGGCCCGGCTCTGGACGGCCGAGTCCGAGACTCGCGACTTCCGCGAGTCCAAGTGGGTCGACACTCCGCTGGAGCCCGGCGCGATCGTCTCGGCGCTGGTCACCGCGCCGGAGTCCGGCGGCAAGGCGGTCTACGCCGACCTCGAATACGAGTACGACGGCCTCCCCTACCACCTGACCACCAGCTTCTTCGAGCCGGGGCTGGAACTGAAGCTCAAGAAGGAAAAGCGGCAAGCCAAGGACGCCGCCGCGGCCGCCCCCGTCGGCGCCGCCGCGACCCCCTGAACGGAACGGCGCCCCGCCGCCACCGGGCGCGACGACGATCCGCCGTCGCGCCCGGTTCGCTACGATCCCCTCTCTCCGTCAGATGACGACCCGACACTTATCGAATCCCCCACGCGAGCCGACGCCGAACGGCCTTCTCCCCTTGAGGGAGAAGGTGGCCGAAGGCCGGATGAGGGGTGGGCGACACCGGAAGCCGTCGGAATGGAAGTCGTCTTCAAGCCATGGCTTGCGCCGAAAATCGCCGCCGGTCGACCCCTTATCCGGCCCTTGGAACGCCGCCGAAATAACTTCCCGGAATTTAACCACGGAGTCACGGAGGACACAGAGAGGAAATCGAGAATTGGAGAATTGAGAAATTGTGAATTAAAAGGTTGATGACGGACGAACTGCTCCTCGTCTTCACTCTCCGTGACTCTGTGGTTCCCTATCTTCCGCCCATGGATTCGACAAGTTGTTTCGGCAGCGTTCCTCGGACCACCTTCTCCCTCAAGGGGAGAAGGCGATGACCGTCGCGGTTGCTGAAAAAGCGTCGGGTCATTAGCCCCGCCCGTCCGCCGCGATCTCTCGATCGATCCTTCCCGATCGACAAGCACGACCGATCCCGCCCGTCCTCCTTGGACATCCCGCCTTGCCAGCCGGTCGGCTATAGTTGAACGTGATTCGAGGGCGGGAAACGCGACCGCCCGCGGGAAGGATCGATTAGGGGGACGCGCATGGCGATCGCGACGCGACGTGGGACGGGGTTGGACGGCGACGCGGGGATGGTGGAGGATTCGTCGGCGTGGTCGTCGTCCCCGGACGTTTCCGAGGGCCTCGACCGCTGGCGAGGGTTGATGCGCGCGGACATGGCCCGCGAGATGAAAGACCCGCGCTGGCCGCGCGCGCTGGTGGCGGTGGGCGTGGTGCATCTCGCGGCGTGCCTGGTCTGCCACGCGCTTTTGGAGCCCGTCGCGCGTCGCGATCCGCGCTATCCCTTGATCTGGCTCTTGGAGGTGGCGACGATCCTGGCGGTGCTGCGACTGTTGGCGGGGCGGGGATGGCTTCACCGCAGCGCCGCGGTGAAGCTGGCGGCCAAGTTCTGGACCACGTTCCTGATCCTGGCGTTCAACGTGGTGTCGCTCAACGCGCTGACGGGGATCGAGGACACCTGGTATCGACCCGCCTGGGGGACCTTGAGCACGTTCTTCTTCGCGTCGATGGCCTGGCTGTTCACGCCCTTGTTCTTCATCCCGGCGGTCTGGATGTGGGCCACCGGCATGCTCATGGCCCTGTTCAACCCCGAGGCGTACCTCATCTACGGCGTCTCGTGGTTCCTGGTCCTCTGCGGCGTCGCCGCCAACCTCCGACGCGCGGGGTGATCCCGTCTCGTCCGTCGCCGATCGTCTTCCGTCCCGACGGGACGGTTCCACCAGCCCGGGGCGAAGTCCCGGGGAAGGCGCGCGAGGCGTCCCGAATTCACCGGCCCCGCAAGGGCCGTCCGGGACGTCCGACCCGATTCCCGGGCCGCTGGCCCGGGCTGACGGAACGACCCCGACGGGGTCGAAAACCGTCTCCCGAGTGGATCACCACGTCCCACCTCCGATCGCGGTCTCTCGGCGCTTGCTCCATTCCACCACGAATCGCGCCGCCGCTCCAGTCCGCGTTGTACGCCGCGGCGGGCGGGACCGATCCGTCAGGAGTCGGGGCCGAACTGGACGTAAAGTCGGGACGTTTCCTGAAAGCCGGCCTGGCGTAGCCGAGAGTCCACGTCCGCGGCGAGTTCGGCGATCCGTCCGGCTTCGAGCGCGATCTCGAACGATCCCTCGTAGCCGACGTACCCCAACTTCTCGCCGATGAAGAGGTAGAAGATCGACTCGCCGTCCGGCGTGGCGAAATCGCCCCACCACGAACCCAGGCGGTATCGACGCGCCAGGACTTGCCGCGGGTCCGTCCTCGCCTCCACGGCGTCCAACTCATCCTCGCGGACTTCGTAACGAACGCCGTAAACGACGAGTGTGAAATCGGCGCTCATGGTTCGTTCTCCCGAGTCGGGCAAGCCGGGAGCGACCGGCCCGCCCGTCGCGGATCGAATCACGCCCCCGCGGCGACGGCGCGCTCGCGGGCGGGGGCGTTCGGGACGACGCCGGTGGCGGGGACGCCTTCGGGGATCGGCTCCCAGGTCGGCAGGTCGCAGAGGCCGCCGCCCAGGAACGTGTGGTGCCAGAGCTGGGTGGCGGCCAGGCAGGTCAGGCTCAGGTCCATGATGATCCGCTTGGGGCTGTACCGCCTGAGCGTTCGGAATCGATCGTGGCCGGTGATCTCGGCGGCGACCTTCTCCGGATCGAAGTAGCCGGTTTTCCGGAGCGATTCCGGGCTGAGCAACTGGTCGACCCACGCCGGACGGTTGGAGTCCAGGAACGCCTCCGAGCGGCTGGCGCGGAACATCGTCTTGCGACGGTTGGCGATCTTCTTCGGCAACGTCCGCGCGGCCACCTGGCGGAGCAGCCACTTGTCGGTGAATCCCCGCAGCTTGTATTCCGGGCCGATCTTGGCGCAGAACGCCACGACGTCCTCGTCGAGCAACGGATAGCGGCCCTCGACCGAGGAGTTCATCGCCACCCGGTCCCCCTTGCCGTGCAGCAAGAGCCCGGCCAGCATCACCTTGTAGCCGACATACAACGACTGATTCAGCGGCGCCCAGCGAGTGAGCCGGGGGTTGTCGACCCCCAGATCGTCGTAGGCGGCGTAGCCGTCGAGGTCGTTCCACATCGAGTCCGAGTACAGGAACGACCGCGCCTGCGCCATCAGGTCGTAGACGTCCTGCTGGGCGGGCCTGACGCCGCCGAAGCCGTATCGCGGCGGCAGATGCGCGGGGTTTCCGCGCATCGAGCCGACGACGGCGTCGCGGATCTTGGAGGGCCCCCAGTCGCCGATGGTCCGCCGCAGGAAGTTGCGGAGTTGCTGCGATTTGAACCAGGGATAGCCGGCGAGGGCCTCGTCGGCCCCCTCACCCGTCAGCGCCACCTTGTAGCCTTGGTCGTGGACCGCCCCGGCCAACCTCATCAGGCAGGCGGCGGAGGAATCCATCACGGGCCCCTCGGCGGCCCGGATCAACTCGGGGTAGGCGTCGATGATGTCGCCCCGGCTCATCGTCACCATCGTCAGCTTCGAGCCCAGCGCATCGGCCGACTCGCGCGCCTGCGAACGCTCGTCGGGGCCGGCCCGGTTCAGGCCGATGGTGAACGACGGCACGGCGTAGCCGCGCTCGCGCGAGCTAAGCCCCAAAACGACGGTCGAATCGAGCCCGCCGCTGATGTAGCCGACCACCGGCACGTCGCCCCGGAGCCGACGCTCGACGGCCCGGCGCAGCAGGTGCTCGAGCTCGTCGACCAGCGGGGTCGGATCCTTCATACGGACCTCGTCGCCGGCGTCGGGGAAGTCGAGGTCCCAGTAACGGACCTTCTCGATCCGGCCGTCCTTGACGGCCAAAAAATGCCCCGGCGAGAGGATGTGGATCCCTTCGAAGAACGTCCGCGACGTCCCGGCGCAGAAGGTGTTGAAAAAGATATCGACGCCCTTGCGGTCGGGGCGGACGTCGATCATCCCGGAGGCCAAGAGCGCCTTGATCTCCGAGCCCCAGAGGAGCCAGCCATCGACCTCGGCGTAATAAAGCGGGCAGATGCCGACGCGGTCGCGGCCCAAAAGGAGCGTTCGTTCCTTGCGGTCCCAGAGCGAGACGGCGTACTGGCCGCGAGCCTTGTCGAACATGGCCCGGCCGTGGTCCTCGTAGAAGTGGACCCAAAGTTCGGTGTCGCAGCGGGTTGAGAGCGCGTGGCCGCGGGCGGTCAACTCGCGCTGGAACTCGGGGTACTCGAAGATCTCGCCGTTCTGCGCGACCCAGACCGTGCCGTCCTCGTTGGCGATCGGCTGCCGGCCGCCGGCCAGGTCGACGATGGCCAGCCTGCGCGCCCCCAGGACGACGCCCGGCTCGGCGTGGAACCGCTCGTCCTCGGGCCCGCGATGCGCGATCGCCCCCAGCATCGCCCGCAGACGATCGACGGGGAACTCACGCCGACCCTTAAGATCCAAGGCGCCCGCGATACCGCACATGGCAATTCCGACTCCGTGGGTCGTGGCGTCGTCCCGCCCCTCACCCCCAGTATACCGCGCCCGAGCAAGACCGACCGGGGCGATTAGGTTAGTTCGGCGACTTGCGAAAATAGGGAAGGCGCGAGGTCGGCCGGTCGGCGGGCATCCGAGAGACTCGAGGGGTCGCCCCTCTCTGGCCGGCGCTCGTCGTCTTCATCGCATCTAGATCGGTCCCCAAGCGCGCGGCAAGCCGGTGAGACGTGGCGCGGGCCCGCGTCGCCGCGCTCACGTCCACGACGTGGGCTCTCGATCCTCAATCCGTGATTTCATCGGGGTTTACGGGACGTTCGCCTGGGGCGCGCACGGCCAGTATCACCACCTTATCGTCCCGTACCGTGAACAGGGCTCTGTATTTTCGCTTGCGATGGCCGAAAACGAGGTGCCGGATTTCTTGCTCGAAGCGAGGATTTTCGTGGGCCAGCCCGCACGACAGGGGCATCGCGACGAGTCGATCGACGGCGATGCAATAGGATTCGTACCAGTCGCGCGCCGCCTCCTCGCCACGACGTTCGACAATCGATGCGTACAACCGTTCAATGTCGGCTTCGGCCCTCGGCATGGGCCGGACGCGATACGTCATCGGCGATCCGGCAAGCCGTGCCGCTCGCGGAATTCCCGATCGAACTCCTCGAAGGGACGACCGCGTCCGGCATGCATCTCGACGAGCCCCTCGCGAATGGCTCGAAGGGCCTCCTCGCGCTCCTCATCGGTCTCGTTCTCACGCTCCCAGCGGACGAGGGCTTCATCAAGGGTGGCCTCGGGGGCCTCGGCGGCAAGTTTCGCCGACGCGAAGTCGATGAAGGCGCGGAGGTCGTTCGCGCGTTCGGTAGCCATGTTCATTGCCTCCTTTTCTTCTCTCAGCGTACCACCATCCGTGTTCTCGGTCACGGATCATGAATCAACGAGAGGATGACGGGAGCGAACGAGGGGGAAATCGGCGTCGGCCCTTGGAATGGCGGCATGACGTCTGACACTCGGCTTTCTCGAAAAAACCGAATTGACGGCCTGCCATCGGCTCGCGGCTTACGTCCTCGTCGCGCATTCGTTTATTAACGAGAAATAATGTTTATGATGTTCATCTTCAGGATCGGGAAGTCCGCCCTCGAAGATGAAGATCCCCGTGGAATCGGACGCGTCGAGCCATCGCCAGCCATCGGGAAGCGATGCGACGCGACCCGACATGGGGTTGAGATAGTTGATCCACCCCCAAACCGGTCCATTGATCCAGGGTGGATCGACCATCGGGACGAGCAGGTCCCTTGCCGTGATCCAGTCCGGATCCCAGATCCGCGCCAGGGAGGCGATCGCGGCGGAAAGCAGCCGCGGATTCCTCAAGGACGGGGCCGATTCCGACCGTGGCAGATCGATCGAGAGAACGTTCGGGCCCGCCTCAAAGGTTCGCTTGCAACAGCTCACGTGGAACATCGACCATTCAGCCAGGCCGCCCCCGTCCGGCCCCGCCCACGCCATCATCGAACGTCCGAGGTCTGGATCTCGCTCTGGGCCGTCGGGATCATGCCGGCCCGACAACTCCGCGCGTATCCGATCCAGGTTGCCGGACAATTCGACGGGGCCCTTATCGCGATCTTCGATCGCTCGGTACGCCCGGTTCCACTTCCGCCACTCAGGGCTGAGGTTGGCGAGCCGCGCGAACGTACTCGCGACCAGGCGCGCGGCGTCGCGTGCCTCGCAAGGGCGGGGCCCCCACGCACCGTGAATCGTCAATACAGCGGGAGGATGCGCGCGCGGCATCGGGTTTCCTCGACGACCTCCAGGGCCCTAGACAAGGGAAAGGGGCCGGGAGTCGTTCTCGGTCCCCGCCCGTTTTTCCTCGATCAAGCCGAGACGGCCGCGGCCGGGTCAATAGTAGCCGGGGGGAGGCTCGGGGGTCCAACCTTCCTGGTGGGCGTTCATCGCCTTGACGGCCTGGGCGCGGTCGTAAAAGAGGAGGGCGACGGCGATCCCGGTCAGGGCGCCGCCGACGTGGGCCAGGTAGGCCACGCCGCCGGACTCGCCCATCGTCTCGATCCCCTGGAACCCCATCCAGATCTGCAAGGCGATCCAGCCGCCGATGACGACCACCGCGGGGAGCAGGGTGACGACTCGGAAGACCAGGACGCGGATCTGGTTGTGGGGGAACCAGACGACGTAGGCCCCCATGATCCCGGCGATCGCGCCGGAGGCGCCCAGGGTGGGGATCACCGAATTCGGCGCCGCGGCGATCTGCGCCAGCGAGCCCATCAACCCGCACGCCAGGTAGACGACCAGGTAAAGCGGCTTCCCCAGCACTTCCTCGACGTTGTCGCCGACGATCCAGAGGTAGAGCATGTTCCCCAACAGATGGGCCAGCCCGCCGTGGAGGAACATGGCGGTTAGGAGCGTCATCCAGACGGGGACCGGGCTGGGGGCGTGGGGGATGGCGTCGCGGGGGTCGACGACCAGCGCGCCGTCGGCCGTCTGGCGGACGGCGCGAGGGTTTACCCCCGGCCGAAGGATCGGGCCGTCGATGTCCCGGGCGTGGGTGATCTCCCAGGGGGTGCAGGCGAGGGCCATCGTGAACTGGTCGCCGCGCTGGGTCTGGACCAGGAACGCCAGGACGTTGGCGGCGATCAGGGCGTAGGTGACGACCGGGAAGATCCGGGTCGGTTGCAGGTCGCCGAGGGGAAGGACCATGGTGGGGCGCGCGCCTGGTTCGAGGTGTCCGGGTTCGCTCCGACGGACGCGGGCGGGACGTTTCATTGTGACGCCACGCCCGCCGGGACGAAAGGCCGATCCGAGCATCTTGTCACGGGCTGATTTAGAACGGATCCCGTAGGCTGGGTCTGGACCCAGCCTACAAGAACACTCACATTCTTAAGTGCGACGGCCTACTACAAAGGCGACCCGAATTCTTGACCGTGACGAGACGTCAGCGGCTCGCGGCCGCGTCAGGTCCAGATGACGTGGCTGGGCAGGGCGGCGCCCTCGGCTTCGAGTTTGTCGAGTTCGTCGCGGACCCTGGAGAGGCCGAAGGCGTAGAGCTCGAAGTGTTCGCTGAGGTCGCGGAGGACGGGGCGGTCGTCGTCGCCGGGGACGAGGGTGCTGGCCAGGTAGTAGGAGCGCTTGCCCTGGAACTGGTAGTCGAGCAAGGCGTCGGCCTTGCCGGCGACCAGGCGGCGGAGGGCGTCGGGGTACAGGCCGGTCCAGAAGAGGGCGAAGTCGCCGGCGTGGCGGTAGCATTCGCCGCGGCGTTCCTCGTCCTCGGCGGCGTCGGCCTCGGCCAGGATCCGGGCGACCTCGAAGAGCGGCCGGCCCTCGCGGTCGCGGATCCGCCCCAGAGCCTCGGCGGGGGCGAACGTCGCCAGAAGGTTGGAGACGTAGCCGACCAGCGAGGGGTCGCCCACGCCCAGCTCGGCCATGAAGGTGGATTCGGTCAGCCCGCGAAACATTCGGTGCAGGGGGTGCGATTCGGAAATCATGCGTGATTTCTCCGAAACGGGGTCGTCCGTGCCCGCGAATCCCTATGTGGTCGTCCCGATGAACCGTCCTCTCTTACTTCCTACGTCGTCGCGTCCGAACGGGCCCGCGCGATTCGCGAACCCGCCCAAGCAAACAATGCGCCGTCGTCCCTGATCGTGGAAGTCGAATCCGGCGGAATCCGACGGCTGGCGGAGGGCGGCGGGGCGCCCTGGAATTCGATCGAGTGGCGAAGGCCGTCGATCCCGCGCTTTCGCCGATTGCGTAAAACTCGCGCCGCCAGGGCGCGCGGCCGGCCGACGGCGGCCTGGAGTTCGGCTCCGGACGGGCCGGCCCACATGATCGCGAGCATCTTCCCGGCCGGCGTTTCACGCCGTCAGGGCCGGCGTTCGTCGGCGGGGCTGGGGCGGCCGATCGGATCGTCCCACGGCGAGCCGCGACGGTCCACCGGTTCGGCCGCGCCTCACCTCAGGTCGAAATCGGCGTGGAGGATGGCGCCGGAGCGCAGGTCGACGCGGACCTCGCTGTTTCGGTTGAAGCGGGCGGGGACTTCCTCCTTGATGTCGGGGGGTTCCTCGCCGCGGGCCCGGGCGTCGACGAGGCGCTGAAGCTCCTCCGGGCCGATGCTGCTGAAGACGACCTGATAGCGGGCCGGCTCCAGGCCGTACTCCTCGGGAATCTCGTAGCGACCGTCCTTGATGATCCCCTCAAGCGCGTGGGTCTCGACGGGGTCGAGCGAGACGAACTGGACGATCCCCTGGGGCAACGGCCTCCCTTCCAGGTGGACGGTGCCGGAGATCCCGCGGATCGGGTTGAGCAGACCCGCGGCGAAATCGTAGGTCAGGTAGCCGATTCCCGACAGCAGCGTCAGGGCGAGCGTGATCTTGAAGCGTGAAGGGTCCATGGGAGGTTCTCGAACTCCAGGCGGGGCCTCGCGAGGGTCGGGCGACCGGCGGGGCCCCCTTTAGCGGGC
>CALCIB010000079.1 GCA_937907525.1 uncultured Planctomycetales bacterium | reverse complement strand
CTCATCTGACCGCTTCGCGGTCTGTCTTCCCCCGCGAGGGGGGAAGACGATTCTCGCCCCCGAAATCCGTGACGAGCGGTGGTGAAGGCCGCCACGTCGGTCGTCCCTCCTCAACGTATCGAGATTTTATGACGTCCAGCCCCGATCCGCGGCAACCTCCCAGTCGAGTCGGGCCGGACGACCCGGCCGCGCGCGCGATCGCCGAGGCGTTCTCGACGGCCGTCGCCCGGCTGGCCGCGGCGAGGGCGCGGGCGCGTTCCGGCGATCCGAAAGGGATTCGTCGGCTCCGGACGGCGTCGCGACGGCTCCGCAGCCAGTTGCGGGCGTTCCGCAAGCTGATCGACCCGGAATGGGGCGATCGACTGGTCGCCGAACTCCGCTGGATCGGATCGACGCTCGGAGAGACTCGCGATCTGGACGTGTTGCGCGACCGATTGGCGAACGGCGAGAGCGACACCGACCGCGAGGCGCTCCGACCGCTGTTCGACTCGCTGGCCGAGCGCCGGGGGCAAGCCGTCAAGGCCGTCGGCCGGATGCTTCGAGGCCGACGGTTCCGCGACCTGATGGCCGAGTTGGAGCGGTCGGCCGCGGCCCCCGCGACGATCCCAAAGGCTGGGAAGCCGTGCCGCAAGGTCTTGCCGCCGCTGGTGGCGAGGGCGTGGCGACGGCTTCGGCGCGAGTCCAGGGGTCTGACGTCCGCCAGCCCCGACCAGGCGTTCCACGACCTTCGCATCGTCGCCAAGCGCGCCCGCTACGTCACCGAGTTGATCGCCCCGACGCTCGGTCCCAGGGCCCAAAACCGCGGAACGCGGCTGGTCGCCCTCGCCCGGGGAGTTCAGGACGTCCTCGGCGCGCATCAAGACGCGGTGGTCGCCGCTTCGGCCGTGGCGGCGTCGCTCGCCCAGGCGGATTCCGACGACGCTTACCATCGGGCCGCCGTCGCGCTCCTGTCCCGTCTCCGACGCGCCGCCGACGACGCCCGCGACGATTTTCTGGATCGTCAACTCCCCGAGTTGCGGCGTCGCAAGAACCGGGGGGAGTTGAAGAGCGGAGGGTGACCGGAAACCGCGGGCTCGCGGACGGGGAAGAGACCTGGCCCGAACGAGATTCGGCATCTTCCAAGCCGGGTCGCGATCCGACCTATGACGTCGAGCGGCGGCCGCGGTCGGCGACGGTCGGGGGGTCGATGGGCCGCCAGCGTTGGGCGCGCTTGAGGAGGAGGCGGGCGACGAACGCCTCGTATTCGTCGGCCGAGCGTCGCTTTTTGGGATCCCAGCGCCGGCCCTTCTCCCAGTTGCAGCGGCCGTGGACCGCGGCGAGGTTGCGGGCGTCGTCGTCGCCGCCGCGGCTTTTGGCGCGGACGTGTTCGAGCGTCGCCCCCGCGCCGGTGGCGGCGTCGAAGGCGATCGGCCCGTTGCAGATCAGGCACTTGCCGACCCAGTCGCCGCCGCGACGCTCGAACGAGGCGTCGGTTCGCGCGGCCAGATCCAGTTTCTCGGCGGTCGTCACGACGGGCCCCTCGCGGCCGGATCAATAGACCGGTTCGCCCGTCTCCGGCGCGACCGTGCCGTCGCCGGTCTGGCCGAGGGCCTCGCGAACCATCAACAATTCGGCGACGTTCTCAAGCGTCAACAGGCCGACGACCCTCCCCCGGCGGACGACCGACGCGCACGGCGCGCCGCGCTCGCGAAGCGCGGCGATCGCGGCGGTCAGCGATCCGTCGGCGTCGATCCGCGGGGCCGAATCGGCCGCGAAGTCGGCGACCGGGGCGTCGGCCCCGCGCGCGGCCAGCCCGGCCATCAGATTCGAGCGGGTCAGGACCTTCGGCTCGGCGTCGCCGACGGCCTCGACCGGGAAGTCCTGCTGGGCGCCGGCCAGGAGCAGTTCGGCCGCCTGACCGAGGGTGTCGTCGGGTCGAAGGACCTGGAAGTCCGTCAACATCGCGTCACTCACCGCCACCCCCTTGAGCGCCGCGCGCTGCTCCACCTGGCGGGCCTCGGCCTCGGCGCCGATCCAGACGAACAGGGCGACGAACAGCAGCAAGGGCGCGCCGGCGCTCAGGCCGAAGAGGCCGAAGGCGATCGCCATCATCTGACCGATCGAGGCCGCCGTCCGGGTCGCCCTGGCGTAGGGGAGCCGCATCGCCAAAAGCGCCCGCAGCACCCGGCCGCCGTCCATCGGGAACGCCGGCAGCATGTTGAAGACGACCAGGAGCACGTTGACCAGCAGCAGCTTCGACCAGAACCCCGCGTGCAGGACCTGGTCGGAATCGTCCACCACCGCCGGGAACCGGACGCCCACGAGCAAGATCGCGGCGACGATGGCCACGTTCACCGCCGGCCCGGCCAGGGCGATCAACAACTCCTGGGCGGGCTGCTCCGGAATCCGCTGGAGTCGGGCGACCCCGCCGATCGGCAGGAGCGTGACGTCGGAGGTCGGCACGCCGAACCGCCTGGCCGTCAGCGCGTGGCCGAACTCGTGCATCACGATGCAGGCGAAAAGCGCCAGGACGAACCCCGCCTGCGCCAGCCCCGCCGCCAGCCCGCCGCCGCCCGACGCCCCCGCCGCGGTCAACCAGACGATCAGGACCACGAACGTCCAGTGGACGTAGATGGGGATCCCCGCCACTCGGCCGATCTTCCAGGACCAGGACATGCCATCGCTCCTCAAAGCGCGCGAGACGGTTTTGCGATCCGTCATTGTATCCGCGCGGCGGCCCGCCGGGATTCTCGTTCGAGCCGATTTGACAACCCCGCGCCGCGACCTAGGTTGGCGATAGCCGCCCGGGCCCCAGGGACCGATCGCGCCGGGGCGGATCGAATCGGACGAGCCGAAAGCGGGAAGCGAGGCGATCATGGACTTGAAGGCGACCACCCACGTCTGCGTTTCGCCGGTCCAGGCGGAGGACGAGGAGGAGACGCAAGTCCATCCTCCCCCCCCCATGTTCCTGATCGTCGTCCACGGCGGGACCACCGGCGCGATGCTCCGGATCGAGGGCCGCGAGACGACGCTGGGCCGCTCGCTGGAGAACGGCCACCAGTTCCCCGACCCGACCGTCTCCCGCCGCCACGCGGTCATCGTCCACGACGACGAGGGTCTCGCCTGGCTGACCGATCTGGGCAGCAGCAACGGCACCTTCATCGACGGCAAGCGACTCGCCCCGGCGGTCGCCGTCCGGATCGAGGACGGGGCGCGGCTGCAACTGGGCGTCTCCACCGTCCTGAAGTACGTCAGCCTGAACGCCCGCGAGGAGAGTTTCCAGCGCGAGATGTTCGAGCGTTCCGTGCGCGACAACCTGACGGGGCTCTACAACCGCGGTTACTTCATGGAGCAGATCGCGGCTTCGTGCGAGCGGAACCGCTTGCGGAACCTGGGCACGGCGCTTTTGATGGTGGACGTGGACCACTTCAAGCGGGTCAACGACGCCCACGGCCACGACGCCGGCGACGCCGTCTTGCGCGAGGTCGCCAGGACGCTCCGGGAGGCGACGCGGAGCGAGGACCTGGTGGCCCGCTACGGCGGCGAGGAGTTCGTCCTGGCGATCCCGATCGCGAGCGTCGATCAGGGTTGGGAGCGGGCCGATCAGGTTCGTCGCCAGTTGGCCGGCCGCTCGATCCGCGCCGGCCGCAAGGAGTTGCGGGTCACCGCCAGCATCGGCGTCTCGTGCGGCACGGCGACGCGGCCGCGGACGGTCAAGGCCCTGATCGCCACGGCGGACGTCGCGTTGTACGAGGCCAAAAGGACCGGCCGCGACCGCGTCGTCGCCGCCGAGCGGATCCTCGCCGAATCCGAGCGCCGCACCGAATCGTGCGAGGCCCTGGCCGTCTGACCCCGCGCGGCGGGGCGTGGCGTGGCGCTCGATCCTGAAGGTCGATCGGAAACGGTCTTCCCCCCTCGCGGGGGAAGACAGACCGCGGAGCGGTCAGATGAGGGGGACGACGCGCGAGTAACCGTCATCACTCGCGACGGCCGGCCCGGCGGGCGTTGGATCGCGCCGGCCTTCTTGCTCGCCTCCCCCTCATCCGGCCCTTCGGGCCACCTTCCCCCGCAAGGGGGGAAGGCCGTTCGGTCCCGACGGCGTCTTCAAGAAAATCCAGGATCGAGAGCCACGCCGCGAGCGGCGGCGCGGACTCGTCTCGCGCCGCCGCGGCGGTTATGATCGGTCGAGCGCCCGAACGGGGCGCCTGGAGCCCGACCCACCGACCGATCGACCCCGTACAGGCGACCGAACCGTGCCCAACGCCGACGCGACGCCCCGACGCCCCCTGGAACCCCTCGCCCTGGGGGTGTGTAGCTGGAGCCTTCAGGTCAAGAGCGTGCCGGAGCTCAAGGGCTTCCTCGACCGGCTGGGCGTGGACGTGGTGCAGATCGCCTGCGGCGACCCCCACCACGCGAGCTGGGACGAGGGGGACGACCTGCCCGCCGCGGCCCTCGCGGCCGGCTTCCGGATGACCGGCGCGATGCTCGGCTTCCCCGGCGAGGATTACACGACCCCCCAGACCATCCAGAAGACCGGCGGCTTCGGCGATCCCGCCACCCGCGCCGAACGCCTCGCCCGCCTCGACTGGGCGCTGGAGCGGACCAGGGCGCTGGGGCTCTCCGACCTGATGCTCCACGCCGGCTTCCTCCCGGAGATCGACGACCCCGGTCGCTCGGCGATGCTCGACGTGCTCGCGCAAGCCGGCGACAAGGCCGCGGCCGCCGGCGTGGTCCTGGCGTTCGAGACCGGCCAGGAGACCGCCCGGCTCCTGAGGCGCACGCTCGACGATTTGAAGTCGCCGGCCCTGAAGGTCAACTTCGACCCGGCCAACATGCTCCTGTACGACATGGGCGACCCGATCGAGGCCGTCAAGCTCCTCGGGCCGGACATTCGCTCGGTCCACGTCAAGGACGCCCGCCGTCCCAAGGTGAAGGGGACGTGGGGCGAGGAGGTCCCGCTGGGCGAGGGGGCGGTGGGGATCGCGGCGTTCGTCAAGGCGCTCAAGGACGTGGGCTACCAGGGTCCGCTGGTCGTCGAGCGCGAGGTCGGCGACCAGTCGGACCGCCTGCGCGACGTCGCGCGGGGTCTGCAAGTGCTGCGGGAATGCCTCGCCGGCTGAGCGCGGGGACCGCCGGGGGCGGGCCCGAGCGGCCGGCGTCGGCCTACTCGACGATCGACCGGACGACCTCGGCCAGTTCGCGACCGGCGTCGGTCAGGGCGTAAAAGTTGTGCTTGCCGGCGCGGCGGGGCTCGATCAGCCGGCCGTGACGCAGAAGCGCCAGGTGGTGGCTGACGGCCGGCTGGCTCTGGGCGCCCAGGTCGGCGCACAGTTCGGTGACGTTGCGCTCCTTCTCCCCCAGGAGAAGGAGGACCTGGAGCCGGGTGGGGTCGGAGACCTGCTTGAGCAGGTCGGCGACGCGGCGGATCTCGGCGAGACGACGGGCGGCCGCCGCGGCGGCGGTCTTCGTCGACCTCCCCGACCCGGCGGAGCGGGCGGTGGTTGCGGCCATCGCGGAAATCTCCTAAATTGTAAAGGCGTGTGGGGCTGGGTCACGAGCCGGAGGTCGGCCGTCGCGCGACCGCGAGGGTCCGCCGCCTCATGATTATAACAGGATAGGCACATCTCTGTATCCAGTCAACCCCGTTCCGCCGGCCGGCGTCCGCGGCCGGCGACTTGTCGCGGAGCGGTCGTTGGCATAGAGTGGTTGGCGGGTCCGCGACGGCGGCCCGACGAACCCGTACCGCGAAGGTGAAGACCGATGGCCGGGCCCCCGACGACGACCGCATCCCCCCGCCGCGCGACCGAGGCCGCCTTCCAGCAGTGCATAAACCCGGCGTGCGCCGCCACGTTCGGCGTCGGCGAGGCCCACTTCGCCTGCCCCCGCTGCGGCGACCTGGTGGACGTCGTCTACGACTGGGACCGGCTGGCGGTCCCCAAAAGCCTGAAGGACTTCGAGGCCAAGTGGTCGCGGCGGCTGGATCCGCTGGCCGCCTCGGGCGTCTGGCGGTTCCGCGAGCTGTTGCCGTTCGCCCCGCCGGAGAAGGTCGTCACCATCGGCGAGGGCCGCACGCTGTTGCAGAAGGCCGACAAGGTCGGTCGGGCCGTCGGCATGGATCCGGGGCGGCTGATGCTCCAGTACGAGGGGATGAACCCCTCCGGGAGCTTCAAGGACAACGGCATGACCGCGGCGTTCACCCACGCCCGGATGATCGGCGCCCGCCGGGTCGCCTGCGCCAGCACCGGCAACACCTCCGCGTCGCTGGCCGTCTTCTGCTCGGCCACCGACTTCGGCTTCAAGGCGATCATCTTCATCGGCTCCGGCAAGATCGCCTACGGCAAGCTCGCCCAGGCGCTGGACCACGGCGCGCTGACGATCCAGATCGTCGGCGACTTCGACGACGCCATGCGCCGGGTCCGCGAGGTGGCCGACCGCCTCGGCATCTACCTGATGAACTCGGTCAACCCCTTCCGGCTGGAGGGGCAGAAGGCCATCATGTACCGGGTGCTGGAGGCGTCCGGCTGGGAGGTTCCGGACTGGATCGTGGTCCCCGGCGGCAACCTGGGGAACTCAAGCGCCTTCGGCAAGGCGTTCATCGAGTTGAAGCACCTGGGGTTGATCGACCGCGTGCCGCGGCTGGCCGTCGTCAACGCCCAGGGCGCGCGGACGCTCAACGAACTGTACTCCGCTCGCGAACTCCGGTGGCGAAGCGGCCTGGCCGATTCGGCGAAGGTCGACGCCTACTACGGCGAACTCGACGCGACCGGCGTGAAGGCGTCGACGATCGCCTCGGCCATCGAGATCAACCGGCCGGTGAACCTGAAGAAGTGCCTGCGGGCGTTGGACTTCTGCGACGGCGTCGTCCGCGAGGTCTCCGACCAGGAGATCATGGACGCCAAGTCGTGGGTCGGCGCCGGCGGCCTGGGCTGCGAGCCGGCGAGCGCCGCCAGCGTCGCCGGCGCCCGCAAGCTCCGCGAGGAGGGCGTGATCGCGCCGTCCGAGCGGGTCGTCTGCATCCTCACCGGCCATCAACTGAAAGACCCCACCGCGACCGTCGCCTACCACGGCGGCGACCGGGAGCAGTTCGAGAAGGTGCTCGGCGCCCGGGGCGTGAAGCGCGCCGGCTTCGCCAACCGCCCGGTCGTCGTCCCCAACGAGTTGGACGACATCATCCGGACCATCGCCCTGTACGCCGACTCGGCCGCCCCCGCCTCCTGAACCGGCCGCGACGTCGCGAAGCGTTCATCGATCTGGACTGGAAAGGAAGCTCGACCCGTGAGCACGGCTCGGATTCGCATCGGACTGCACGGCGCGACGGGGAGGATGGGGCTGCGGCTGATCCAACTCGTCGCCGAGGACCCGCGGGTCGAGTTGGCCGCGGCGATCGATCGGGAGAAACTCGGCGAGGACGCGGGCGTCGTCGCGGGCGTCGTCGCTTTAGGCGTGCCGATCCGCGGGCTCGACGCCGCGGCGGATTCGCGGCTGGACGTCCTGATCGACTTCTCGCACCACTCGGCGACGGCCGGCGTGGCCGAGGCGTGCCGTCGCGCGAAGGTCGCGCTGGTGGTCGGCACCACGGGTCTGGGCGACGACGCCAACGCCGCGCTCCGGGCGGCCGCGGCCGACGTGGCGGTCCTGGCCTCGCCCAACACCAGCCGCGCGGTGAACCTGTTGTTCAAGCTGGTCGGCCAGGCCGCCGCCGGGATGGGGCCGGAGGCCGACGTGGAGATCGTCGAGCGCCACCATCGGCTCAAGAAGGACGCCCCCAGCGGCACCGCGCTTCGGTTGGCGGAGATGGTGACGGCCGCGACCGCCGCCGGGCCGCTGGTCCACGGGCGCTCCGGCCAGGTGGGCGAGCGCCCCCGGGGCGAGATCGGCATGCACGCCGTCCGCGCCGGCGACTGCCCCGGCGAACACACCGTCGTCCTCGCCCTGGGGGGCGACACCCTGGAGCTGACCCACCGGGCGCTCAATCGCGACGGCTTCGCCCGAGGCGCGATCGACGCCGCCGTCTTTCTCGCCGGCAAGCCGCCTGGTTCCTACGCGATGGCCGACGTGCTAGAATCCTCCCCCTGAAGCGTAACCGCGATTCGCGAGATCGATCATGGCGCGCTGCGAGCGAGGCTACCTCTGCGCGGTCTGCGGCGGAGAGGTCGAGCATCTGCTGGAATCCGACCTTTACCTCCGGTACGTGCTGGGGGAGGTCGATCCCGAATCGCTCGCCGACGCGCCGGATCGCCATATCCGTTGCAATCCGACCTTGAGCCAGTTCATCGTCCACGAGTCGTTCCCCGCCGTCGTCGCGGCGGGGCCGTTCGCCAAGGCCGGGCTCGACCCGGCCTTCGTCGCGGACGAGGAGGCGCGGGTCACCGCCGGTTATCTGCGCCTGACGGAGTTGGCGAGGGGCGGCGGATCGATCCTGGACTACCCCTCGCCCGGTTCGAGCCGGGCCGTCGATCAAGCGGGATCTTGATCCTGGAATCGGGCCGGGAGGAGAGGCCGTCTCCATGACCGAACCGCCTGGGGACCGAGCCCCGGAGCCGTCGTCGCGGCGCATCCTGTTCCTGGACGACGACCCGCGCCGCGCCGAGGCGTTCCTGATCCATCGCCCGCGAGCGGTCTGGGTAACGACCGCCGCGGATTGCGTCGCCCGCCTGGCCGAAGCGTGGGACGAGGTCCACCTGGACCACGACCTGGGGGGCGAGCGGTTCGTCGACGCGAGTCGGGACGATTGCGGCATGGCCGTCGTCCGCTGGCTCTGCGAGCGGGAGCGGGCGCATCTGCGCGAGGCGCGATTCTTCGTCCACAGCCACAATCTGAACGCCGCCTCGCAAATGGTCGGCCGCCTGACGCGCGACGGCTACGTCGCCGAGTACCGCCCGTTCGGTCACGATCTGATGGACTTTCTCGCCGTCGCCGATCCCGCGCCCGCGCCGCCGCGACGCCCGGGCGTTCGGGGCCTGGTCGCGCGGTTGCTGGGAAAATTCCTCGACCGCGGGCGTCGGCTGCCGGGATCGAGGCCGACTCGTTATGATGAGGACCGGCCGCGGGAGCGGGCTCCCGGGACGGACGCTGGGATTGGATCGGAGGAAGGCTCTTGAGAACGGTCATCACGGGCGGGGCGGGGTTCGTCGGGTCGCATCTCTGCGAGCGGTTCCTCGCCGATGGCGACGAGGTCGTCTGCGTCGACAACCTCCTGACGGGGACCCTCAAGAACGTCGACCGTCTGAGGGCGGACCCGAAGTTCCGGTTCATCAAGCGCGACGTCTCCGAATCCATCGAGATCGACGGCCCGGTCGACAACGTGCTGCACTTCGCCAGCCCGGCAAGCCCGGCGGACTACCTCGCCCACCCGATCCCGACCTTGAAGGTCGGGGCGCTGGGGACGCACAACGCCCTGGGGCTGGCCAGGGCCAAGGACGCCCGGTTCCTGCTGGCGAGCACGTCGGAGATCTACGGCGACCCCGACGTCCACCCCCAGGTCGAGGAGTACTGGGGCCACGTCAACACCATCGGCCCCCGCGGCTGCTACGACGAGGCCAAGCGGTTCGCCGAGGCCATCACCATGGCCTACCACCGCTACCACGGCATGAAGACCCGGATCGTGCGGATCTTCAACACCTACGGCCCCCGGATGCGACTCGACGACGGCCGCGTCCTGCCCAACTTCATGAAGCAGATCCTCCGCGGCGACCCGATCACCCTCTACGGCGACGGCGGTCAAACCCGCAGTTTCTGCTACGTCACCGACCTGGTCGACGGCATCCACCGGCTCCTGAAGTCCGACTACGCCCTGCCGGTGAACATTGGCAACCCGTCGGAGATCACCGTGGCCCAACTCGCCGAGGAGATCATCGCCCTGGCGCCGGGGACCAAAAGCGCGATCGTCCACGAGCCCCTGCCGCAAGACGACCCCAAGCGCCGCCGGCCCGACATCGCCAAGGCCCGGACGATCCTGGGCTGGGAGCCCAAGGTCGACCGCGCCGAGGGCCTGAAGCGCACCCTGGAATACTTCCGCGCCGTGGTCTGATCGATCGAGGAGCCCTCGCCTTGACCCGCCTGTTCGCCGGCACCCCCTGGGACCGGCCGCCGACCTGCGAGGTCTGCGGCCGCCCCGAAGCCGAATGCGTCTGCCCCCCCAAGACGGAGGAGCCCGTCCGCGTCCCCCCGGAGAAGCAGACGGCCCTGCTCACCGTCGAGAAGCGCCCCAGGGGGAAGCTCGTCACCGTCGTCTCCGGCCTCGACCCCGACGGCAACGACCTGCCCGGCCTCGCCTCCCGTCTGAAAACCGCGTGCGGCGCGGGGGGCGCCGTCAAGGACGGCCGCGTCGAACTCCAAGGCGACCGCCGCGACGCCGCCGAGCGCGTGCTCCAAACGATCGGTTACAAGACCAAGAAGCGCTGACGCCGCATCGTCGGCCCGTCTCACGTTCGCCCCGCGCCCGATTGACAAAGATTGTCAACATGGGCAAGATGGCTTCCAGGCGAGGAGGAACGTCCCATGGAGACCATGAACATCGCGCTGCCTCAATCGATGAAGCAGTACGTCCAGAGCCGGGTCGACGAGGGGGGGTACGGCAGCGTCAGCGAGTACGTCCGCGAATTGATCCACGCCGACCGGAAGCGACGGGTCGAGGAGCGGGTCGACGCGCTGTTGATCGAGGGGCTGGATTCCGGCGAGCCCATCGCGGTCACCGCCGAATACTGGGAACGCAAGAAGCAGCGTCTCATCGAGCGGTTGAACCAGGCCGACGCCCCTCGATGACGCGAGGTTTCCGGGTCGCGCCGACCGCCGACCGCGACATCGACGATCAAGCGGCCTACCTGATGGAGAAGGCGGGCGTCGATCTGGCGTTGCGTTTCCACGCGGCCGTCGACGCCACCTTCGCCGCGATCGCCCGCATGCCGGGCGGCGGTCAGAAATGGGAATCGGACGATCCGCGCCTGGTGGGCGTGCGAGTCCGAAGGATCGAGGGTTTTCCCAATCTCCTGGCCTTCCATCGGATCGTTGACGACCAGGTCGAAATCGTTCGCGTGCTCCACGCCGCTCGCGATCTGGACTCTCTGCTTGAGCGATGACGCTTCGAAAGACGCGCGTTCGCGTCCCGTCGGAGGAGCGCCTCAACGGGCGGTCAACTCCTTGAGCAGGTCGTCGGCGCGGTAGACGGAGCGGAGGGCCTCGGCGATGGCGCGGGAGTCGACGGAGACGGCGCGGGCGACGGCGTCGTCGTAGCCGAAATCGAGCACCAGCGACTGGACGTTGCCGTCGAAGATCAGGCCGACGACCTCGCCCTTGCGGTCGACGACCGGGCTGCCGGAGTTGCCGCCGATGATGTCGGCGGTGGAGACGAAGTTGAACGCCGCGTCCAGGTCGAGCCGGCCGGCGTCCCTGGCCTCATGCCACGACTCCGGCAGTTTGTACGGCGGCTTCGCGCCGTGGGCCATCTCGTGCTCGAACGCGCCGCCGATCTTGGTGTAGGGCGGGATCGTTCGGCCGTCGACCGTGTAGCCCTTCACCGTGCCGAAGGCCAGGCGGAGGGTGAAGGTGGCGTCGGGATAGACCGCGTCCCCCCGCTCCTCGAAAAGCGCCCTGGCGATCAGGGCGTAGTTGGCGGCCTCGACCCCCTCGACCTGGTCCTCCCGGCGCTTGCGGAGGGCGCGGGCGTCGGCGTCGACGGCCAGGGCCAGCTTGATCATGGGGTCGTCGCTGGCCTCGATCGCGGCCAGGCCGCCATCGGCCAGCTTGCGGCGGACGGCGACGTCGGCGAGCTTGCAGCCGTCGACCAGATCGGCGGCGGCCCGTTCGGGGGAGCGGCCGGCGAGCACGCGGGCCAGCACGGGGTCGTCGGGGGTGGTCTTCCTCCAGTACGCCAGGCCGAAGGCGAGCTTGGCGCGTTCGAATTCGGGGTAGATCGGGGCGGTGGAGAACAGCTCCAGGCTCAGCGATTCCAGGGCGGAGTCGCGATACTCCTTGAGGCGGTCGGCGTTGGGCTTGGTCTTCTCCCGGGCCAGCCGGACCAGGCCGCGGGCGATCTGGAAGAGGGTGGAGTCGAGTCCTCGGCCGCGTTCGAGAAACGTGTAGGGCCGGGCGGTCTCCACGTTGACCTTCTGGGCCGCGGCGATCTTGTCCCACGCCGCGCCGTAGGCCGCCCGCTTGGCGGGGTCGGCGGCGATCCGGGCGCGCAGGTCGTCCTCGGCGGCCTTCTTGCGGGCGATGAAGCCGGGATCCTTGAGGCCCTGGTGGCCCCCCTCGCGGGCCTTGCGGCTGTTCTGGATGGAGAAGAGTTCCTCCTTGGCCTGGCGGAACGCCTCGTCGCTTTTCCCGCCGAAGGCGAGAAGGAACTCCTCCTTGGCGTGGAGCCAGTCGAGCAGGCTGGGGAAGCCGAAGTCGCGGAGGTACTCGACGCTGGCGACGGTGTTGAGCCGGTCGGTGCGGCCGGGGTGGCCGGCGACGAAGACCAGGTCGCCTTCCTTCGAGCCGTTCGGGCTCCACTTCAGGAAGTTCTCGATCCGGGCGGGCTCGCCGTCTTCGTAGGCGCGGAAGAAGCAGACGTCCAGGCAGTAGCGGGGGAACTCGAAGTTGTCGGCGTCGCCTCCGAAGAAGGCGACGTCGAACTCGGGGGCGAAGACCAGCCGGACGTCGGTGTACTTTTTATAGGTGTAGAGGTGATACTGGCCGCCCTGGTAGAGCGTGACGACGTCACTGCGCAGGCCGGTCTTCTCGGTCGACTCCTTCTCGATCGCGGCGGAGGCCTTGCGCCGCGCGAGCGCCGCGGCGGCGTCGTCCATGTCGGATGTCACGTCGGCGTTGACGCGGGCGGTGACGTCCTCGATGCCGACCAGGGCGTTGAGTTCCAGGTCGGGGGCCCTGGCCTCCTCGGCGCGGGTCCTGGCGTGGAACCCGCGCTTGTAGTAATCGTTCTCCGGGGTGCTGAGCTTGGCGAGGGTGTCGGCGCCGACGTGGTGGTTGGTCATGATGAGGCCGTCGGCGGAGACGAACGAGCCGGAGCCGCCGTTGTTGAACCGGACCGCGGCCGAGCGCAGGTGGTCGGCCCAGCCTGGGGGCGGGGTGAAGCCGTGGCGGTTCTTGAGGGTCTTCAGGGGGAGGTTGTTGAAGACCCACATCCCCTCGTCGCCGCGAGCGGTCGTCATGGTCATGATGATGCAGGCGCCCAAAAGGGGCGCGATCCACGGGCGTCGAATCGACATGCGCGATGTCTCCGGAAAGTCGCGGGACCTCCCGCGGTCGGATGACGCATCGTCGCCGCGCGCCGCCGCGGCTGTCAAGGCGGAGCCCGCGGGCGTCGGGCTTCGCGCTTGACCGACCGGCGCGGGGTCTCATACCATTCGGAACGGGACGGGGCCGTCGGTCCCGCGGGATCGAGGCCGGATCGCCCGGGGCGAGGTGGACGCATGCCGCTGGTTCGTTTGACACGCGGGCTGCCCCCCGCGGCGACGGTCGTCGCGGCCCTCGCGGCGGGCCTGGCCCTCGCCTGGACGGCGCCGCCGGGGGCGGTCCGGGGCGCCTTGTTCCAGGATCCCGGCCGACTCGAGCTCGATCAGGTGTCCAAATTCTCCCACGTCAAGGTCACGCGCGACGGCGACGCGCGCACCCTCTGGTTCGTCCGCGACAGCGGCGAACACGTCGTCGAGAGCAAGGTCGACCTGGCGCGGCCCGACGACCTGCTGATCGAATACACCCGCTACATGTTCATGAGCTACGCCTTCCGGCCCGAGCCCGAACGGGTGTTGATCGTCGGGCTCGGCGGCGGGGCGATGGTCCACTTCCTGAAGATCCACGACCCCAGGGTCAAGGTGGACGTCGTGGAGATCGACCCCCTGATCGTCAGCGTCGCCGACCGCTTCTTCGACGTCCGCTCCGGCGGCGAGGTCTCGATCAAGGTGGCCGACGGCCTGGCGTACATCAGGGATTCCGACGTCAAGTACGACGTCATCTACATGGACGCCTTCCTCCGCCCCTCCGGCGGCACCGACCGCGTCGGCGTGCCGCTGCACCTGAAGACCCTGGCGTTCTACGAGCAGGTCAAGAAGCGGCTGGAGCCCGACGGCGTCGTCCTCTTCAACCTCAACCCCCATCAGGGCGTCGCCCGGGACGTCCAGACGATCCGCGAGGCGTTCCCCCACGTCTACGTCTTCCAACTTCGCGGTTACGAAGGCTACGTCGTCGCCGCCTCCACCGCGGAGAAGGCCATGACCCCCACCGAGATCAGCGCCGCGGCGACGCGGCTCGACCGGCGGTTCAAGGCGCCGTTTTCGTTCCGACAGATGGCCGGGCGTCTCCGCCGGCGCTGAGCGGCCGGTCAAAAGACCGACGACGACCCCAGCGCGTCGTCGCGCTCGCGGCGGGTGACGTCCAGGTCGAACCGCGTCGCCGCCAACTCCAGCCGATAGCGGGCCAGGGCGTCGCGGGCGATGGCCATCACCCGCGAGCGGTACAACGACTGCTCCAACACCTCGTCCATGAGGGGCTCGACCTCCGCCCTGGCCTGGGGAGGAAGGGCCCGAATTCGATCCCGAAGCGCCGACAACTCCGCCGGCACGTTGGAATCCGCCTGTCCTGAAATCGTCGCGCTCATGGAATGCCGCTCCTGGGTGGTCATGAGAACTCTAACACGTCGGGCTGGGCAAGGCCGTGGGATCGCGACGGATTTCCGGCTTCCGAAAAGCCTGTCGGCGGCATGACCCGCAAGACCCGCGCCGGCGGACGGAGCGTGTTCCGTCCTCTCTCGCGGGCGAGTGGGCGATATCGTTTGACATGCTTGGGAGCCAACGCTAAACATCCCTTCTCCCCTTGTGGGAGAAGGTGGCCGAAGGCCGGACGGGGGGTGGGCGCGACCGGAAGCCATCGGATTCGAAGCCGTTTTCAATCCAGTGCTTACGCCGAAACGCGACGCCGGTCGACCCCTCATCCGGCCCTTGGAACGCTGCCGAAACAACTTCCCGTGAACGACCTGAGAGAGAATATCCACAGATTTCTCAGATTAACACAGATTAAATTGAATTTTCCGATCTGAATCTGCGTCAATCTGGGTAATCCGTGGATGAATTCCACGACGGAGAAGGCGCCGGCCGTCTACGAGGCTCTTGATTCCCCGGATTTACGGTTCGAGGCCACGCGAGTCGACCCCGGAGGATTCCCGGAAGTTATTTCGGCGGCGTTCCAAGCGGTCAGATGAGGGGGACGGCGCGCGAAAAGGCCGCCGACATCCGCGAAGGCTCACCCACGCGGCTTGGAATTCCAACGGCCGTCTTGCTCGTCCTCCCCCTCATCCGGCCCTTCGGGCCACCTTCCCCCGCGAGGGCATAGGTATGGCCACAACTTTTCGACTCGGAATCTGGGAAGGATAGGCAAACGTCCGATGTCCCCTCTCCCACTGGGAGAGGGTGGCCCGAAGGGCCGGGTGAGGGTCGTCGCATTTCGGGATACGCTCTGGGCTTGCGTCATGCCGACCCGACGCTCCCCGCGAAGCGCGACGACCCTCACCCGCCGCTGCGCGGCTGCCCTCTCCCGGTGGGAGAGGGGACGGAATAGGCGATCTGGGTCAATATAGAGCTTGCCTATGCTCTCCAAATTCCTAATCGAAAAGTTGTGGCCATACCTATGCCGCGAGGGGGGAAGGCCGTTGCGTCCTTATAAGGCCGGGCTCTCAGTCGCCGGACGCCTTGGAGGTGGTCCTGCGCATGTCCGGGGCGCCGAACAGCCGGCCGGAGGCGGGGTCGACGACGATCGAGTTGGCGGTCCCCTGATGGCCGATCGTCCGGACGCGGTGACCCATGTCGGTCAGGGCCTTGACCGTCTCCCCGGGCCAGCTCTCGCCCTCAAGCGAAATCACGTCCGGGAACCATTGGTGGTGGGTCCGGGGGGCGTCGACGGCGGCCTGGGCGTCCATGCCGAACTCCAGGACGTTGAGGACCACCCAGAGCGTCGTGTTGGGGATGGTCCGGCCGCCGGGCGAGCCGGCGACCATCCGGACCTTGCCGTCCTTGAAGACCAGGGTCGGGCACATCGAGGAGAGCATCCGCTTGCCGGGGGCGATCTGGTTGGGATACGTCCCGATCGCGCCGGCGTCGTCGGTGCGGCCGGGGCGGAGGTTGAAGTCGCCCATCTCGTTGTTGAGGATGAAGCCGGCGCCCTTGACGACGGCCTTTGAGCCGTAGCTATCCTCCAGCGTGTACGTCATCGCCACCGCGCCGCCCTGGTCGTCCATCACCGAGAAATGGGTGGTGTGGTCGGACTCGGCTTTGATGATCGGGAACGGCGCGAGGTCCGCGCTGGGAGTGGCGCGGGCGTCGTCGATGGTCTTCGCCAGCTCGTCGGCCGCGGCCTTGGAGGTCAGCTCGGCGACCGGGACGTCGACGTAGTCCGGATCGCCGATCCTGGTCGCCCTGGTGAAGTACGCCCGGCGCATGGCCTCGGTGACGCGGTGGAGGGTGCGGGGGTGGCGCGGGCCGTCGGCCTTCAGGTCGTAGCGTTCCAGGATGTTGAGCATCTGGCAGAGGACGATCCCGCCCGAGGCGGCCGGGCCCATGCCGAAGACGTCGTAACCGTGGAACGTGGTATGGACCGGGGGCCGTTCCTTGGGACGGTAGTCGGCGAGGTCCTTCTTGGTGATTCGACCGCCGTTTTCGAGCATCCAGGCGGCGATCAGGTCGGACGTCTCGCCGATGTAGAACTCGTCGGGGCCTTCGGCGGCGATCCGTTCGAGGGTGTCGGCGAGGTCGGCCTGGACGAGTCGGTCGCCCCCCTTCCACGGCGCGCCGTCGGGTTTGCCGAAGGCGGCGACGGACTCGGGGAAGTCGGCCATGCGGCCGAAGGCGGACCGGGCGCGTTGCTTATCGCCGCTCGGTCGGAGTTGGTTGTTGAGGCCGCGGGCGAGTTCATCGGAGACGGCGAAGCCCTCGCGGGCGAGCTTCACTGCCGGGGCGACGAGGACGCGCCAGGGGAGCCTCCCCCATTTCGCGTGCGCCATCCCCAGGCCGCGGACGGTGCCGGGGACGCCGCCGGCCCACGCTCCGGCGCGATACCGGGGGAGGAGTTTGCCGTCGGCGGCGAGGTACATCCGGGGCGTTCCCGAACCCGGCGCGGCCTCGCGAAAGTCGAGGGTGACGACCTTTTTGGTCTCGGGCAGAAAGGCGACGATGAACCCGCCGCCGCCGATGTTGCCGGCCTCCGGAACGGTGACGGCCATCGCGAGGGCCGTGGCGACGGCCGCGTCGATCGCGTTGCCGCCAGCGCGCAGGACGTCGCGGCCGACGTCGGCGGCGTTCCCCTCCTGGGCCGAGACGACGTGTTTCTCGAACCCGCCCCCCTGCTCCGCCATCGCCGGCGCGACCAGCAGCGAAAGCCCCAACACCGCCGCCGTCGCGGCCCGCCCTCGGATCGTCTCTCGTCTCATCAGTCCGTCCGTCTCCCCGTGGGAACGCGCCGTCGCGACCGGGCCGAACCGCCGCCCGATCCCACGCTCCGGCGATCCCATCCTAACACCGTCGGTTTGACGATCGACAGGACGAAGCGGCTTTGGACGCCGCTCACAAGTCCTCGGGCCGGAGTCCCGTGCGTTTGGCGATTCGGGCGAGCATCCTCGGGCCGATCTCGTCCGCGTCGTGGAACGCGAACGTGACATCATCCCAACCGTCGCGCTCCAGCACGGCGTGCGACGTGCCGCCTTGACGCTTGACCCGCCACCCGATCCGCGTCAGGGCGGCGAACAGGCGACGAGCCTTCGTCGAAGGCCAGGCGCTCACGCGGATACGGCGAACAGGCCCTCGGGGACCGGCTCGCCGTGCTCCAGGCGATCGGCCAGGACGCGAAGCGCCAGGGCCTGGACCCTCGCGATCGCTTCCCCCTCCGTGTCCCCGTAGGCGAGGACGCCTGGCAAATCGGGGACTTCCGCCAGCCAACGGCCGTCCACTTCGCGTTCGACCTCGATGGGCAAGGGCATCATGGTCGGCCCTCCAACCTCGGCTTGATTCGAGCGAGTCCCGCGCGGCGATCCCATCCTACCATCGCGGGTTCGTCGGCCGACAGCCGATCAATCCTCGCCGAGCACATTCGGCGACTCGACGGCCCCGGCGCGGAGAAGGATCGCGACGACGTCGGCGTGGCCGCCGCGCCGGGCCGCGGCGACGGCCGACATCCCCTCCCATTCCGAATCCGGACACGCCCCGGCGGCCAACAGCGCCTCAACCCGCGCGGCATCGCCATCGATCGCGGCGATGACGAGGCGCTCGTCCACCCAGTAGACGTGATGAAGGTAGATCGCGAAGGCCGCCGTCGCCGTCAGGCCGGCGCCCAACACGCCAAGGCCGATCCATCTCCCAGGCCAACGCCCAAGGAAGGCGACGAACACGAGACTCCCCCCGACGCAGCACGCGCCGGCCATGAGAATCCAGAGGATGAACCCGCCGAAGTCCATCGCCCCCACCCTCTCGCGTCGGCCCGGCCTCAATCGTCGGTCAGTCGGCGTTGCAGGTCGCGACGGTGGGAGTTCATCACGGCCATCAGTCGATCGTCATCCACTTCGCGGATCGTCTGGTCGGTCTGGTCCTCGACGAGGAAGGCGAGGTTCGCGAGCAGTTCTCCGAACCGCGCGCCTGGGGATAGATCCTGGATTTCGGCGAGCTTTTCGATCAACTCCCGTTGGGTCGTCGAGATCATGGTGGGAAGTCTCCAATCCTGGGCTCGTTCGCGTAGGTCCGCCGCAACTTGCCGATGACCTCGACCCGGATCATCGAACCAGGGGCGAGCTTGGCGATCCGAGTCGCCCGAGTGATTCCATTGTATACGACGAGCACCCCGTCGGCCGCCTCGTAAACCCACGGCGGAGGCATGCCAGTCGCTGACGCTCCGAACCGGGCGATCTGACGTTGGAGCTTCAACGGGTCCGCGCCGCGTCGTGACGGAACCCTCAACTCCGCGGGGTCGACGTCGCGGAAGTTTTGCATGCGCGGGAGTCCGATCGCTCATGGGACATGGTGGAGATCCTCCCACGGCCGGTAATCGTGGGCGCTGGGGTCAAGGCGCCTTGGCGTGGTCGAGCGCCGGGTAGACGTAGACGTCGGCGGCGGCGACCCCGCCGAACCACGACCCGCCCAGCCGCGCGGGCATGTGGGGCGGGAAGCGGTCGCGCGCCTCCAGCGCCGCCCTGGCCAGGGGCGTCGCGGAGTCGATGACCTTCACGCGGAACACGTTGAAGTAGGGAGACTGGATCTTCAGGCCGATGCGCACGACCTCGCCGTAGGCGTCGCTGACGCCCTCGGCGCCGATCCGATCCGACGCGATGTAGAGATACCTCTGCTCCTCGTCGGTGGTCCTCATCCAGAAGGCGACCTTGATCGGCGCGTACTCGTCAAACTCGCGGAGCAGTTGCTCCGCGGCCTCGATCTCCTCGATCACCAATGGCCCGTTATCCATGGCAGCACTCCGTTCGAAGGGTCCATCACCGCGTTCACGAGGTCCCTGGCGTCTTTCTCCAGCCAGATTTGGTAGCGGGCCGCCTCGTTCCAGTCCTTGACGACCAGCCAGTATCGACCTCTGATAGGGTTCGCGGCCATGTCGACGGCGCGGGCGGCGCCGAGGTTCGCGACTTCGATCAGTTTATCAATATTATGCGTGTAACATCGCTGGGTCAGTTCCTTGTCGGGGAATTCGTGCTGGCCGATCTGGCGGGCGATGCGGGCCTTCAGGCCGCATTCCACCGCGTAGCCGGCCAGGTAGTAGGCCCCCGACCACTGGCCGGCGGCCAGGAGGGCTTCCGCGTCCCTAGCCCGCTCCTCGGCGATCCGTTGCAAGTCGATCCGATTCATGGCGGGCTCCCGGGGGGCTCACTCGTCGGGCGAGAGATAGCCATGATAGACGCCCAGCCAGTAGGCGATGCTGAAGGCGACGCCGTCGGCCTCGTGGCGGCCGTCCGCGCCCTGGTCGGGTCGCCAGGGATCGGAATTCCAGCGGGTCTGGGTCCGCTCCGCCGGGGAGAGGACTCGGTCGAGGTGGACGTTGGTCCGGCGCAGGCCGGGCTGCTGGCGGAGTCGGACGTCGTGGCGATGGGAGTTCCTCGTGTTCCAGGCGATCAGGTCCCAGGGCCAGTCGCGCAGGGTCTCGCGCGCGTCCTCGACGTCGCAGCGGCGGCCGGTGGTCGCGCCGTAGACGAAGTTGTAAAACGGGCTCCGCTCGGGACGGAGCGTCTGCTCGCCGTCGATCGGCTCCCACGTCCTGGCGATGCTCTGCGTCAGGAGCCGGCGCTTCGCCGGGTCCTTCTCAAGCATCAGAAGCGGGTAATACGAGAGGTACAGCAATTCGTCGTCGGAGTGGTTGATGTCGGCCCAGCGATCCTCACCCTTGCCCCGGCGCATCAACAGGCCGTTGAGCAGGTAGTGATGATCCTTGATGAGTCCGTCGGCGGCCTCGGCGTACCTGGCGTCGCCGGTGAGGTGTTCGGCGACCTTCAGGAACATCAGGATCTCAAGCGAGTTCAGCGGCCGAAGCGCGTGGTAGAGCGGGTCCTTGTTGATGAGTTCCGGCGACCAGACGCCCCAGCGGGTCGCCTTGCCGGTATGGTCGACCAACGTCAAATTGTTGGCGAGGATCCAGTCGGTGACTCGGCGGGCCACCGCGGCGATCTCGGCCTTCTCGGCGTCGTCGGCCACCAGGTCGTGGTAGAGGTACCAGGCGAAGTAGTGGCCGTCGAGTTCGTCGCTGCTGGTGTCCCCCTTGCACCAGAGGCCGGGCGCCTTGGGCGAGCGATACCAGACCTTGGCGTCCACGCCGACGGCGTGGACCTTGCCCTCGGCGCTGAAGCCGCGGGCGCCGGCGGCGAGTTCCTCGTCGCTGACCACGGCGCGGGCGGGGAAGCCGGGGATGCCGGAGAGCCGTTCCAGGTCCAAAAGCGCGTTCATCGACTTCCGGGCGGCCTCGCGGGCGGCGGGATCCTTGGTCGCGCCGAAGCGGAGGGCCTGGGCGCCTATGTACATGGCGGTCCAGAGGCCGTCGTTGTCGCTGACGTCGAAGACGGCGCCGGCCAGGTCGCCGGGCGCCTTAAGATCAATGCCGGCGATGTAGCCGCGGCGGTCGTGACGGGCGCGGACGATCCGCTCGTAGTGCGCGGCCTTCTCGGCGAGGGTCGTGGGGCGGTCCTCGATGCGGGCGGTCCCGGTCGCGGTGGCGAGCCAGGCGCGGCCTTGGGAGTCGGTCCAAACGGCCTGGACGTCGTCGTCGGGGAGCCAGCGGCGGCCGGCGAAATATCGGAAGAGGCCGTCGCGGAGTCGCCAGGCGCCGGCGGGGGTGGCGGCCCAGACGTCGCCGTTTCGGGCGAGGTGGATCTGACGGACGTCCTCGAAGGGGACGCCGTCCTCGCGGCCGAGCTTCCGCCACCACTGTTCGCCGTCGCAGAGGAAGACGCCGCGGTCGGTGCCCACCCAGAGCGTCCCCAGCGGGTCGGCCGTCACCGTCTGGACCCTGGTGTTCCAGTGGACTTCCGGCTGTCCCGGCTCGGGGTGGCGGGGTCCGACCTCCAAGGGCTCGAAGCCGTCGGCCGTCGAGCGGAACGGGCCCCGGTCGGTGACGACCCAGAGTCGGCCGCTCGCCGATCGCGCCGCGGCCGTGACCTTCGCCCCGTCCGGGAGTTTCGAGCGGTCGACCTCGTCGAAGGTCGGCTCGGGCCGGGCGACCCCCTCGGGCAACGGCGCGCCGTTTTCATACTTCGTGGCCATGAGTTGGGGATAGGTCGCGGCCGACGCCGTCAAGGGCGCGAGGACCGACCAGAGCCCGACGACGGCTGGGACGAACGCCTTCCAGGACATAACGGGACTCCCGAGAAACGCGAGGGCGGGTCGAACGTGGGGGGGCCGCCGTCGGCCGAGGCTTGATGGTACGGCGACCGCATGGCGGCGGCAACGACCGGCTCGAACTTGATCGCGCGCGCGGCGGACGTCATGCTGAACGGAAAAAGCGGTATGAGCGCGAACGGTCTTCCCCCCTCGCGGGGGAAGACAGACGCCGAAGGCGTCAGATG
>CALCIB010000078.1 GCA_937907525.1 uncultured Planctomycetales bacterium | reverse complement strand
CCCTCATCCGGCCCTTCGGGCCACCTTCCCCCGCGAGGGGGGAAGGCCGTTATGATCGCATCCCAAGATCCGCGACGGTCAACATTCAGGAGGCGCGCGATGTCGTTCACGCTTCGAATCAGCCTGGTCCTGACCCTGGCCATCGCCTGCGCGCCCTGCGGCGCGAGCGAGCCCGCCCCGTCGTCGTCGGAGGTCTTCGGGGCCTGGTCGTACTACAACAACATGGGCTGGGGCGCCTACTACGACCACGACCTGGACCTGGCGCGCGATCGCTTCACCCACGCCGTCGAATACCTTCGGCCGTATCAAAAGGAATATCCGCGGCTGATGTCGCGAAGCTGCCACGACCTGTCGCGCGTCCTCTGCGAGCAGGGCCGGTACTCCGACGCCGAGCCACTGGCGAAGTGGGTCGTCGAGGCCCGCGAGCACGACCCCCGCACCCGCGACGACGTGATGTTCGACAGCGTCTACCTCCTTGCCGTCGTCTACCGCCGACTCGACCGCGACCCCGCCCTCGTCGTCCCCCCCTTGCGCAAGGCCGTGGCGATCGAGGAGAAGCACCTGGGCCCCCGCGACGTCCGACTCGCCTGGACGCTCCGGGAGCTGGCCGACGCCGAAGCCCAATCGGGCGCGATCGCCGCGGCCGACGAGCATTACCGCCTCGCCATCGAGATCCACCAGAACGACGCCAAGAACCTCGACCTCGCCGACGCCCTGGCCGGCCGCGCCGACGTCCTGGCGAAGCTCGGCCGATCCGACGACGCCGCGGCGGCGTCGCGCGAGGCCGAGGCGATCCTCGCCGGGACCGAGGGGACGCCCCGACCCTTCGACCATCTCTCCACCACCCTGGCCGCCCGCCTGACCAGGCCGCAACGCGGCCGGTGATCCCCCGATCGCTCCTGGAGCGGCGCGCCCTTTGCCGTGATCTCGGAGGGCAACCGCTTCCAGGAGATCATCCGATGTCGCCCCGAAACGCCGACCTCCACGGCAACGCCCCCGACAAGGCCGACGGCGCGCTTCTGATCATCGACGTCGTCAACCGCTTCGACTTCCCCGACGCCGAGCAGCTCCTGGCCAACGCCCGACCGATCGCCGAGCCGCTGGCGACGCTGGCCTCCAGGGCGCGGAAGGTCGGCGTGCCGGTGATTTACGTCAACGACAACTTCGGCCGCTGGCGCTCCGACTTCCAGGGCCTCGTCGAGCGCTGCGTGCAACTCGACGCCCCAGGCCGCGACTTCGTGGCGAGGCTGCGGCCGGAGGAGACCGACTACCAGGTCGTCAAACCCAAGCACTCCGGGTTCTTCTCCACGACCCTCGACACCCTGTTGGAATACCTCGGCGCGCGGACGCTGGTCCTCGCCGGGATCACCACCGACATCTGCGTCCTGTTCACCGCCAACGACGCCTACATGCGCGACTTCGGCCTGATCGTGGCCGAAGACTGCGTGGCCGCCGTCGAGCCGAGCGACGACCGCGCCGCCCTCGCCTTGATGCGCCGAGTCCTCAAGGCCGACGTCCGGCCGTCGTCGGAGATCGATCTGAACGCGCTGGCGGCGTGGTCCGGAAATCCCGCGCCCGCGCGGGGGTGACGCGATAAGATGAGGACGGAGACGCTCCAGGCGGGGGAGGAGAAGGGGACGGGTGCCGATCCCATGTCTTCCGCCTCTCCGCGTCATCCGCCCTCGACCCACCCCACCTCCGTTTACGGCGTGATCGACGATGAAGATAAATCAAGTTTGCAGGCCGCGGAATGTCATGATCTTGATGGCGTTCTTAATCGCCGCCTCGTCGGCGTTCTTTGTATATACATTTTATAATTCGCTGTATTATAAATACAATTTGTTGATTCCGGGCATGGCGGTAAGCGAGGCCGAGTCGGTGCTTGGCCCCGGCCGGCGAATGGGACGGGAGCGCGTGCCTTGGACTCGCCTCGGGCCCGTGGTCGACGGCGAGAAGTTTTACTCCTGGAAGGACGAGGATGCTGGCGAAGAGATTTGGATCGGGGCCGTGGACGGAACGATCCATGGGAAATGGTATTGGTCGCGGAGTTTTTAGGAAGCACGCGAAGGGAGGGTCGCGGTCCTCTCGCGGGAACCGCCCGTCGCGCCGGTCAGGCGTGACGCGCGAGGGATCGCCGCGTAAGATGAATGAAGGCCCTCCGTGGGTCGATCGAGCCGCCGCGCCCCTGGGAGGTCCGCCATGACGGCCCCGAGTCGAATCGGCATCGCCTTGTTCCTCGCCGTCGCGTGCGTCCCCGTCCGGGCGGGCGAGAAGGCGCCGACGTCCACGGACGTCTATGCGTCGTGGGGGTTCTACAACAACATGGGCTGGGCGGCGTTCCGGCTCGGCGACCTGGACCTGGCCCGCGATCGCTTCACCCACGCGATCGAATACGTTCGGCCATACCAGAAGGACTACCCGCGGCTGATGTCGCGAAGCTGCCACGACCTCACCCGCGTCCTCTGCGTCGAGGGCCGGTTCGCCGACGCCGAGGCGATGGCGAAGTGGGTCGTCGAGGCCCGCGAGCACGACCCCCGCACCCGCGACGACGTGATGTTCGACAGCGTCTACCTCCTGGCCGTCGTCTACCGCGAACTCGACCGCGACCCCGCCGACGTCGTGCCCCTGCTGCGCAAGGCGCTTGCGCTTGAGGAGCGGCACCTTGGCGGCGGCGACGTCCGGCTCGGGTCGACGCTCAAGGAACTGGCCGACGCCGAGGCCGACTCCGGCATGCTGGAGGACGCCGACGTTCACTACCGCCGCGCCGCGTTGATCTACAAGCAACACGACGTCCGCGGCTTCAACCTCGTCGACGCGCTGGAGGCCCGCGCCGCCGTCCTGGCGCGGCTCGACCGGACGACCCACGCCGACCTCCTGCGCCGGGAGGCCGCCGACCTTCGCGGCGACGCCCAAGCCCAACCCCGCCTCGCCGATTCCATCAAGAACCCGCTGGCGTCGTTCGCCGAATCGCAAGAAACCGCCGTCGCCCAGCCGTGAACGATGACTTTCTAGGCCCTGGCCAGTAGCTCCTTGACCACCCGGCCGTGGACGTCGGTGAGTCGGAAGTCGCGGCCCTGGAAGCGGTAGGTCAGCTTCTCGTGGTCGAAGCCCAGCGCGTGCAGAATCGTGGCGTTGAGGTCGTGGACGTGGACCTTCTCGTCCACGACGCTGAAGCCCAGGTCGTCGGTGACGCCGTAACTCGTCCCCCCCTTGATCCCGCCGCCGGCCAGCCACATCGTGAAGGCGTTGGGGTGGTGGTCGCGACCGTCGGAGCCTCCTTGCACCATCGGCGTGCGGCCGAACTCGCCCCCCCAGACGACCAGCGTGTCGTCCAGCATCCCGCGCTGCTTGAGGTCCAGGATCAACGCGGCGCAGGCGCGGTCGGTGGCGGCGCAGTTCTTCTTCAGGTCGGCGGTGAGGTTGCCGTGCTGGTCCCAGGCCTCGTGGAAGATCTCCACGAACCGGACCCCGCGCTCCAGCAGCCGCCGAGCCAGCAGGCACGTCCCGGCGAACGACCCCTTGCCCGGCTCGACGCCGTAGAGGTCCAGAATATGTTGCGGCTCGCGCGCCACGTCCATCACGTCGGGCGCGGACATCTGCATGCGATACGCGGTTTCATATGAGTTGATCCGGGTGGCGATCTCCGGATCGCCCATGGCGTCGAGCCGCTCCTGGTCGAGGGCGTGGATGGCGTCGAGCGAGTCGCGCTGGACGGCCTGGTCGACCCCCTCGGGGTTGGATAGGTAGAGGACCGGGTCGCCGCCGGTTCGGAACTTGACGCCCTGGTAGACCGTCGGCAGGAAGCCGCTGCCCCAGTTGGAGTTGCCGCCGCTGGGGCCCTTCGAGCCGGTGCTGAAGACGATGAAGCCCGGCAGGTCGTTCGCCTCGCTCCCCAGGCCGTAGCAGGTCCAGGCGCCCAGGCTGGGGCGGCCGAAGATCATCGACCCGGTGCTCATCATGAGCTGTCCCGGCGCGTGGTTGAACGAGTCGGTACACATCCCCTTGACCACGGCGATCTCGTCGACGACGCCGGCGGTGTGGGGGAGCAGCTCGGAGACCTCGGTGCCGCACTGGCCGTGCCTGGCGAACTTGAACTTGGGGCCCAGGAGCGTGGCGTCGGGGTTGATGAACGCCGAGCGGTAGCCCTTGAGCAATTCCGCCGGCGGGAGCGAGCCGTTGTACTTCGCCAGTTGCGGCTTGTCGTCGAACATCTCCAGATGCGACGGGCCGCCGGCCATGAACAGGAAGATCACGCGCTTGGCCGTGGGGGCGAAGTGCGGCTTCTTGGGGGCCATCGGGTCGACGACCGCCGGCGAGGCGCCCTGGGCGTCCGCGGCGATCAACTCCCTGAGCGCCATCGCCCCGAGTCCCACGCCGCACTGGCCGAGGAACCAGCGCCGCGAGACGTCCAGGGGGTTCCGACCGCCCAGCAGGTGGTCCTGACAGTTCATCGGGGAACCCTCCTCGTCATTCCTTGGTGATCGTCTCGTCCAGGTTCAACAGCACGCGGGAGAGGACCGTCCAACGGGCGTGTTCCGCGGGGTTCGCGGCGGCGCCGGAGAGCTTCGCCGCGCCTTCGGCGTCGGCGGCGAACCGCGCTGATTGCTTGTGGAGCAGGTTCGTCAGCACCCGGCGTTCGGAGTCGGTCGGGCGGCGGGCGAGGCAGCGGCGGAAGGCGTAGGTGATCCGGTCCTCGTCGTTCGAGCCCCCCTCGGCGAGCGTCAAGGCCGCCAGCGACCGCGCCGCGTCCATCGCCACCGGCTCGTTCAAAAGCGCGAGCGCCTGCAGCGGCGTGTTGGATCGGCTCCGGCGCACGCAGGAGAAGTCGCCGTTGGGGGCGTCGAACGCCTGAAGGACGGGGTATGGGATCGACCGGAACCGGAACGTGTAAAGCGCCCGGCGGTATTTGGCCGAGCCGGTCGATTCCGGCCAGCTCTTGGGGCCGTAGCTGGCCGGGGGCTGGAACAGGAACATCGGCGCCGGCGGGTTGACGCTCGGTCCGCCGATGCTCGGGTCGAGCAGGCCGCCGGCGTCGAGCACGATGTCGCGGACGATCTCCGCGTCGGCCCGCACCCGAGCGCCTCGGGCCAGCAGCCGGTTGTACGGGTCCCGCGCCGTCAGTTCGGGGCTGGCCTTCGACGCCTGCTTGTAGGTGTTGGAGCCGACGATCAGGCGGTGCAGCCGCTTGAAGCTCCAGCCGCCGTCCATGAACTCGACGGCCAGCCAGTCGAGCAGCTCGGGGTGCGAGGGGGGCTCGCCCTGCGTCCCCAGGTCCTCGCTGGTCGACGTCAACCCGATGCCGAAGTACGCCTGCCAGACCCGGTTGACGATCGCCCGCGCCGTGGTCGGCGCCTGGCGGTCGACCATCCACCGGGCGAAGTCCAGCCGGGTGAGGGTCGACGTGTCGGGAGGCGGGTTGAGGAACGTCGGCACGCCCGGCTCGACGACCTGGGCGGGGTGGAGGTAGTCGCCGCGGGGTAGGAGATGCGTCTCCCGCTCGCGATCGCGGAGGACCAGTTGCGAGGCGCCTTCCGGGTGGGTCTTCCAGAGCGCCTCGATGCGGTCGTTGGCTTCCCTCCACTCGGGGACGGATTCGCGGAAGCTGGCGAAGACGGCCGCGGCCTGCTCCGGCGAGCGCGCCTCCGGCGCGACGGCCAGGGCCGCGCGGGCGGCGGCGGGGATCGGGTCGGCGGTCGCGTCGGGGTCGGCGGTCGCGGAGAGTCGAAACCGGCCGAGGTTGTTGTTCTGGTTGTCGTCGCTGTTCCAGCCGCCGTGGCGCTGGTCGAGCTTGAACCGGATTCGGACGCCGGCCGGGAACGAGACCGGCTTCTCCAGCACGAAGACCGCTTGATGCGGGACGTTGCGCCGGCCCTGGCCGACGTCGATCCCCCAGGCGGTCTCGATCTTGCCGTCGGTGGCGAAGTCGATCGGCCCGGTGACGCGCTTGCGGCCGCTGCGGTCGTCGAAGATCGGCTCCAGCGGGGTCTCGGGAGGGTTGACGTCGGCGGTGGCGCGGACGATCTTCGCCTCCCTCCACTCGTTCGGCTTGTCGGCCGGGGCGACCTCGACGTGGAACTCGGTCAGGGCGAAGAGCCCCTTGGTGGAGCGGCCGGGGCCGTTCAGAGGGAGGCTGGGGTCGTTGAGCGTCTCCAGGCGGACGGCCGCGACCGAGGGGACGGGCTCAAGCCCCGTGAAGGTGTCGATATGGATCGTGGGGGCGTAGCCGGAGGCCACCAGCGAGCCGTCCTCCAGCATCACGTGCTTCTGCCCGGTGCCGTTGTTGGCGTCGACGTCGGTGCGGACGACCGTCCACTCCGGACCCGGCTTATCGACCGTTTCCTCCCACGCCCGCTGGCGCTGGGCCCAGTCGGGGGCGTCGCGGCGCAGGCCCTCCTCGATGGCGGCGGTCTCGCGGACGATCTCTTCGCGCCTGGCTTGTTCCTCGGGCGTGTAGACGGCGATGGCCGCCTCGTCGGTGTCGTTGAGGAACGCGAGCATCCGGTAGTAGTCGACCTGTTCGATCGGGTCGAACTTGTGGGTGTGGCACTGGGCGCAACTGGTGGTCAGGCCCAGGACCGCCTTGCCGATGGCGTCCATGCGGTCGAAGAGCGCTTCGACGCGGAACTGCTCCGGGTCGATGCCTCCTTCCTCGTTGATCATGGAGTTCCGCAGGAAGCCGGTGGCGACGAGTTGGTCCTGATCGGGGTTCGGCAGAAGGTCGCCGGCGATTTGCTCGACGATGAAGCGGTCGTAGGGGAGATCGTGGTTGAAGGCGCGGACGACCCAGTCCCGATAGAAGTAGACGAAGCGGGGCTTGTCCTTCTCGTAGCCGTCGGAGTCGGCGTAGCGAGCGGCGTCGAGCCAGATTCGTCCCCAGCGCTCGCCGTAGTGGGGGGATTCCAGAAGGCGGTCGACCAGGCGGTCGTAGGCGTCGGCGCGGTCGTCGGCGAGAAAGGCGTCGACCTCGGCGATGGAGGGGGGCAGGCCGATGAGGTCGAGCGACAGCCGACGGATCAGGGTCGTCTTGTCGGCCTCCGGCGACGGCTGGAGCCCTTCGGCCTCAAGTTTCCGCAGGACGAAGGCGTCGATCGGGTCGTTCACCCAATCGGCGCGGGAGACCTTGGGGGTCGTCGGGCGTTCGGGGGGGATGAAGGCCCAGTGGTTCTGGTATTCGGCCCCCTCCTCGATCCACGCCTGGAGGATCTCCGCCTCCCGCGGCGTGATCGACTTGCCGGTCTTCGCCGGCGGCATGCGGTCCTCGGGGTCGTCGGTGGTGATCCGCCAGATCAGACCGCTCTCGTCGGGGTCGCCGGGGACGATGGCCGGGTCGCCGGTGGCGGCCGGGGCGGTCGCGCCCTCGAAGGTGTCGAGTCGGAGTTTCGCCTTGCGCTTCGCCTCGTCGGGTCCGTGGCAGGCGAGGCATTTCTCGGCCAGGATCGCCCGGACGTCGCGGTTGAAGCGGATCGGACGTTCCAGGGGGGGCGCGGCGGCGTCATCGGCGACCGCCGCCCCGCAAAAGCCCGCGATCAAGAACGCGACGAACGCCCGAACGCGCGACCGAAGTCGCGTGAGGCGCGTTGCGACTGCACGATTCGACGTCATGAATCCGTCCTCGCGACGGCTGGTGCTGGTGGTGGGGGCGCGCATCGACGGCGGGAAGAAGACCCAAGGTCTCGGTCTTCTTGGATTCTAACCGACCCCGGCGACGGATTGCACGCCCTTCCCCGGAGAGACGGACCGACCGCCCCGCGCGCGGCCGTCATAAACGAACCTTCTCGGCCTGGGATCAAGATGTTTGGTATCGGGTGGTCGTTGCCGAGGCGCCGCGGTTCGCGTAGATTGGGCGTTCCCGCCGACGAACCCGAGATGCGATACGATGAAAAGAAGCGCGATCCCGCCCGAGGCCGTCCTGGGAGCCCGTCCATGAATCCGTCCGCTCCGTACGTCGGCGCCCGTTCGAACCCCGCGGAGGGTCACGCCGTCCCCCGGCCGCTCGCGCCGCTTCCGCCCGAATGGCGCTCGCTGCCGCACGCCTTCGCCCGTCAGGCCCGCCGCGCGCCCGGCCGTCCCGCCGTTCGCGACAGCAGCGGCGCGGCCCTTTCCCACGGCCAGACCTTGCTCCGCGCGACGGTCCTGGCCCGCGTCCTCGCGCGGTCGTTGGGCCCGGAGGAGTTCGTCGGGCTGATGCTGCCGCCGATGGTCCCCTCGGCGGTCGCCAACCTGGCGTTGGGCCTTCTGGGCAAGGTCCCGGTGAACCTCAACTACACCACCAACCAGGCGATGGTCGATTCGGCGGTCGACCAGTGCCGCATCGCCACCGTGCTGACGTCCGCCAGGGTGCTGGAGAAGTGCCCGATCCGGCCGGCCGCCGAACTGCTGATGCTGGAGGACGTCCCCGCCCGGGTGAAGACCGCCGACAAGCTCTTCGCCGCGGCCGTCGCCAAGGCCGCGCCCGAGGGCGCCATGGGCCGCCTCCTCCCCGGTTTGCGGACTCGCGGCCTGGACGACCTGGCGACGATCATCTTCACGTCCGGATCCACCGGCGATCCCAAGGGGGTGATGCTCACCCATCGCAACGTCCTCAGCAACGTCTTGCAGGTCCAGGAGCAGATCCGGCTGGACGACCGCGAGACGATCCTCGGCGTCCTGCCGTTCTTCCACTCCTTCGGCTACACCATCGGCCTGTGGACGGCGCTGGTGTTGGGCAAGTCGGCCGTCTACCACTTCAACCCGCTGGACGCCCGCACCATCGGCAAGCTCTGCCAGGAGCACGGCGTCACGTTGGTCGCCGGCACGCCGACGTTCGCTCGGATGTATATGAAGGCCTGTCCCCCCGAGCAATTCAAGACGCTCAAGCACCTGATCCTGGGCGCGGAGAAGCTCAAGGACGAGACCTACCGCGAGATCAAGGAGACCCTGGGGATCGAGCCGATGCAAGGCTACGGCACGACCGAGCTGTCCCCGGTGGTCTCGGTGAACGTGCCGGACGACGCCCGCTTCCCCGACGGCCGGACGATCCACGCCAACCGGCCGGGCTCCGTCGGCCTGCCGGTCCCCGGCACCCTGGTGAAGACCGTCCACCCGGAGACCGGCGACGATCTCCCGCCGGGCGCGACGGGGCTGGTCTGCGTCAAGGGCCCGCAGGTGATGGCCGGCTACCTCCACAAGCCCGAGGCCACCGCCAAGGTCCTCAAGGACGGCTGGTACTCGACGGGCGACCTCGGGTTCGTCGACGAGGACGGCTTCCTGACGATCACCGACCGGATCAGCCGGTTCTCGAAGATCGCCGGCGAGATGATTCCGCACGTCGGCGTGGAGACCGCCGTGATGGCCGCCGCCGGGGTCGACGAACAGCGGGTGGCCGTCACGTCCGTCCCCGACGCCAGGCACGGCGAGCGCCTCTGCGTCCTCTACACCGACCTGGGCGCGACCCCGGAGGAGATCCACCGCCGCCTGATCGCCGCCGGCGTCCCCAAGCTTTGGATCCCCTCGGCCCGCGACTTCGTCCGGGTCGACGCCATCCCGATCACCGGGACCGGCAAGACCGACCTGAAGGCGCTTCGCGAGGCCGCCGCGCGGCGGTCGGTCTGAGGCCGTCGGCGCGACGCCGCGCCGACGGCCCTGGGCGATTCCCTCGCCGCCGCGTATGATGAAAGCGACTGAAGGATGCGACGAAGGGAGCAGGGACGCCTCGCCAGGGGGACTCGCATGAAGCTGACGCTGCGGGTGACGTCCGGACCGCACGCGGGCGAGGAGGGCCTGATCGACCAGCCCGGCCCGTTCGTCGTCGGCCGCTCCTCGCGCGCGGCGTTCCCGATGACCGGCGACCTCCTCCTCTCCCGCGAGCACTTCCGCGTCGAGCGATCCGGCGACGCCTACCACCTGGTCGACCTGGGGAGCACCAACGGCACCAAGGTCAACGGCCTGCGGGTGCAACGGGTCATGCTCCGCGAGGGCGACGTCGTCACCGCCGGCCAAAGCGCCTTCGAGGTGGCGGTCTTCGACACCCGCATGGGCGGTTCGCCCCCCCCGGTCTGCCCCGGCTGCGGGGTCCGGCTCGGCGACCCGCCGAGCGGCGGCTCCAACTCGGCGGAACGCACCGGGATCGTCAGCGATCCACCCCTCGACGTCGCCGACCTCGGTCTTTGCGACGCCTGCCGCGCCCGTCGCCGCCGCTTCCCCGAGACCGCCCCCGGCTTCCTCATCGACGAGTTGATCGGCGAGGGGGGCATGGGCGAGGTCTACCGCGCCACCGAACTCGCCACCGGCCGCCGGGTGGCGATCAAGACGATGTCCCCGGGCGCCCCCCCCGACGAGAAGGCGTTCAACTACTTCCGCCGCGAGATCCACGTCCTGCGCGACCTGCTGGCCCCCGACGGCCGGGGCCATCCCGGCATCGTGGCGTTCCACGACCTGTTCGAGGTCGACGGCCGCTACCAACTCCTGATGGAATACGTCGACGGCCGCAACGCGCTTGAGTGGGCCCGCGAGCATCGGCCGCTGACGCCGGCCGCGGTGGCCCGGATCGGACGCCAACTCCTCTCGGCCCTGGCTTACGCCCACGCCAAGGGCTACGTCCATCGCGACGTCAAGCCGTCGAACCTCCTGGTGATGGGCCCTCCCCACCGACCCCGGGTGAAGTTGTCGGATTTCGGACTGGCCAAGAGCTTCGCCGAGGGGAACCTCTTCTCCAGCATGACCCGCCAGGGGGACGTCGGCGGCTCCACCGGCTTCCTCTCCCCCGACCACATCCGCGGCTTCCGCGACGTCAAGGAACCGGCCGACATCTACAGCGCCGGCGCCACCCTCTACTACCTGCTCGCCAACCAGTACCCCTACTTCGGCTTCAACCCCCGCCAGGCGAACTCCTACGAGCTGATCCTGGAATCCCCCCCCATCCCCCTCCGCGCCTTCCGCCCCGACGCCCCCGAGGACCTGGAACGAGTCCTCATGAAGGCCCTCCAAAAACAGCCCAGGGCCCGCTGGAAGTCCGCGCAGGCCATGGCCGACGCCCTTCAGGAACTCGCCCTGGTCCCCCAGCCCTGAGCCGCGCGGGTCGAGGCCTGAAACCCGCGTCCGACGCGATCGCGCCCGCGGACGCCTCCCCCGCGACGTCGGCGGAATCTCGAAGCATGATTCTCGTCCAGACGAGCTATGATTAACTTGCTGACCGCCTTGCTTCGATATAAGATCGACGAACATCTAATGCGGGTTTGGCGCGAGTTCGACGTCGATCGCCAATTCTTGCTCCGCGCCCGTTCCCGCCACCCGTTGTTCGAATGAGGGGGGCTCCTTGATGACGAAGAAGCGTCATGGTTTCACGCTGATCGAGCTGCTGGTGGTGATCGCCATCATCGCGGTGTTGATCGCGCTGTTGCTGCCCGCGGTTCAGGCGGCTCGGGAGGCGGCCCGCCGCGCCCAGTGCGTCAACAACATGAAGCAGATCGGGTTGGCGGTCCACAACTACGTCTCGGCGAACAACGTCGTGCCGCTGATGTCGATGCAGAATTGCCCGAGCTGCGGCTGGGGTCCCGGCTACACCGGCTGGATGTGCGCGATCCTGCCGGGAATCGAACAGACCCAGATCTACAACGCCATCAACTTCAACCTGTACCTCGACAACCTGGCGAACACCACCGCCGGCACCATCCAGATCAGTTCGTTCATCTGCCCGTCGGACGACACGACGGTTCGCCCCAGCGGCTACTGGGCGACGGCGACCTACGCGGCCAACATCGGCGGGCCGCCGCCGATGAACTTCTGGAACGGCGTGGTCGTGCCGGCGGTCCCCAACCTCTGGTACTCCACCGGCGGCGGCCCGGTGCCGATCGCCGCGATCACCGACGGCACGTCGAACACCGCCCTTCTAAGCGAGCACACCGGCGGCCTGAACAACAACCCCACCGTGCTTCTGGGCTCGAACCAGGGCAAGCGGGGCTATTACGCCGTCCCCGGCTTCTCCTCGCCGCAGCCGAACCTCCCCGCCGGCGCCGCGACCGCGCTGTCTTTCATCCAAGCCTGCAACAACCTCCCCACCACCACGCCGTCGGCGGGGACCTGGGTCTTCGGCTGGAGCTACACCCAGAACATGCCCTACGAGAACGCCAACACGACCTACGTCCACTGGAACACCCCCAACAAGGCGTCGTGCAACTACTCCGGCGAGCCCAGCACGATGTACGCGGCGACCACGGCCAACAGCCACCATTCCGGCGGCGTCAACGTGGGCTTCGCCGACGGCTCGGTTCGGTTCGTCAAGGACTCCGTCAATCTTCAGACCTGGTGGGGCCTCGGCAGCCGCAACGGCGGCGAGGTCATCAGCTCCGATTCCTACTGACCCCGAAGCCCCGAACGTCACGACGTCGGCCCGCCGCTCGCGCGCGGGCCGACGTCGCGGAGTCTTTCACCGATGCGAACGAATCGATTCCGATGCGGGGTCGCGGCGCTGACGCTGGCCTTCGCCGCGGGTTGCGGTGGCGCGGCGTCCAGCCTTGAGTCGACGGCGGACATCTCCGGCCCGCCCCCCACGCCGCCGGGAACCGAGTTGATGCAGCCGACGAAGAAGTCGAAACGGGCCGCGGCCAGGGCCAAGATGCCTCCGCGCGGCTTCGGCGGCCCTCCCCCCATCCCCGGCCAATGACGAGGGCGCTTGACCCACGCCGCGCCCGGCCCGTCAGGCGTCTTCCGCCTTCGGCGACTCGGGCGCGGCGATCGGCAGGACCTGGGACGGATCGAGGAATACGCGGCTTAGGAGGATCAACTGATCGTCGGGCCGCAGCGAGGCCGCCTCGCCGCCGATCGGATTTAGGTGCATCTCCTCGCCGCGCTGGATGCCGATCAAGAGGCAGGCCCGGCGGTCGTGCCGATAGCGGGCGAACATTCCCGTCAACTCGATGAAGTCCTTCCCCACCAGTTCCTCGGGCGCCGGCATCAGGTACACCTCGTTGGCGTCGCGCCCCACGGTCAGGAGTTCCTGGTAGACGCGGGTCATTCCATGGAACAAGGCCGTCCGCGCTAGCAGTCGCAAACCAAGCTCGCTTGGAGATATGATCTCGTCCGCGCCGGCTTTCTTCAGATGGTGGCGGTTGGAGGGGTTGCGGCACTCCACCGCGATGCTGGGTTGTTTCTCTCCTCGGCAGACGCCTCGGATCGCGACGCAGGTGACGATGCTTTTGCCGTCGGCGTGCTTGCCTTCGCGATCGTCGGTCAGGATCACGACGGAGTGGGCCTTGTGGACCTTGGCCCGCCGCAGCGCCACCTCGCCGGTGGAGTCCCCCTTGACGATGTAGACGTCGCCGAAGGCCGCCTCGTCCTGGTGGTCGGGGAGTTCGATCTCGTCGGCGTCGTCATGGATGATGACCACCGGCCGTTTGTCTTGGACGGTCTTGGCGTGGACCTCGCGGATCCAGTCCAGCCCGCGGGGGGCCCAGTTGCACAGGACGAGGTGGTCCGCCATCTCGAAGTTCTCCACGTTTCGTCTCCGCAAGTAGCGCTCGATCAGGAGAGACGCGACGCTCGCCGTGAAGAGGCCCGCCAGGCCCACGCCCAGGACCATCAGCGCCGAGACCAGTATCCGGCCCGCGATCGTTTTGGGAGGCGTCTCAAGACCGCTGAACAGCAGGACCCAGACGTTCCACAGCGAGTCGCCCCAGGTGGCGAATTCCGGGTTGGCGCGGCGCTCGACCGCGAAAAGCGCCGTCGCGCCCACGACCCAGGTCAGAAAGACCCCCGCGATGATCCGGCCGACCTGGTTGCGGTTCCAGGACGACAACGCCGCGAGCAGGGCCTCGCGCCAGGAGCGGTACTTCCAGCGTCGGAGAATGATCCTGCGCACGCGCATCGACGGCGATCCTGGCCGAGGGATGAAAAGGACGTCCGAATCTCCGGCCGCGATCCCCACCTCGCCGGTCGGCCGCTCCCATCCTGGAATCACTCCCGGCGGATTGCAAGGCGCCGGCCGGCGAACGAGCGCGAAACGACCCACCGGACGCCCGACGCGCCGCCGATTATTAAAAAATATAAAATTTACAAGGTTCTTGTGCTCGGTCTCTCGCCACGCTATCATCCCGTTCGTCAACTCTTGACCCACGCCTCGTTGACGTCGCATCGCGGGGGTGTCATGGCTCGTCGCAACCGTCCGAAGCGCGCGTTCGCGCCGCTCCCCGAGCGTTTGGAGGAGGTCGCGGGACCGTCGATGCTGCTCCCGCGCGCCATCGTTCCGTTCGCGATCGCGATCGGCGCGGGGGGGGGCGAACGGTTCGGGTTTAGAGCGCCCGAGTCGCAAGCGTTTCGACGACGATGACGCCGCGCTCGACCGTCGGCTCAGGGAGTCGCGCCAGGTCGCGCCGATCGCGTTGCCGAGGCCGACGGCGGCGCCCGCGCCGCGGGCGACTTCTTCCCGGCCCTCGCCGAGTGTCGGCGGCCGGATCCGCCCCATGGGCGGCGGACTCGTCCAGCTTCCCGGCTCGTTCACGACGATGGACGCCGACTCGTCGGCCTCGACCCCGATCCAGGCGAGCGACGTCGGTTTGACCGCCGCCGGCGCGGCTTCGCGTCCGTCCGCCCCCGCGCCCACTCCGGCCGCGGCCGCAACCGCTTCCTCTGCGCCGGGAAGCATCCGGCCGATGACCGTCGCGCTTCCCGCCGAGCCGTCCGGCGGTTCGATGTACGCCGCCAGCTCGGAATCCGGCGGGACTTCCCCTCCTCCCCCGCCTCCGCCTCCGCCTCCCCCCTACAGCGGGTCTTCCTCGGGTGGCTCGCCGTCGAGCGGGTCGGGGACGGGATCAACGTCCGGATCAAGTACGGGTTCGTGTTCTTGCTATTGCTCCAGCGCGAACTACGGCTCGGCCTCCAGCTCGTCCGGATCGGGGAGCGGGTCGGGATCGAGCGGCGGATCGTACTCGTGCTCCTGTTCCTGCTATGCCGGATCGGGCTCCGGGAGCGAGTCGGGTTCCGGATCCGGTTCGGGGAGCAGCGGATCCGCGTCCGGCAGCGGTTCCGGCAGCGGTTCCGGTAGCGGTTCCGGCAGTGGATCGGGATCGAACTCCGGTAGCGATTCGGGTTCCGGCTCCGGAGGGGGAAGCGGCTCGGGATCGAATCCCGGCGGCGGCTCGTCGTCCGGCTCCGGCGGCGATCCCGGCTCGGGGCCAGGTTCAGGATCGGGAGGCGATCCCGGTTCGGGGAGCGGCGGGACGGGCTGGCCGGGCTCAAGCGGATCTGGCGGCGGGGGTGAGGAAAGTGGCGGCGGCTCCGGGTCTGGGTCTGGATCGTCCTCCGGTTCCGGTTCCGGCTCCGGCTCGGGGCCGACGCCACCGGAGAATCATCCGCCAGTCGCCGTTGAAGACCGTGCGTTCGCGGCTGGTCCGATCAGCATTGACGTGCTCGCCGGCTACTATTCTTACGACGACTACGATCACGCGACGGGTTGGGTGGGATGGGATCACGATCCGGACGGCGATCCGATCGACATCGTCGATGCGTCCGACGCTCAGCATGGAACGGTCGAGATCGTCTCGATTGGACCGCTCTATTCCCCTTACTATTTCTACACGACCATGTATTCATGGTCATATATTCGGTATACCCCGGAACCCGGATATCGAGGCTGGGACAGCTTCTCGTACACCATCAGCGACGGCCGCGGAGGGCGGGATTCGGCCGACGTCACGATCAACGTCCAAACCGACCGCGCGCCGGTCGTCGACGACCCCGGCAGCCTCGTCAGCACCGAGGGCGACTTCCCATGGTTCTTCTTCACGGCGAGCGACCCGGACGGCGATCCACTCCTGTTCAGCGCGACCGGGCTGCCGCCGGGGGTGAGCGTCGATCCTCTTACGGGGTTGGTCATGGGCTCGCTCCCCATCTGGTCCGCCCGCGAGGATCCCTATCAAGTGGCGATCCACGTCACCGACGGTCGGATGTCTTCGAGCTTGACGTTCGACTGGACGGTGACGCCCGCGCCGCCGGAGATCGACGCGGACGATTGGGAGGAGATCGACGGGTCGGAAGGCGACGCGGTGTCGATGACCGTCCAGGGGTGGGAACCGCACGGCGACTCGACGTCGCTCATCTACAGCGCCGCCGGTTTGCCTCCGGGTTTGTCCATCGACAGCACCACGGGCGAGATCACGGGCACGATCGCCGCCGGAGCGGCCGGTTACGGCCCGTACTTGGTCACGCTGACGGTGGGGAACGGAAACGGCGATTCGAGCGTGTCGTTCCCCTGGTATGTGACGCGGGTCGCGGTCCAAGCGCCCAGCGATCAGACGAGCCAGGTCGGGGCCTCCGTCGCCCTCCAGGTCCAAGCCAGCGGGCCGCCCGGGCACTCCCTGACGTATGCGGCCGACGGCTTGCCATCCGGCCTAGCCCTCGATCAGGCGACGGGGTTGATTAGCGGAACGATTAATCCCGACGACGCCCTCTTTTCCCCCTGGGACGTGACCCTGGCCGTCTTTGACGGCGTTGAGACCGCGTTCCGGACCTTCACGTGGACGGTGAGCCGGGGCGCGACCAATCATCCCCCGAGCCTCGTGAATCCCGGCGATCGACTCAACGGCTACGACGACCTGATCGTCCTTCAACTTCAGGGGAGCGACCCGGACGGGGACGGCCTGACCTACTCGGCGAGCGGACTGCCCGCCGGGCTTGAGATCGACCCGGCCCGCGGGCTTGTCCGGGGCGTGTATTACACCTACCCCGGCGGGCCTCCCACCGCCTCCCATTACGTCACCGTGACGGCGTCGGACGGCCAGGGCGGCAGCGCGAGCCAGACATTCCTTTGGAACTTCTCCGCCGGATCGACCGCCGCCGCCGCGATGCCGGCTGGCCTCGCCGCGATGGCGATGGATCAGGCCTCCGCGTTGGACGCCCCTTCCCATCCGACGGCGGCCGGCCGTGATGACGACTTCGATACGACCCTCTTCTGGCAGAACGTCGAGACCTACCCCGGTGGCGACAAATTCGTCGAGTGGCTCGCGCGGGAGGGCGGCAGGGTCGAGTGGGGGTGGTACTTCGGGTTCAGCCACGGTCGTTGGGTCCAGGGCGACGACGGACGTTACGTCCCGGTCGTCTACATACCGAGCCGGCACGACGAGAACGTCGCCGCCCAGAGCTTCCTGGACGTCGTCCGCGACCAGTGGGTCATCGGCTTCGGCGACACCGCCAACCTCCCCACCGAGGCCGGGGACGTCCAGGGCTGGCGCGATTACCTCCGGCAACTCCAGTCCAAGACCGGCATGGTCTCCGTCGTCGGCGCCGAGTTCTACCTCAGCGGCCTCTCGATCGTGAACGAGGGGGCGGACTGGTCGATCGCCATCAACGACATCCAGAACGCCAAGTCGGCCAGCGAGGTGGCGTGGGCCGCGATCACCTTCCTCCCGTTCGTATCCGGCGGTATGATCAAGGTCTATCGCATAGGGCGCGGAGCGGAGATGCTTCAGTTCACCGCGGAGGAGGTGTCGCGGATCAAGGTCATCCAGAAGACGTTCGCGGAGTCGAAGGTCTTCAGGTCGATCGTCCGGAAGGGCGATACGATCATGCTCCAACGGAGCGACATCTTCTTCAGCAGTAATAACGTCAAAAAAATGATGAAAGGCCAATCGCCGATGGTGAGAACGCTCGACGGCGTCGGGGAAGAGGTCGTATCTCTCCACCACGTTGGTCAACGACCACTAGAAGGGGGAATCGTGGTTGAGATCCGCGAATCCCAGAACAGAGGCCGCCCACTCCATTCCAAGGGCCAGGGGCCCGTCGACCATGGCTCTGCCTGGAAAAAGTTCACGAGGGATTACTGGAAGAGCAGGCTGCAGGACGCAATCGAAAACGGGCTGATTCCAGCCGATGTACTCAATGAATTGAAGGACCAGTTGGACACATGGATGAGCAAGAGATAATAGTTGAGATCCGACGGCTGTCGGCTCAATATGAAGATGAGCCGGAGTTCGCTGGCCCGGTCTCAGATGACGTGATAGAGGCGGCGGAACGAGAGCTCGGCGTCCGATTTCCCAAGAGCTATCGCGCGTTCCTACGTCATCTAGGCGCGGCCATCATGTTCTCCGATTACTTCGATGGATTGTCACCACATCCGCCTGGAAATGGGAAATCTGCATCGTCTTATTTCACCAATGTCGTGGAGTCGACGAAAAGGGCTTGGCTGGGAGCCACGGGCCATGGCCATGGAACCCCCCGCAATCTCATCACCCTTAGTAGCGACGGCGGTGATTATTTTTACTACATTGACATCTCTAAGAGGGACGATCGGGGCGAATGCCCAATCGTGGTGATTGGCCCTGGGGCGGATGAACTCGTGGTCGCCGACGATTTTCTGGACTTCGTTCGTAAACTCGCCCACGATGATCCCCTCTTCTGAGGAGGCCGATAAGGAATCGTTCGGAATGACGACCGGCAGCCACGCGGTCCAGGTGATATGCCGCGTCGGCGTCGATGGTCCTTGGCGGGTCGGTCGGAATGAACGTGGGGGCGTCGGGACCGCGAGGGGCGGGTGATGTCGAAGCCGCTGAGGATGCTGTTCGCCGCGCGGAGTTGCCTGCTGGACGACTCCAGCGGGGCGGCGGTGGCGTGTCGGACGCAACTGGCGGCGATGAAGCGGCGCGGGGTCGCGGTGGCGGCGCTCTGCGGCGGCGTCCTGGACGCGGGGGTGGAGGTCGATCTAACGCGCTGGCTGGCCGAGCGGGGGCGGCGGGTGGAGGTCGTCGAGCCGTCGGCCGCGGGTTCGGGGAGCGCGACCGATTTGCCGAAGCACGTCAGGGCCGTCGATGGCGACCTCGAAGTCACGATCCACCTCGGCGCCGGCGCGACGCCGCATGAGCCCGACGACGCCGAGGCGGCCGACTTCATGCGCCTTTATGAACACCTCCTCCAGACCCACGCGCCGGACGTCGTCGTCGGCCATGGCGGCGGTCGGATCAACCGCGAGGTCATGGCGAGGGCCAGGGCGCGAGGGATCGCGACGGTCTTCGCGCTCCACGACCTCGCCCATCACGACGCCGGGCCGTTCGCCGACGTCGACGCGGTGGTCGTCCCCTCCCGGTTCGCCGCCGACTTCCATCGCGAATCGCTGGGACTCGCCTGCCACGTCCTCCCCAACCTCGTCGACGCCGACCGCGTCCGCGCCGAGCGCGTCGACCCGCGGTACGTTACGTTCGTCAACCCCTCGGCCCAGAAGGGCGTTTACGCCTTCGCCAGGATCGCCGACGAGTTGGCCCGGCGTCGGCCCGACATTCGATGCTGGTCGTCGAGGCGAGGGGGACCGAGGCGACCCTGGCCGCGTGCGGGCCGGACCTTCGGGCGCGCGGGACCGTCGACGTGATGTCGAACACGGCCGGCCCCCGGGACTTCTGGAGCGTGACCCGCGTCTGCGTGGTCCCGTCGCTCCGCCTGGAGACGCGAGGGCTGGTCGCGATGGAGGCGATGACCAACGGCGTCCCCGTGGTGGCGTCGGATCGCGGGGCGTTGCCCGAGACCCTGGGCGACGCCGGGATCGTCCTGTCGCTCCCCGACCGCCTGACTCCGGCGACCAAGTCGCTGCCGACCGCCGCGGAGGTCGCCCCCTGGGTCGAGGCGGTCGAGCGGCTCTGGGACGACCCCGAGTTCGCCCGCGTGTACAAGCGCCGGGCGCTCGCCCGCGCGCGGTCGTGGTCGGCCGAGGAGTTGGGACCGGCCCACGTCGAGTTCTTCGAGAAGCTTCGGGCGGGTCGCCGTCCGCCCACGACCGCCGTTCCGCAAGGTCGGTCGCGGGCCGTGGTGCTGGTCCCGCACCTCAACGGGATCGACTGGGAGTGCGAGCGTCGTCTGCGCGTTCTGGAGGCGGAGGGCGTCCGCGTCGAGCGTCGGGGAGGATGCTCCGCGATCGACGTCGCCCGCAACGCGATGATCTCCGACGCGCTCCACGACGGCGCGGAGTCGATGATGTTCATCGACGCCGACGTCGAGTTCCAGCCCGGCGACGTCTTCCGGCTCCTGGCGCGGCCGGAGGCGGTCGTCTGCGGGATCTACCCCAAGAAGGGTGAACGGGGACTGGCGAGCCACTTCGCCGACGGCGTGAAGGAGGTCCTGTTCGGTCCCGACGCCGCGGGCCTTTATCCGGTGAAGTACGCGGCCGCGGGCTTCTTGAGGATCAAGGCCCACGTCCTGCGGACGATGATCGATCGCTTGGGTCTCCCCTTGTGCAACACCCAGTGGGGGCGCGGGGCGTGGCCGTTCTTCATGCCGATGATCGCGCCGCAAGAAGGCGGGAAGGCGCACTACCTGGGCGAGGACTGGGCGTTCAGCCATCGGCTCGCGCTGATCGGCGTCACTCCGCTGGCGGACGCGTCGATCCGCCTCTGGCACTGGGGGCGTTACGGCTACGGCTGGGAGGACGCGGGGGCGGACGTCCAGAGGTATCGTTCGTATAATTACGGCCTTGGGTGATCGGGAGCGCGCGCCCGTCGCTACGCGGCGGCTCTTGACGCATCCGGGGTTCCCGGACATACTCGCCGAACCCTCGAGGCCGAGCGTCAAGGAGCGACCGCGCGATGGCACGGAAGAAAGTCAAGCGTCCCTGGCTGGACTACCTGGTCTACCTGGTCGTCCGCAGCCTCGTCTTCATCGTTCGGTCCATGCCCATCACCCTTTCTTACGCGCTGGCGCGAGGGTTGGCCCGGCTGATGTACGCGGTCGACAGGCGGCATCGGCTGGTCGGCATGGAGAACCTACGCTCGGCCTACGGCGACGCCATGACCGAGGCCCAGCGCGACCGGGTCGTCCGGGGCGTGTACCGCCACTTCTGCATGATGCTGATGGAGATCTTTTACACGCCGGATCGGATCCGGCTGGAGAACTATCGAGAGTACGTCGAGCTCGTCGGGCACGAGCCGGTGCTCGACAGGCTAATCTCCGGCGAGCCGATCATCATGCTCACCGGCCACTACGGCAACTGGGAGCTCGCGGGCTATCTCTTCGGCCTCTTCGGCTTTCCGACGTGGTCGGTGGCCCGAACGCTCGACAATCCCTATCTGGAACGCTACCTGAAGGTCTTCCGCGAACGCACCGGCCAGCGGATGATCCCCAAGTCGGGAGGCTACGACCAGATCGTCGAGGTGCTGGAGACCCGCCGACCGCTGTCGATGGTCGCCGATCAGGACGCCGGCCAGCGCGGGACGTTCGTCGACTTCTTCGGCCGGCCCGCCTCAACCCACAAGGCGATCGCGCTTCTGGCGATCGAGCACCAGGCCCCGGTGGTGGTGGGGGTGGCGCGTCGGATCGGGCCCGGCTTCCGCTACGAGATGCGTTGCTCCCGGATCATCGAGCCCGGCGAGTTCACCGGCGGCGCCGACGACGCCCGCCTGCTTACCCAGCGCTTCACCACCGCCCTTGAGGAGTTGATCCGCCAGGATCCCTCGCAGTACCTCTGGCTGCATCGCCGCTGGAAGCACCAGCCGATCGCTCGCAAGAAGGCTTCGAAGCCCGAGGCGGCCCGCTCGGAAGCCGCCTCGGCGTGAGCGCTCACTTCGACCGGAACGTCCGCGAGGGGCCGTCGGCGCCGAGCCGCACGAGATAACTGGCGCCTCCACGCGGGACCGTGACGCGGATGTAGCGGCCGCCCTCGGGGTCGACGTTGGCGATGAGGGCGGGATCGCCGTTGTCCTCGTCGCGGGTCTTGGCGTTGCGGTGGAGTTGGTAGAAGGCCTGAAGCGACTTGAGCGCCTTGTAGCGGTGGACCGTCGCCGGCAGCCCTCCCTTGTTCGGGCCGTTGACCATCACGGCGACCGTCGGCGCGATCGTCTCCAGCAGGACGGGGTTGTTGGAGATCTCCTCGCCGTGGTGGGTCACCTGGAACAGGTCGATCGGGCCGACGCGGTCGACGGGGCAGACCAGGCGCTTTTCGTGGTTCCAGGTCAGGTCGCCGCAGACGAGAAAGTCGAACTCGCCGTACTGGAACTTCAGGACGATGCTGCGGGCGTTGTCGGAGGGGTCGGGATCGTGGTCGGGGGGCTCGGGGTCGCAAAGCGGGTTCGGCCTGGCGCCGGCGGAGGCCGGGACGAGGTCGCCGGAGGCCGCCAGGACCGTCGCGGAGACCTCGCCCTTGAGGGGGAGCGCGTCGCCGGGACGCAGGACGGTTCGCTTCCCCTGGGACGCCTTGCGATAGGCGATCCCCAGCGGGTCGTCCGGCTTGGGGCCGTCGGGGAACTCGCCGCCGGTCCCGTCCTCGGGGAGCCCGCGATCGTAGAAGCGGCCGATCTCGACCCGTTTGGCGAGGCCCTCGACGCCGCCGTGGTGATCCATGTGCCAGTGCGTGATGACGAGGTGGTCGATCCGGTCGCAACCGGCGTCGCCCAGGGCCTGGACGATCCGCCTGGGATCGCGGTCGCTCTCGCCGGGCCAGCCGGTGTCGATCAGGATGGATTCGCGCTCGGGGGTGACGATCAGGGTCGCGGCGCCCCCCTGGACGTCGATGAAGTAGATCCGCAGGTCGTCCGCGGCGTCCAGCCGCGACGTCGTCGCGAGCAGGCTCGCCCCGACCGTCGCGACCCCCAGGAGATTTTTCCAACGAGCCATCGAACCTCTCGGCATGGTCTTCGCCTCCGGAACCGGGTGGAACGTCGCCGCCGTCGTCGGGCGGGCGCAAGAGACGATCGTGTCTCGTTCCGGCGCGTGATGCAACCCCTGGGCGGACCCCGGCGGAGAGCGGCTTTCTTACGCATGCGTGGGCGTCGCCTTTGAGGGGAGGATGTCGGGGTTGATGAAAAGAATCAACGCGCCGTCGATCCGAGTCGCGGCTTCGATGTGTTGGGGAATCGGGCCGCCGCCCTCTGGCAACATCGGGGCCGAATTTCCTAAAGTGGTGTGAGCAAAGTCGATCCCATGGTTTAGAATGCCTCCTAGCGTACTTTCGGTCCCGTCGCTCCTCGAGCGCGGGGCGACCTGAGCGTTTCACGGACGAACTGACCGGCCTTCGGAAAATCCAACGGGAAGTGGCGTCGCCTCGATCGAGGTTTCACGGTCCCTAAGAAGGGGAAACCGGAGTGTCGAGCATAAAATGGCCGCGATGGTCCCATCTGGAGCTTCCGAATGGACTGGTCTTACTCATGGCACGAGATGACGGGGCGGGTTATGAAAGGTGCGACGATTCTCGCGGTCACCAGGGACGCGGAATGGCTGGTCGGCATGCGACCCGCGATGTCGGAGGCGGGCCGCTGGCGGTTGGTCGTGGCCGATACGATCCGGGAGGCCGAGAACCTCCTGGAGTGCGCCGGTCCCGAGGTCGTGGTGGTGGATTGGCGGCGCGAGTCGGCCGGGGTGGAGGAGTTGGCGACGCTGCTCTGGAAGAACTCGATCCAGAAGCGGCGGGCGTCGGTGATGATCGTGGCGGCGGACTATGACGTGGCGGAGGCCACGCATCTTTACCGTCTGGGCATTGACGAGTACGTCAGCCAGGCGGACCACCACGACGTCCTGGGCGCGGTCCTCTCCGCCCACATCCCGGCCGAGGTCGCCCCCAGGGCGTGGCGCCAAGCCCCGACGGCGTGGCCGGACGCGGCCCCTCGCGGACTGTCTCCCATCGACCGTGGCGTCTGAATCGCGGGAGGGGCCGATCCCCCGACCGCGACGCGGCCGGGGGGATCGGCGTCGTCCGTTCACGGCGCCGCCGGGGGACGGTCGAGGCCCAGCGGGATTCGGCCGGCCTTCGCGTCTTCGAGGCGACGACCGTACTTCTCGTAAAACTCGGTGTGCCGGCTGGTCGGCGGGACGGGCTGGCCGTCGATGAACAACATCAGCACGGGCGTCGTCGGCTGAAGGACGTGGCCGGCGGTGACGACCAGGTTGGCGCGCTTGCCGACCTCCAGCGTCCCCAGCCGATCCGCGACGCCGAGGATCCGCGCCGGGGTGATCGTGACGGCCCTCAGCGCCTCCTCCTCCGGCAGCCCGAAGGCGACGGCAGCGGCGGCCTCGAAGGGGAGCAGTCGGGAGTTCCGGGGCGACGACGCCCCGGGAGCGGATCGGATCGCGAACGTCACGCCCGCCTCGTGGAGCTTGGCCGGGTTGGCGTAAGCCGCGTCGTAGGGGTCGAACTCCCGCGCCGGGAGCTTCATCGTCCCCGCCACCAGGACCGGGACGCCGGCCTCCTTGATCTGGCTCGCCACCTTCCAGGCGTCCTCGGCCCCGGAGATGGCCGCCTTGAGTTTCAAATCCTTGACCAGCGCCAGGGCGTCGAGGATCTCCGTCCGCTCGTCGGCGTGGAGGATCACCAGCTTCTCCCCCTTGGCGAAGGGGGCCAGCGCCGCGAGCCTGACGTCGACCTTGGGGGCGGGAAGGCCCTTGGCCTTGGCCTCGGCGACGACCTCGTCGTAGCGTCTGGCCTTGAGGAACCGCTCCTTGAGTTCCTCCAGCCGTCGCTTGCGGCGGGCGTTGGGGTCGTCGTCGCCGCGACGCGGCGGCGCGTCGAGCCGGCGGCGGACGAACCGCGGGACGTTGACGGAGAGGGCGGCCGGGGCTAGAAGCGTCATCTCCCGGGGCGTCCAGCCGTTGAAGTCCGCCAGGACCGCCTGGCCGGAGACGACGCCTCCGGAGGGCTCCACCAGCCCCGCCAGCACGCCGTTGGCGCGGGTGACGCGGACGTGCTCGCTGTCGGCCCGAAGCGCGGTCGACGCGCGCAACTCGGGTTGGTAGTCGGCGGCGTCGGCGAAGTCGAGCGTCTCGCGAAGGCTGCCGATCTCCGCCAGGCCGACGGTGGTCCCCGCGTCGATCAGGCCGGGCCAGACGTCCAGCCCCTTGACCTCCAGCGTCTGGGCCTCGGGCGGCACCGGCGTCCCCTCGGGGCCGACGGTCGTGATGACGCCGTCGCGAACGGCCAGGACGCCGTTCTCGATCGCCGGCCCGGAGACCGGGTGGATCGTCGCGCCCAAAAGGGCGAACTCCCTCTTGGGCTGCGTCGTGAACTTCAGCGGCGCGGCCTCGGCGGCGGCGGGGGACCGCGGGGCCTTCGCGTGGTCGCCGGGGCGGACGGTCGGCTTCCTTTGGAAGTAGACCTCGCCCTCGATCAACGTCGTCTCGCAGCGCGAGAAGGCGTCCAGCGGGTGGCCGTTGAAGAGGGCGACGTCGCCGTCCTTGCCGACCTCCAGCGATCCGATCCGGTCCTCCCGCCCCAACTCCCGCGCCGGGTTGATCGTGACGAACGCCAGCGCCTGCTCGTCGGACGCGCCGCCGTATCGGACCATCTTGGACGCCTCGTGGAAGAGGTGTCGGATCAGCTCCTCGGAGTCGCTGTTGATCGCCACCGAGACGCCGGCCCTGGTCATGAGCATGGCGTTGAACGGGATCGCGTCGTAGGCCTCGATCTTGTACGCCCACCAGTCGGAGAACGTCGAGGCGTGGGCGCCGTGGGCGGCGATCTCCGGCGCGACCTTGTAGCCCTCCAGCACGTGCTGAAGCGATTGGATCTTCACGCCGTAGCGTTCGGCCGTCCGCAGGAGCATCAGAATCTCGTCGGCGCGGTAGCAGTGGCTGTTGATCTTGATGGAGCCGTCGAGCATCCGCTCCAGGGCTTCCAGGCGGAAGTCGCGGCGAGGCGGCGGGCCGGCCGCGTCCCCCCTGGCGGCCCGCTCGTCGTGATGGGTCTTCCACGCCTTCTTGTAGGCGAGGGCCTCCTCGAACGCCCCGGCGATCACCGACTCCACGCCCATCCGGGTGTTGGGGAACCGGCCGGTGGAGCGGGTGACGTTCTCGCCGAGGGCGAACTTCACGCCTTGCGGGCCGTCGCCGACGATCAGGTCGCGGCCGGGAAGGCCGTACTTCAGCTTGATCACCGCGTCCTGGCCGCCGATCACGTTGGCCGAGCCGTGGAAGATCCGCGCCGTGGTCGTCCCGCCGGCCACCGCCCGGTAGATCGAGACGTCGTCGCCGGTGATCACGTCCTTGATCCGAACGTCGGGGACGACGGAAAGACTGTACTCGTTGACGCTCCCGTCGATCGCGATGTGCGAGTGCGCGTCGACCGCGCCCGGGACCGCGACCAGACCCGCGGCGTCGATCACCGCCACCCCCTCCGGCGCGGTCACGTCGGGGCCGATCGCCTTGATCCTCCCCTTCTCGATCAGGATCGACCCCCTGGGGATCGTCCCGTTGGTCCCGGTGAGGATCACGGCGTCCTTGATGAGGACGTTTCCGCCGGTGTGCAGCGCCGGCTTGCGGTCGGCGTCCAGCTCGACCGCCACGTCGACGAACGGGACGGGCGATTCCTCGGGCTTCTTCTCCTCGGGCTTGGGTCCGTTCTTCTTCTTCTCGTCGGGCTTCTTCTCCTCGGCCTTCTTCTCGTCGGGCTTCGCCTCGAACTTGCGGCCGTCGATGAAGGCGTAGCGGAGCTTGGCCTTTTGGTCCTGGAAGGGGGCGGAGAAGATGACGACGTGGGCCAGCTTGCCGGGCTCAAGCGTTCCCAGCCGGTCGCCCACGCCGGCGAGTTTCGCGGCCGACAGCGTCAGCGCCTCGACGGCTTGCTCGACGGTCAGACCTTGCGCGATCAGGGCGCGGAGCCGGGCCGGGACGTTTTCGAGCTTGTCGACGCCCTCGGTCCCCAGGGCGAACGGGACGCCCTCCCTGGCGAGCAGGGCCGCGGCGCCGACGCGGGCCCTCCAGCGCTCGTGGCGCTCGACGAGGGCGCGCAAGGGGTCGTCGCGTTCGTTCTCGGGGCGCTTGCGGAATTCCTCCTCGGTGGGCGTCTTGGGTTCGTCGGGGAAGTCGAGCGTCAGGACGACGGGGACGTTCTCGGCCTTGAGGCGGTCGACGACCTTGGACGCCTCGCGACCGCCGACGATGACGGCGGTCGTGCCGAACTCGTTCGCCAGGTCCAGCGCGCGGTGGATCTCGTCGCGGGTCTCGGCCCGCCACCAGACGGGGAGGGCCTTGGCGCGGGCCTGGGCGAGCACGTCCAGCGCGGGGTCGTCGGGGACGGTCGCGCCGCCATGGCCCTTCGCGTAGGTGAGCAATCGTTGATGATGCTCGGCGTCGCTCATGGCTTGCCGGAGATGCGAGACGGCGCCCATCAGGACGCGCGGGAAGGGATTCTCCGACGGTCCTCCCGACCCTCGGCCGCGGCCGGCGGCCGGTTGGCCGGGGCCGGCCGAGGGTTCCTGGGGGGGCGCGACGTGGACGTGCAGCGCGACGGGTGATCTCAAGAGGGCGTCGCGCCGCGGCAGGCCGGTGAGGCTCACCAGCGCGCTTCGGCCGGTGGCGATCGCGCCCGCGGGGGCGGTCAGCAGGTCGGTGAAGCCGAGTTTGCGCCTGGGCTCGGCCAGGGCGTCGTCGAGGTCGAGCGCGTCGGCGGCCAGAAATTCGGGCGTCAGTCCCTTGCGGTTGTCCTCGGGGGTGGCGGCGAGGGTGGTTTCCGACAGGTCGACCGGCCGGCCGCGGCCGGTGGTCGAGCGCTCGACGCCCGGCTTCTGGCCGGCGGAGGAGAACAGGTCGATGAAGCCGGGATAGACGATCAGGCCCTCGCCGTCGATCGTCTCGGCGTCGAACGGGACCGACACGTCGGCCGCGGCGCCGACGGCCTCGATCAGCCCGCCGCGGATCACCAGGACGCCGTCGTCGATCGTCTGGCCGGGGGCGACGAACAGCCTGGCCCCCTTGATCGCGTAAGCCTCGGGAAAGCCGGGCTCGTCCGCCGCGGTCGTCGGCGGGTGGAGCGTCGCCAGGACCAGCGGGGCGAGGAACCAGGCGGACCATGCGGACGGGCGCGGCCGGCGCGTCGGCGAGGACGGGCGTCTCATCGGGCGGCTTCTCCAGAGGTGTCTAGGCGTCGCTCCCCAGGCGGTTCGAGCATCTTAGTCGATCCCCCCGCGCCGGGCCATCGCCGGACCCGACCTTCGATCCGGGAGCTTCCTCGGAGACGGTTTCCCGCCCTGAGACATGGGCGCGACGCCGCTTTTCGATTCGCGACGGGCGACGCGCGACCTCCCCGGCTCAGGAGGCGGACGCGGCGGCCGGCGCCTCGGCCGGGGCCGGGGGCAGGTCGGCGTAGCGGAGTTTTGGAAGGGTGGAGAGCCACCACCAGTAGGCCCCGGCGCAGGCCAGGATGCCGACGCTGATCGTCTGCGAGATGGTCATCGCCGCCAGGAAGATCCCCTCGTCGTTGCGGACGAACTCGGTCAGGAACCGGGTGATCGGGTAGACGATCATCAAGAGGCCGGCGACCTCGCCGTCGCGACGGCGCAGGGGGAAGAAGGCGGTCAGGAGGAGCAGGAGGACCAGGGCGTCGAAGGACGAGTAGAGCTGGGTGGGGTGGACCGGCAGCGAGAAGGTCGCGGAGGGGGGGATCAGGCCGTTGCGGACCTGGCTGGCCCAGGGGTCGGTGGGGCTCGGGAAGCGCACGCCCAGGGCGGAGTGGCAGACGTCGCCGAAGCAGCAGCCGTTGAGGAAGCAGCCCAGCCGGCCGAAGACCGTGCCGATCATCACCGAGGGCGCCAGGGCGTCGAGGTACGGCCGGATCGGAAACGGGTTGAATCGGCGGTAGAGGAGGAACGCCGTCACTCCCCCGATGACGCCGCCGTAATAGACGATCCCGCCGTTCCAGAACTTGAAGGCGTCCAGGGGGTCGTGGAAGGCGTCGCGATACTGGATCACGTAAAACAGCCGCGCGCCGATCAGGCCGCCGGCGAAGATCCAGAAGGCCATGTCCAGGACCAGTTCCGGGTCCAGCTTCTCGCGCCGCGCCCGCCAGGCCCCCAGCCACATCGCCGAGGCGAACGCCAGCACGAGCATCGCGCCGTAGCCGTGGATCGGGAGGTTCAGGACCGGGATCGTGAAGAGGATCTGGCGCATGGGGTTCCTCGCCTGGGGCGGCCGGCTCGGGCGGCGGGGATCAGATGACCTCGTCCCAGGCCTCGCGGCCGTTGGGGAAGGGGGCGTCGCACGCCTCGCCCGCGGGCGGGTAGTCGATTCGCTGGGAGATGCGGTTTTGGGAGTCCAGGGCGACGACCCTGGGCTGATGGACGGCGGCCTCGTCGGGGTCGATGAGGCCGAAGGCCATGACGATGATCCGGTCGCCGACGGCGCCCAGGCGGGCCATGGCGCCGTTCATCTCGATGGCGGCGGAGCCTCGGGCGCCGGGCAGGACGTAGGTCTCGGCGCGGGCGCCGGTGGCGACGTTGCTGACCAGGATCGATTCATACGGCAGCAGGCCCACGGCGTCCATCAGGTCGGGGTCGATGGTCAGGCTGCCGTGATAGTACAGATCGCTCCGCGTGATCGTCGCCAGGTGGAGCTTGCTCTTGAGCGCCTTGATCCGCATGCTGGGTCGTCTCACTCCGTCAGTCGGACGTTGTCGATCAGCCGGGTCGTCCCGAACCGGGCCGCCACCAGGGCGACGGCCGACCGTCCGGTCTCGATATGGTCGAGTTTCCCGAGGGTTTCGGCGTCGACGACCTCGGCGTAGTCGAGCGTCGCCTCCTTCTGGGATTCTATCGGCGCCCGCAAGATCCGTCGAACCCGATCGGCGTCGGCCTCTCCGGCGACGACGGCCAGGCGGGCGGCCTCCAGTCCTTGATGGAGCGAAAGCGCGGCCCGACGTTGCTCGGGGGTCAGGTAGACGTTGCGGCTGCTCATGGCCAGGCCGTCGGGCTCGCGGACGATCGGGTGGGTGACGATCGTCGTCGCGAGGTGAAGATCCGCGGTCATCCGTCTCAGGAGGGCCTGCTGCTGGAAGTCCTTCTGGCCGAAGACCGCGACGTCGGGGCGGAGGATCTCGAAGAGGGCCAGCACGACCGTCGCCACCCCTCGGAAGTGGGTGGGGCGGATCGCCCCCTCGAAGACGCGGGAGAGGGCCGGAACCTCCACGAAGGTCGCCGCGGCGGTCCCGCGGGGGTACATCTCCTCGGCCGAGGGGTGGAAGACCAGGTCGGCGCCCGCGGCCTCGCACGCGCGAAGGTCCTCCGCGAGCGCGCGCGGGTAGCGGTCGTAGTCCTCGCCGGGGCCGAACTGGGTCGGGTTGACGAAGATCGAGACGGCCGTGAAGTCGGTCAGTCGGCGGGACTCCTCGATCAGGGCGACGTGTCCCGGGTGCAAGGCCCCCATCGTCGGGACCAGGCCGACGCGGAGCCCCGCCTTCCCGGCCCGGAGGGCGGCCTCGCGGGCGGCGGCGATCGTGACGGCGACTTGCATCGGCGATGGGATCCCTCGGCGTCGAATCGGGCTTCGCGCCCGGGGGGATGGTCGTGGAACCGTCGGCTCCTCTGTTATAGTATGGCAAGGCGGGAGGATCGGGGCGAGATCGTCTCCGGGCGACGTGGAGGCCGTCATGTCTTCGTCGTTCGACGCGCGGGACCACGGCGGCGAGTCCGGGGGCGGGCCGGCCCCCCCTCGCGACGCCCCCGCCGCGCGCCCGACGGCCGGCGACGAGGCGCTTTGGCGGCTGCATCATCGGATGCTCGCCGAGGGGGCCCAACCCTTCGCCACGGTCGACGCGGAACGCCGGCTCGATTACGTCAACGGCGCCTTCTGCGAGCTGCTGGGCTTCTCGCCGGAGGAACTGCTGGGGATGTCGGTGCTCGAGTTGACCGCGCCGGAGTTCCGCGCCGCGACGTTGGAGTCGCACGAGCGGGTCCTGGCCGAGGGCCGGGCGACGATCCTCAAGCGCTACCGCCGCAAGGACGGTCGCGAGGTGCCGGTGGAGTTGTTGATCGACGCGGTTCGGGACGACCGCGGCGGCGTGATCGGCTTCTTCGCGTTCGTCACCGAGGTCAGCCAGCGGATCCAGGCCGAGGCCGCGTTGGTCTCTTCCGAGCGGCGGATCCGGGCGATCTTCGAGGGGATCCATGACGCGGTGTTCGTCCACGACCAGGACGGCCGGGTGCTGGACGCCAACCCGGCCGCGGCGGAGCTGCTGGGCTACGGCCTGGACGAGTTGATCGGGATGGAGGTGGGGCGGATCGATCAGGCCGAGTTCGCCGCCGGCTTCCGAAGCCGGCTCGACCGCGCCTTGCGGGACGGGCTGTCGACCTGCGAGGCGGCCTACCGGACCAAGGCGGGCCAGACGATCCCGGTGGAGGTCGCCACCTCGACGGTCGACTTCGACGGTCAGACCGCGGTCCTGGCGATCATCCGCGACGTCACCGACCGGATCGCCCTGGACCGCACCCGGCGGCGGTTCGCCGAGGTCCAGATGCGTTCGGCTCAGGCCCTGGAGGCCAAGAACCGCGAGCTGTCGCGATCCGAGGAGCGGTATCGGCGACTCACCGAGGGGAGCCTGGACGCGATCGTGGTGACCGACGGCGCGGCGCGGATCCTGCTGTTCAACCCGTCGGCCGAGGCGGTCTTCGGCTACGAGGCGCGGGGGGTGCTCGGCGAACCCCTGGGGCTTTTGATCCCCTCGACGACCCCGGCGGCGGAGGGGGGCGAGGAGGGCGAGGGAGGCGAGGGAGAGGGGTTCGATCTGGCGTCGATTTTGAACAAGACGGTCGAGCTCTCCGGCCGTCGCAAGGGCGGGGCGGCGTTCCCGATCGAAATGTCGCTCAGCTCGGTGGAGGCGGAGGGGCGGATCGAGTACGTCGCCTCGATCCGCGATCAGACCGAGCGGCAGCGGATGCGCGCCATGCTCGCCCACACCGACAAACTGGCCTCCATCGGCCTGCTCTCCGCCGGGGTGGCGCACGAGATCAACAACCCGCTCTCCTACGTCGGCAACAACCTGGCCGTCCTCCGTCGCGACGCCAAGGGCCTCTTGGAGATGCTGGACGAGGCCTGGCGGATCGGCGAGGCGGTCCAGGACGTCCGGCCCGCGGAGTTCGCGCGGATCCGGGAGATCGCCGAGGAGATCGACTGGCCCTACATCCGCGAGAACCTGGAGCCGATGATCGACCGGACGCTGGAGGGGGTCCGGCGGGTCGCCAGCATCGTCCAGAAGATGCGCGGGCTGGCGCGGACGTCGCGACCGAAGTGGGAGCGGACGTCGTTGCCGGACCTGCTCGACGCCGCGCTGGAGATGACTCGCAACCGCCTTCGCCGCGACCGCATCGAGGTGGCGGTCCAGACCGGCGGGGTCGACCGCATCGAATGCGTCCCCTCGGACATCTCCCAGGTCTTGCTCAACCTGGTGATCAACGCGCTTCAGGCCGTCGAGGCGGCGGGGCGTAGCGACGGCGGCCGCATCGAGGTGGCGGCGCGGCGGCTCGACGACTCGTGGGTCGAGATCAGCATCGCCGACAACGGCGAGGGGATCCCGAGGGAAGACCTGGACCGCCTCTTCGACCCGTTCTTCACGACCAAGCCGGTGGGGGAGGGGACCGGGTTGGGCCTGGCGATCAGCCACGGCATCATCACCGGCCACGGCGGCCGCATCGAGGTCGAGTCGGAACCCGGACGCGGGAGCCGCTTCCGTATCCTGTTGCCCCAGGCCGGCGACCGCGCCGAGCCGTGATGACCGCCCGGCCGCGGGGGCTTTCCGACCGCCTTGGAGATGATACAGTAGAAGTACCCCCGAGGCGCGCGGGTCCGCGGAGAAGGCCGACATGCCCAAGACGAAGCATTGCCTGCTGATCGTCGACGACGAACCCAACGTCTGCGACTCGGTTCACGACCTCTTGCGTCGCGAGTTCCGCGTCCTGAAGGCGCACAGCGCCCAGGAGGGATACCGGCTGATGCAGGAGGAGGAGGTCCACATCGTGATGTCGGACCAGCGGATGCCCCAGATCACCGGGGTCGAGCTTCTGACCGGGCTGAAGTCGCGGTATCCCCAGGCGGTGCGGATGCTGTTCACCGGGTTCGCCGACCTGGAGTCGGTGATCGCGGCGATCAACCAGGGGCACGTCTTCCAGTTCATTCGCAAGCCGTGGCAGCCGGAGGAGTTGCTGGAGGCCGTCCGCCAGGCCGCGGCCGAGTACGACCGCCTGGCCCAGTCCGCCTCCGAGCGCGAGACCCTGCTGCGAGAGATCGAGAGCCTCAAGGGGCGGGTGGCCTGTCTGGAGTCGGTCGTCGAGCGCCTGACGGACCACTCCGCGGCGTCCGGGGCCTGACCCCGGATTCGGGAGAGGGTGGAGCGAGGCGGATGAAGAGGCGGCACACGCTGTTGATCGTGGACGACGAGGTGGACGTGCTGGAGAGCCTTCGGCACCAGTTCCACCGCGCCTACCGCGTGCTGGCCGCCCCCAACGGCCGCGAGGCGCTGGAGTTGATGGCCGCCAACGAGGTCCACCTGGTCCTCTCCGACCAACGGATGCCGGGGATGTCCGGCGACGTCCTGCTCGCCGAAGCCCGCCGCCGCGCGCCCGACGCCATTCGGATGCTGTTCACCGGCTACGCCGACATCCAGGCGGTCATCAACGCGGTCAACGAGGGGCACATCTTCCGATACGTCCTCAAGCCGTGGGACGCGGTGGAGCTGGAGAACGTCATCCGCGAGGCCGCCGAGAAGTACGACCTGCTGGCCGAGCGCAAGGCCCTGATCGCCGAACTCCGGGACGCCAACGGCCGCTTGACCGAGGCCAACGCGGAACTCTCCCGGATCGACCGCTTGAAGACGTCGTTCATCGAGGTCGCCAGCCACGAGTTCAACACGCCGATCACCCTGGTGCTGGGTCTCGCGGAGTTGCTGAGGCTCTCCAGCCCGACCCGGTCGGAGGAGGAGGAGGAGATCCTCCGCCAGATCGCCGCCAGCGGCCGGCAGCTTTCGCGGTTGGTCACGAGCATGCTGACCCTGCTGCGGGCCGAGGACTTCCGTCGGACGCTCGAGCGCCGGCCCGTCGACCTCCCCGAGTTGATCCGGGGCGTCGTCGACCAGGTCCGCCCGTTCCTGACCGCCCGCGGCCTGGGCTTGAGCCTGGACGTCGCCGCCGATCTGGGCGCGTTCGAGCTCGACTCCGAGAAGGTCGCCGCCGCCTTGGTCAACCTCCTGACCAACGCCGTCAAGTTCACCCCCGACCGTGGCGAGCTGGCGCTTCGGGCCCGGGCCGACGGCCCCGACTGGGCCGAACTCCAGGTGGAGGACCGCGGCGTGGGGATCGACCCGGAGTGCTTCCCCCACCTCTTCCAGCCGTTTTTCACCCAGCTCGACCCCAGCCGCCATTCCTCGGGGGAGTTCGGCTTCCAGAAGCGGGGCCTGGGCCTGGGCCTGAGCATCGCCCGCAAGTTCGTCGAGATGCACGGCGGCGGCGTCGAGGCCGAGCGCCCCCCCGAGGGAGGGACGCGGATGACGATCCGCCTGCCGCGGTCCCCCCTCGCGACGGAACCCAGGCTCGAACCGTCCCGAACCCTGGCCGAGCCCGCGTCCTCGAAGCGCTGACGCCGCGTCGGCCCCCTCTCTCCGATCCTCAAGAAGTCGAACCATGCCCACGGCCTTCATCACCGAACACGGCCGACGCCGCGTCGACCCCCTCCTCGCCGGAAAGTCGACTCATGTGCACAATCTTCGTCTCCAGTGAAGTCGAGCCCATGCCCACAGCCCTCATCGTCGAAGACGAGCCGGAAGCCAACAAGCTGTTGGGGATGCTGATCAAGCTGCGCGACTACGATTCGGCCTCGGCGTTCGACGGTCGCGAGGCGCTGGAGCGGATCGGACGGTCCTCGCCCGACGTCCTGTTCCTCGACCTGATGCTGCCGGACATCAGCGGCTACGACGTCTGCAAGGCCGTCAAGGGGTCGCGCGCGACCTGCCTGGTCCCGGTCGTCGTCGTCTCGGCTCGGGTCGCCGCCCGCAACCGCGCCGACAGCTTCCAGGCCGGGGCCGACGAGTTCGTCCCCAAGCCCTACACCCCCGATCAAATCTTCGAGGCCCTCGGCCGCGCCGACGCCCTTCGCGCCAGCGTCGAGCGCGATCGGATCGAGGGGACCGCCCGCTTCGACGACCCCGACGACGACTCCGCGGCCCGCGACCTGGCCTGGCTCCGCAGCTTGGTGCTGGGCCGCTGCCCCCTCCCGGAGGACCAGGCCGCGGCCCTCGCCGACGTCGTCGGCCGCGTCGCGGCCGGCGTCGAGGGTTGGGCCCGCGCCAACCCGGACCAGCCGGCCGCGGCGCTTCACTACGAGTTGACCCGCGACGGCCTGGCGTTGACCCTTCAGGGCTTGAGGTGGCTCGAACCCCTGGACCGAGCCCAGGGCGACCCGTTCATCGCCTGCCTCGGCCGCTTCGACCGGGCCGACGTCGACCGCGACGCCGACCGCCTGACCCTCGTGAAGCGCTGGGGATGACGCGACTCGGAGGCGAGCGATGACGATCTCGGACGACGTCGAGCCCATCGCCCGCGCCTTCGCCGATCCCGAGGCGCGCGCGCGGCTCCGGCTCCGCCATGCCGCCGCGGCCCGCGCCGACGTCGCGCGCGTCCACCCGACCTGGCTGGCCCGCGCCCTCCGCGAAGAGTCGCCGGCCGTCCGCGCCACCGTCGCCGCCCGCGGCCCCGCCGGGCTGGACCGGCTGCTTCGGGCCGACGCCCCCCTCGTCGCGCCCGATCGGCCTCCCCATCCGGAAATCCTCGACTGGGTTCTGGCGCTTTGGACCGAGCGCCTCGTCGGCGGCGCCGACCGCGACGACGACCCCCCGGTCATCGTCGCCCTGACCCGGTTGGCGCCCTTCGCGGCATTCCGACTGTGGAGGGCCGTCGGGTTGGTCAAATCGGCCCTGGCCGGCGAGGCGGACGAGCCGTGGGTCGAAGAGCGTCTGGGGCCGCCTGCGCCCGACGTCCGCGCCTGGGCCGCCCGCGACGCCGAGGCCGCGCGCCGCGCCGGCGCGACCGGCCGTCGCGCCCTGGCCCTTCTGGGTCTGGTTTCGGCGTTCCGCCTGCTGCCGGAATGCGAGCCCTTCGTGATGCGTCGAGCCTTGCAACGCCTCCCGTACCCGATCGTCCGCCGGGTTCGAACGATCGCCCCGCCCACCGCCCGACAGGTCCCCGCCGCCGTCCGCCTGGAGGGAACGATCCTTCGCGCGGCCTGGAACCGGCTGTACGAGGAAGGCCGTACCGACGTCCTCCATCCCCCCGAGGATCCCTCGTGACCGTCGCCGACGCCCCGGACGTCTGGGCCGGGCTCCCCCGACTCTCGCGGCGGTCGCTGACGCTGGAGCGCCGGGCCGCCGCCTGGCTCGAATCCGAAGCCGTCGCCGCGGCGTTCGCCTGGCTGGGCCTGGACGCCGCATTCGACCGCCCCGAGGTCGACGCCCGACCCGCGGCCCTGGCTCGGCCGGGACTGACGGTCCAACTCCGGTGGCCCCGTCTGGGGACCAGGCTGGGGGTCGGCGTGGAGGTCCCGATCGTCCACGCGGTCGTCGACCGCCTGCTCGGTTACGACCGACCGTTCGCCGAGGCCAGGCTTCAGACGACCCCCGTCGAGTGGGGCGTCTGGACGTACCTGGTCGTCCGCGTCCTGGAGGAACTGGAGAAAGCCGACGCCGGCCCCTTCCGGTTCGACGGCCGCGGCGGGAGCGACGGCCTCGGCCTGTCGGTCGACCGCGTCGGTCCCAGCCCGTTCGACGTCGAGGGGCTGGGCGACGTCGTCACGATCCGCTGGGCGATCCGCCTCGGGGGCGTGGCGGGGGCGATCCGGCTTTGGATCCCGGAGTCGCTCGCCTCCTACTGGATCGACGATCCCAAGCCCCGCGGCGGTCGCCGGCCGATCCCGCCGGGGGCGGTCGAGTCCGTCTCGGACTGGCGGGCGGTGGCGGGGACGTCGCCGATGCCGTTGGGCTTGCGACGCCTCCGCGCCGGGGCGGTCCTGCCGCTCTCCGGATCGGGCCTGACCGGAACGCCGACGGAGCCGCGCGGCCGGTTGGACCTGGTCTGCGCGGCGGGGGACGCCGAATACCGCATCGCCGTCGAGCCGGAGCCGGGGTCGTCGGGGCGTCGCGTGGTCGCGACCGGCCCGACGCTTCGGCTGGCCCGACCCTCTGGAGATCCAGCCATGAGCGCCGCGCCGAACCGCGAGGGCGAGCCGGTCGTCGATCCGCTCGACGCCCCCGTGACCCTGACGATCGAACTGGGACGCCTGGGCGTCTCCCTCGGCCGACTGGCCGATCTGAAGCCGGGGGACGTCCTGGAACTCAACCGCCACGGCCGCGAGCCGGTCGAGATCACCTCCGGCGGCCGAACCGTCGCCCGCGGCGACCTGGTCCTCATCGGCGAGGAACTCGGCGTCCGCGTCACCAGCGTGTTCCTGTAGTCCCGATCAGACCGGGTAGACCAACTGGACGAGGGTCTGTAGCCCAAGCGTCTGGATCCCCATGAGCGCGACGGTGGCGAAGACGGTTCGGGTGCCGCCGCCCAGCCGCGTCAGGCCCACGCCGGCGGCGGTGAAAAGCGGGGGCAGGAAGAGCATCCAAAGCCGCGCGACCTCCCCCATGTTGCGGCCGGTCAGGTTCGCGAGCGCCACCACCGCCAGGGCGCACCAGGCGGTTCGCGGGACGTACCGATGGTCGGCCGCCGCCCCGGTGACGCACCAGACGGCCGCCGGGAGCCCCATCGCGACGGCCGTCTCGATCGGATTGACGAACAGCCAGGGCCAGTACGAGCGGTGGTACACCTCGTAGAACCGGGCGTGATGGCGGAGGTTCCACCGCCAGATCTCGAACGGGTCCGCGGCGGTCGCGAGCCAAACCAACCCCACGAACGTCAGAAAGCCCGCGCCGATCCAGGCGAGCGTCTTGAATCGGCGAAGCCAAAGGTTCGACCGCGTCGTCAGGACGACCAGCGCGACCATCAGACCGACGGGGAGGAAGGCCAGCGTGTACATCATTCCGAACCCCATCGTCGCCCCGGAGAGCAGCCCAAGCGCGATCGCGATCCAGCCCGCGGACCCCGGCGTCCCATTGAGCCGCGCCGCCCACGCGCCGCTCGCCAGCGCCGCGGCCGACAGGAACGGATAGGCGGCGTCGGCCAGGGGCTGGAACAGGTTCAAGGCCGGCGCCAGCGGCCAAAGCGCCGCGGCGCACCAGGCCAACTGCGGCGGCAACGCCTCGCGCGCCATCAGGTACAAAGGCGCGACCGTCCCCGCGCAGAGAACGAACGTGAGCAGACTGACGAGGTAGATCTCGGCGCGGTCGGCGCGGGGGAGCGTCCGATGGTTCATCACCTCCAGTTGACGGAACCCCGAGACGATCGACGGCGGCATGGCGGCGTTCAAGAAGTCCGTGAGCCCGCGACTCCGCTCCGTGAGCGACAAAAGCGCCGCGTGGGTCGCGATGATCCCCGGCGGGTGGGTGCCGATGTGGAAGGGGTCTTGCGACTGGATCCAGGTCGGGTAGTCGGCCAGGAACTTCCAGGGGTCGGCCGCGGCCTGCTCGCGGGCGATTTCGTAATAGCCCGTCGAGCCTCGGAAATAATGGACGTAGGCCCATCGCGTCAAGTCGTACTCGTCGGGCGCTCCGACGGCGAGGAAGACCTGGACCGCGGCGGCCGACGCCGTCAAGCCGGCGACCCAGCCGATCTCGCGCCAGCCGCGGCGCGACGGGACGCCCAGCGCGCGGAAGCCCAGGGCCGCGTAGCCGCCGTAGGCGGCGACGCCGACCGCCGCGACCAAAAGCCAGAGGAGCGACGGCGAGGCGTTGATTTTCGGCCACTGCCACTCGCCCGACACGCCGGTCGGCAGGTCGCCGGAATCGATCCCGGCGAGCAGGACGGCGACGAGGAGGGCCGAGACGCCCAGCGCGATGAGGGTCTTCCGGTTCATGCCGACGATCTTAGCGATCCGCCGCGCCGCTGGCGAGGGCTTGGAGGTCGGTTCGTCGCGGTCGGGGCGCGGGTGGGTTGCCTCGGGGCGACCGTCGTGGTTTGATCATGGCTCCGCCCGCGCGCGGCGTCCTGGCGCGCGGTCCCCTTCCGCCTTGGAGCCATCCCGTGTCTATCTCCCACGACGCCCCCGCGGCGGGCGATTACCGCTGGTACCGCGAACTCAACGGCTACCAGTGGTTCGTGTTCCTGGTCGCCTCGCTGGGCTGGCTCTTCGACACGATGGACCAGCAGCTTTTCAACCTCGCGCGGCGGCCCGCGGTGGTGGAGCTGCTCGTCACGACGCCGGGCCAGCAGCCGGCGGCCGGCGACATCGACTTTTACGCCGGCGTCACCACCAGCATCTTCATCCTGGGCTGGGCCACCGGCGGCATCTTCTTCGGCATCCTCGGCGACAAGGTCGGACGGGCCAAGACGATGGTCCTGACGATCCTGACCTACTCCGCGTTCACCGGCTTAAGCGCGCTTTCCCACTCGGTTTGGGACTTCGCCGCGTTTCGGTTCCTGACCGGGCTGGGGGTCGGCGGTCAGTTCTCGGTGGGCGTCTCGCTGGTGGCCGAGTCCGTCTCCGACCGCGCCCGGCCGCATGCCCTGGGATGGCTGCAGGCGCTCTCCGCGATCGGGAACATCATGGCCGCCGTGATCGGGATGGGGCTGGGGGCGATGGAGGGGCAAGGCGCCATCGGCAGCGCCTGGCGGGCGATGTTCCTGGTCGGCCTCCTGCCGGCGATTTTGGCGCTTCCCGTGTTCCTCAAGCTCAAGGAGCCCGAGCGCTGGAAGGCCGCGGTCCGGGAGGAGGAGGAAGAGGAGGCCAGTGGCGAGCCCGTCAAGAAGCTGGGCTCGGTCGCCGAGTTGTTCTCCGACCCGAGATGGCGGCGCAACACGATCGTGGGGATGCTGCTGGCGTTCTCGGGCGTGGCCGGGCTCTGGGGGATCGGCGTCTTCAGCAACGACCTGAGCCGGATCGTGCTGCGCAAGCACTTCGAGGCCGGGGGGCTCTCCGAGCACGAGATCGCCGGCAAGATCACCTTCTGGGCCGGCATGACGCTTTTGATGTTCAACGTCGGCGGGTTCTTCGGGGTGCAGGCCTACGCCAAGGTCTCCGAGCGGATCGGCCGCAAGCCGGCGTTCGCGATCTCGTTCGTGCTGGCGGCCCTGGCGACGTCGCTTTCGTTCTGGCTCCTGGACGAGTTCTGGCACATCTTCGTCCTGGTGCCGCTGACGGGCTTTTGCCAGCTCACCCTGTTCGGCGGCTACGCGATCTACTTCCCCGAGCTCTTCCCGACCCGGTTGCGAAGCACGGGGGTCTCGTTCTGCTACAACGTGGCCCGGTACATGGCCGCCGTCGGCCCGCTCGCGCAGGGGTATCTGGCGAGCGCCGTCTTCGCCGCCGGAAAAGAAGCGGGGCTGCGGTACGCGGGCGTCGCGATGTGCGCCGTCTTCGTGGTCGGCCTTCTCGCCCTGCCGTTCGCGCCGGAGACCAAGGGCCGGCCGCTGCCGGAGTGACGGCGGCGCGTCAGCGCGGGGAGAAGCGCGGTTCCGCTCTATCGGAAACAACCCGACATAAGTAACGGCGAACATCCCTTCTCCCACGAGGGGAGAAGGGACGTCCATCATCCAGGCTCCGGCTTTTGACTTTAGATCCGCAGGGTGTCGGCGAGTTCGGCGGGGGGGAGGATGTAGCCGAAGTAGAAGTCGCCGAACAGGCCGTACTTGGCCGATGCCTCGTCGAACCGCATCGAGTGGACGATGTCCTTCAGAAACACCGGGTTGCGCGCCCAGAGGGTGACGCCCCACTCCCAGTCGTCCAGGCCGGTCGAGCCGGTGACGAGCTGCTCGACCTTGCCGGCGTAGGTCCTGCCGAGCTTGCCATGTCGCCCCATCAACTCGGAACGCTTGTCGAAGGGGAGCATGTACCAGTTCTGGTCGCCGTCGCGCATCTTGCTCATGGGGTAGAAGCAGAGGCAGGGCCAGTCGGGGAAGTCGGGGTTGAGGCGCCGCTTGATGAGCGGGCCCAACCGCTCGGCGTAGCCGGCGACCTTCTCCTTGTACGTCGAGCTTTCCGGGTCGAGCTTCTCGCGGTCGCGGAGGATGGCGGCGAACTCGTCGACGGTGGGCAGGTACGCCAGCACCTCGGTCAGCGAGTAGTACGAATAGCAGAGTCGCAGCGCCGGGCCCAGGGGCGAGGCGGCCAGGGCGGTCTGGACGCCGTGGACGGCCTTGAGGTCCGGCCCCGCCAGCACCACGCCGAAGTCGGCCTTGTGGCCGACGACCGCGCACGCCTGGGACTGTTCGACGCCTTGGGGCTGGTCGCCCAGGATCTTGACGAACTCCTCGCGCCCCCGCCGCTTTTCCTCCGGGTCGAGTTCGCGCAGCGCCGCGCGGTCGATCTTGTAGAACAGGTGGAGGAAGTGCCAACTCTGCTCCGGGACCAGCGAGGTCGGCACGTCGCCCTCCGACGGCCTGCTCTCGAATCGCCGCTCCGAGGCGGCCTCCTCGGCTTCGGTGGGTCGCGCGACGGCGGACGTTTCCTGGCTCATCTCAATCCTCTCTCGACTCGCGGCGGCATCGGCGTGGATGTTCGTCGCCGATTGTATAGCGCGGTCGCGATCCGGGACAAGCCGGGCGAAGACGTCGCCCGAGGCGCGGCTGGTTCAATCCTTGCCGGCGGCGCGCGGCGGATCGCAGTGGGCGCACGGCTTGAGCTTGCGGAGTTCCGGGACGTTCGGGCTTGCGACGACGACGAGGTAGTCCGGGCTGATCTGGCGGGCCGAGGGGCAGGTCGCCAGGTGGTAGGAGGTCCCGTTCTTGCCGCTGTAGACCAGGGTGTCGCCGGGCAGGTCGGCGGCGCGGACGCCGCGCGTCCCGGCGGCCGTGACCGCGGCCGGGGCCGCCCTGGGCGCGGTCGGCGGGGCCGCGAGCGCGCGAGGGGCGGCGGCGGCCGGCTCGACGGCGGGGCGGGCGTGGGTCGCGGCCAGCCAGCCGATCAAGAGTCCCAGGGCGAGCGTCGTCGCGCCGACGACCAGGGCCGACGTCGTCGTCGGCCGCGATCGCCGAAGCGGCGTCGCGGCGGGCCTGGGCCGTCGGTGGAGCCACTGGTCCAGGTCGGCGGCGAGCGCCTGGGCGTCGGGGTAGCGGTCCTCGGGGCGTTGGGAGGTGGCCCGCTTGCAGATCCGGAGTAGCTCGGCCGGGACCGTCGCGGCGACGTCCGCCCAGTCCCGCGCCTCCAGGGCCGATGGTCCGCCCGCCGGGGTTTGCGGCGTGTCGAGGTTGGAGTCGGAGCGCGCGCCTCGGCCGGCGAGCGTCTCGAAGAGGACGACGCCCAGGCTGAAGACGTCGCTGCGCTCGTCGGCCTGGCGGCTGTCGCCGCGGGCCTGCTCGGGGCTCATGTAGGCCGGGGAGCCGACGACCGCGCCGTCGTGGGTCAAATCGGAATCGAGATCGGCGCGACGGGCCAGGCCGAAGTCGATCAGTCGGGGCCGGCCCAACTCGTCGATCAGGATGTTGGCCGGCTTGACGTCGCGGTGGACCACGCCGTTGCCGTGGGCGTAGCCGATGGCGTCGGCCAAATCGCGGATCATCCGGGCCGCCACCGCCGGCTCAAGGGCGCGGTGGCTCAGATGCCACCACAGCGGCTTGCCCACCACCCGTTGATAGGCGACCCAGCAGCGGCCCTTGTCGAACCCCGAATCGTAGACGGCCACGATGTTGGGGTGGTCCAGCCGCGCCGCGGCCCTGGCCTCGCGGAAGAACCGCTCCAGCACGCGGTCGTTGGGGTGGGACTGGCGCAGGACCTTCAAGGCGACGTCGCGGTCCAGCCGGGGGTCGTAGGCCAGGAAGACCTCGCCGAAGCCGCCGTCGCCCAGACGGTCGCGGATCTGAAAGCGGCCCAGGACGCCCAGCGAGCCTCGCGACCACGTCGCGGTCCATTCGGAGTCGGATCCCTCCGGCGGCCTGGCCGTAAGCGATTCCATCGTGGAGAAGCCCGAAGGCGCCGCCGGAGCGTTCGAGGCCGTCCGACTGTCCAGCGGCTGAGCGCAGAAAGGGCAGAGTCCCGGGGCGGCCTCGACCGCGGCGGAGTCGATCTCGACGCTCCGCAGGCATCCTCGGCAGACCACGCGAACCGGAGCGTTCATCGTCCCGCACTCCTTCAACCTCGGCTCGGCGTCGCGCCGCGGCCGGCGCGAACCGGGCGCCGCGGCGCGTCCGCCCGCCGACGAGGGCCGGGCCCATTCCTCCACGCTGGAACTTACGCCGTCGCAACGCGAGGGACAACTCGCCCAGCCACGGTCCCGACGCCGCCGAACGCTCATGACGACTCTCCGAAGGCGGACCCGAGACCCGATCGCGCCGGCGGGGCCGCGTCGCGTCCGCGCGTCGCCCGCGTCGTCTTCAGGCCGCACGCTCTAGATTCGTAGCACCCAGGCATCATGTGACGCTTGTGGGCGAAAAAAATAGCGGAACACCCCGGCGACCGCCAATAAAAAGGCCGGGGCCCCGCCATAACTGGAGGGCTCCGGCCGGATTCCGCTCGTATTCGGGGGCGGGTCGTTAGTGGGTGATGGTGGCGCCGGTGGCCGGGTTGACCGGCAGCGGCGAGGGCGGGGCGTCGACCGCCGGCGGCCCGGCGCAGCGGCGGAGGTGGTCCTTGTCGATGTAGATCACCTCGACCTTGTGGTCGACGTGGTTGAACGGCAGGGGGTAGTCGGCCCAGTACAGCTCGTCATAGTACACGGTGCATTTGTAGTGGCAATGCACCAACTGGCAGGGGCCGGCCAGGGGATAGACCTTGCAGGGGTCGATCTTCTCGCCGATCTTCTCGATCAGGAAGCGGACGTTGTTCCGCTGGGTCTCGTAGAAGATGGGGGAGCCGTTCTCGAACTTGGGGACCTTGTTCCAGACCTCCTCCTCGCTGGGCGGGTCGAGGCAGGCGGCGGCGGCGAAGTCGCCGGGGATCGGGTCGAGGATCGGAATCCGCCCGAGTTGCTCCTCGCGCTCCATGTCCCGCTCGATCCTCTTGGACTGCGAGGCGAAGACCGGCCAGGCGAACGACCAGCCGGTCGGCCGCAGGGGCGAGATGTGGCGGAAGACGTACACCAGGCCGCAGCCGACGTCCGTCGTGCAGAGCGTGGCCATCAGGGCACCCATGGCAAGGCCGCGAACCCAGCGCGGGCTCTTGTGGCTCAGGTGCCGCGCGGAACGGAACATGGTCTCATCCCCTCCTTGGGAACATGCGCGAACACGCCGGCGGGCGCTTCAGCCGCGCCGACCTACAAGCGCCGGGATCGCCGTCCTGTCTCTTTCGAGCGGGGCCGACCGATCGTGGCGACGACTTCTCCGTCGCGATCGGTCCATCTGGTCTTCTTATCGAGCGCGGCCCGCGTCGCCTGTGAGGAATTTCCGGATTCCCCCGAGATTCCCTTGACGCCCGCAAACCCCGTTCGACCATCGACTCCCGCCGTTCGTTCCGGATCATCGGCAGGACCGGCCCCGCGACTTGGGCCGATTCGCGACGAAGCGCCCAGGTCGCGCGGCTTTCACCAGGGAGGGGGAGGGGCGATCCTCGGCGCCGGGGTCAGGAGGACGCCGGGCCGGGAGGGACGTGCTGGACGTGTCGGATGATCGTTTCCAGGTCGTCGTGGTTCAGGCCGGTCCTGGCGACGATCTCGCGCTCGGCGACGCCGGCGAGCACCAGCGGGCCGACTTCCGCGGCGATCGCCCGCAGCGGCGTGGGAAGGGAGGGACGTGGCGCGTGCCGCCGGTGGGCGTCCCAGGGCGCGCCGAAGGGAACGAAGTCGGGGTCGAGCCAGTATTCCCGACCTCCCCGCGCCAGGAGTCTGAGGAACCACTCCTCGAAGCTCCGGGCGACGATCCGCGGCTTGGTCCCGGCCTCCTCGTCGCCGGAGACGAAGATCGGGCAGCCGCCGTCGGGCCAGCGGTAGCCCAGGTCGACGCAGACGGTCTCCACGTTCGGATTGCCCAGCTCGAACCAGCTTTCCGGCTGGATGCGAAGTTCGTCCATCGGGCCGAAGAGGACCATCGGGCCGATGGCCGAGATCGGGTGGATCAAGGGGGCGTCGCGGTACAGGCCGTTGGACAAAAGCAGCCAGGCGCGCAGGCCGGGGGGAAGGTGGAAGCCGTGGCGATGCTCCCACGCGGCCAGCTCGTCGGGCGACGCGGCGGGGCGGACGGCGTCGGGCCCAAACCACCGCCCGAGCGTTCGCGGGTCGGGCCGCAGCCCAGGGGCGACGCCTCCCCACGCCATCCAGCAGTCCGTCAGCCGCTCCAGCGGGCTCGTCATGACCCCGCTCACGCCGGCCGCTCGGCCGCCTCTTGGGCGAGGCCGCCGAAGAGGGTCACGGCGCTTGCCTGGTCGATCCGGACCCTCGCCGTCTCTCCCGCCAGGCCCGCGGGGCCGGGGAAGACCACGATCCGGTCGCAGGCGGTGCGGCCGACGAGTTGGTCGGGACCGTCCCAACCCGGCTTGCGGGTGGTCGACTGGCTGAGGCCCTCCACCAGCACGTCGACCTCCCGGCCGACGAACCCCCGGTTGTCCTCCAGGCTGATGGCCGCTTGCAGATCTAGAAGGATATGGTTGCGGCGGCGCTTGGCGTCCTCGGGGACGTCGTCGGCGAAGAGGCCGTCGGCCTTGGTGCCGGCGCGGGGGCTGTACTTGAAGACGAAGCTGTTCTTGAACCGCGACCGCTCCAGCAGTCGCGCGGTCTTCTCGAACGACTCGTCGGTCTCGCCGCAAAAGCCAACGATGAAGTCGCTGGAGACCGACGCGCCGGGGATCGTCTCGCGGATCCGGGCGAGCATGTCATCGTACAGGGCGACCGTGTACAACCGCTTCATCCGCTTGAGCACCTCGTCGCAGCCGCTTTGGGCCGGGACGTGAATGTAGCGCGAGACCTTGGGAAGGTCGCGGACGGCCTGGAGCAGGTCGTCGGTCATGTCGTTGGGGAAGCTGGTGATGAACTTGATCCGGACGACGCCCTCGATCTCGTGCAGCCGGGCGAGCAGGTCGGAAAGCCGGGTGGTTCGGCCGTCGGGCGTCTTGTACTTGTAGCTGTTGACGGTCTGGCCGACGAGGGTGATCTCCTTGACCCCCTGGAGGGCCAGGAGCCTGGCCTCGGCGACGATCGCGTCGGGCGATCGGCTTTGCTCGGGCCCGCGAACCGAGGGGACGATGCAGTAGGTGCAGAACTTGTCGCAGCCCATCATGACGCGGAGGAACGCCTGGAACTTGCTGGGGCGGACGGTCGGCTCGCGGTCGGCGTCGTAGCTCTCGAAGCTGGCGGTGACGCGGTCGCGACCGCCGGCGGTTCGGGCCAGGCTGACGGCGAGTTGCGGCTTCTCCTCGGCCTTGGCCCTGGCCAGCAACTCCGGCACCCGGCCGAGCTGGCCGGGGCCGATCACGACGTCCACGTGGGGGGCGCGCTTGAGGATCGCGCCCTGGTCTTTTTGGGCCATGCAGCCCAGGACGCCGATGGCCAGGTCGGGTTTTTCGCGCTTGAGGTTCTTGATGCGGCCGAGGGCGCTGTAGATCTTGTCCTCGGCGTGCTGGCGGACGGAGCAGGTGTTGTAGAGGATGGCGTCGGCCTGGTCGATGTCGTCGGTCAGTTCGTAGCCGTCGTCGCGAAGGCGGGCGACGACGAGTTCGCTGTCCAGGACGTTCATCTGGCAGCCGACGGTTTCGATGTAGAGTTTCTTCGCGCGCTGCGCGTTCGGTTCGTCGGCCATCGCTCGGAGGGCTCCCTGGGCGGCGCGTGACGGGTGGCGTGTCGGAGCGGGCGCGGATCGGCGCGACCCGGCGGATGAGGACGTTGGGCGGATCGCGATTCCAGCCTCTTGATCTTAGCGATCTCGGCGCGCGTTGGGAACGCCTCTCGACGATCGGAACGACTCGCCCGCCGTCCGCCTCGGCGTTCGACGTCGGCTTCGATTCGGGTTCGATCGCGGGGCGGCCACCAAATGATTCGGATACGCAAGGCGTTTGTTGTCAACGGTTTACGATTCCGAATCGGCTCCCGAAAATGGCTTTGATCGTCGAAGACGCATGATAAATCCGCTCCCTTGGGGGACGGCGGGGTTCGCCAGGTCCGATCCACCGCCGCGCTTCCGCGCGACCGCCCTGGGCTTTCCGAAGGGCGGCGGACCCGCCGACGCCCGGCGCTTCCTTTTCGAAAGGGCCCGGCCCCTCCCTCGTTACCATCGAGCAAGTTGTCAAAGAACGCCCGCCATCTCCCATGATCCGCGGTTCGCGCCTTGGGATTTCAGGTTTCTCGACCCGAAGGCGAAAATCCCAAGGGCCCGAATCGCCGGCGCGCGTCCCCTCCGCGTCGCTCGGGAACGCGACGTAAAAGAGACCGACGCCGCGGGCGCGGGCCCGCACCTGGCTTTCTCATTCGAGCCGCGCTCTCAAGGGGCCGGTTTCTCGGACCTCGTCTCCGCGGACTCCATGCCCCTGGGAATGGGGGGCGGGCCCTTCTTGGTCGCCTTTTTCGAGGACGTCAGGACCTGTTCGCCATAATCGTCGGGAGGCTCGGGCGTGGTTTCGCCGCAACCGGCAAGGCCGATGACGAACGCGGCCAGACACAATCGAACGCGGTTCGAACTCATGGGTCGATATGCCTCCCAAGAAGATGAGATCGAAGACGGGCCGCTCGTCCGGCGGCGCGGTTCGGTTCGCGAAGCGCGGGAGGCCGACCGCCAAGCTCGGGCGGGTTGGATCGGCGGCCGTCGCGCGCCTTTTGGGGCGCGACCTACGGGAGCGTCGGGGGCCCGTCTTGGTCCATTGGTCCCACTCAATAGGAATCGGAGGAGACGACCTCCCCGTTCTTGGTCGTGCCCAGGCTCCGCCAGACCTGCATGCTGACCGAGTCCTTCGCGAACCGCACGCCGCCGTCGCAGAAGAGGGCGTTGACGCCGCCGGAGTGTTTGCTGCGCGCGGCGTTGAAGCCGGGGGACTGGTCCACGCAGGCCGGATTGCCGGGCCTGGTGGGGGCGGTGCTGCCGCCGATCGCGATGCCCGAAACGCAGTAGCCGGGCACGTTGTCCGGATACCTCGAGTTCGGCGGGGTGTAGGTGTTGAAGAACGCGCAGTTCTGGTCGTCGTTGAGGACGTCGCCGCGGTGGTCCACGTCGCCGTTGGCGGGGCCCTTGGGGGACGGGCAGACGACCTCGGCCGCCAGGAGGGTGTTGCTCGAACCGTCGGTGATCGCCTCCAGGCCGTACACCTTGTTGACCGTGAACGGGGCGCCTCCGAATTGAACGGGCGTCGACGGCAGGATGGGGCCCGTGTAGGGGTCGAGGCTCGCGTCCTGATACCAGTGGGTGTTGCCCCAGTTCACCATGTAGTTGCCGCTCATCCGGATCGTCTGGGCCGTGCCCGGCGACAGCGGGGCGGGCGCGTTGGGGTCGCTCGGGCAGTCGTAGGAAGCGACCTGGGTCCGCATCGCGGTCGTGTTCTCCCAGAGATAGAACGACAGGCTGAAATTGATCGAGTTGTAGAGCGCCGTCTGCTCCATGTGCGACAGGATCAGCCACGCCCAGGTCCGGCGGTTCGGGTCGCCGTTGCTGGCCGGATAGGTGTAGCCGATCCCCGTCCGACCGATCGGGAAGCTTCCGGCGGCGCTGTGGTAATTATGCATCGCCAGGCCGATCTGCTTGAGGTTGTTGACGCACTGCGAGCGGCGGGCGGCCTCGCGCGCCGCCTGCACGGCCGGCAGGAGCAACGCGATCAGGACGGCGATGATCGCGATGACGACGAGCAACTCGATCAAGGTGAACGCCGTTTTCGGCGTCCGAGTCGCCGGCGATCGCCTCGGATTCGTGAAGACGCGCATGATTTCGCTCTCCTGATGAATACGGAAACCGGGATGATCCAGTGCGCGAGCCAGAGACAAGGGAGTCTCAGAATAGGCGCGAGGAAACCCGAAATCAAGCGTCTTGGTCCACATTATTCGGAGACGCCGCGAATTCCGTGATCGACCGCCCGCGCGCCCCTTGCGCCGGCCGATGCGATCGGTGGAACCTGATCGTTGTGAATCTGGATATGGTTTAAACGTGCCGAGCCATCGACGGTTTCCGCCGGCGACTGGGCCGCCCGCGCCTCGGGGCCGATTCGGCGATCGTCGGTCGGGCGCCGGAGGGCGCGGGCCGTCGGCGGGGGGGACGGGGGATTCCTCGAAGCGGGTCGCGGGCGAGGTCGCCGCGCGGGTCGAGCGGGCGCGTCCCGACTCGGTCGACCGCGCAAAGACTCCGGGCGTGGCGTGAGGCTCGCGTTCGGGGAGTCGTCGCGGATGCTCTGGCGGATGGCGGCGGCTTCCCCCAGAATGGTGCGGTCCCCCTGGAATTCCGAGCAACCCCGCGGATCCACCATGCGAATTCTAGCCGTCCATCCCAGCGCGTTGATGTATACGAAGGTCTTTCTGAGGCTGGAGCCGCTGGGGGTCGAGACGATCGCCGCGGCGCTGCGGAGGGCGGGGCACGACGTCCGACTGATCGACCTTCAGGTCGAGGACCACGCCGCGGTTTATCGCGAGGTCGACTCCTGGCGGCCGGAGGTCGTCGCCTTCTCCTTGAACTATCTGGCCAACGTTCCGGAGGTCGTCGACCTGGCGAAGGAGGTCCGGCGGCGGCTTCCCGACGCCTTCATTTTCGTCGGCGGCCATAGCGCGTCGTTCGTGGCGGCGGAGTTGCTCGAACACGCCGACGGGGCGATCGACTGCGTGCTCAAGGGGGAGGGCGAGGCGTCGGTCGCGACGCTGATCGAGGCCGCGGCCGACCGCGACCCCTCGGCGCTGCTGGAGGTGCCGGGAGTCGTCACCGCGGCGGGCTCGGGGCCGTCGGCGGTGTTCGTCGACGACCTGGACGATCTGACGCCGGCTCGCGACCTGTTGCGCAAGCGGCGGAAGTACTTCATCGGCGTGCTCGACCCCTGCGCCTCCATCGAGTTCAGCCGCGGCTGCCCGTGGGACTGCTCGTTCTGCTCGGCCTGGACGTTCTACGGCCGCAACTACCGGGTCAAGTCGGCCGAGGCGTCGGTCGACGAGCTGGCCTCGATCCGGGAGCCGGGCGTCTTCATCGTCGACGACGTCGCCTTCATCCAGGCCGACCGCGGCATGAAGCTGGCCGAGGCGATCGCCGGCCGAGGCGTCAAGAAGCAGTATTACCTGGAGACCCGCGGCGACGTCCTCCTGCGCAACAAGGAGGTCTTCAAGCTCTGGAAGAAGCTTGGTCTTCAATATATGTTCCTGGGTCTTGAGGCGATCGACGAGGAGGGGCTGAAGCGGTTCCGCAAGCGGACGACGCTGTCCAAGAGCTTCGAGGCGATCGAGTTCGCGCGGTCGTTGGGGATCATGGTGGCGATCAACATCATCGCCGACCCGAGCTGGGACCGCGGCCGCTTCGAGGTGGTCCGCCAGTTCTGCCTGGAGATCCCGGAGATCGTCAACATCAGCGTCAACACGCCGTATCCGGGGACCGAAAGCTGGGTGACCGAGTCGCGGCGGATCACCTCGCGGGACTACCGCCTCTTCGACATCCAGCACGCCGTGTTGCCCACCGCGATGCCGTTGCCGGAGTTCTACGCGGAGTTGGTCAAGACCCAGCAGGTGCTCAACCGAAAACACCTGGGCTGGAAGGCCGCGTGGGCCCTTGGGGGGATTCTGGCGGGCAACCTGGCGCGGGGGCGGACGAACACGCTGAAGATGCTCTGGAGGTTCAACAGCGTGTTCAACCCCAAGCTGCAACTGGCCGACCACGCCCGGGAGACGCGGTACGCGATGGCGCCGCCGCCCCCCGCGGGCGAGGTGATCGACGTCCGCGAATTGTACGTCCACCCCTCGGCGGGACGTCGGGGGCGGATTCTCGACAACGCCACCGAGGCGTTCGTCGAGCGGACTCGCGGCGAGCAGCCGCCGGCCTGAGGGTCTGTCCCATAAGAGGTAAAGGACGACCATCACGGTCTTCCCCCCTCGCGGATCGTGGCCGTCGGGATCGACGCCCGCAGGCATGGCGTAAAGGACGACCATCACGGTCTTCCCCCCTCGCGGGGGAAGACAGACCGCGAAGCGG